>DASTAE010000051.1:0-8489 GCA_035712985.1 Actinospica sp.
TCTGTTATCAGGGGCGGAATGTCCGCCATCGAAATCAGCAGAAAGCAACTCGCAGATGAACACACGCACCACCGCACGGCTGGTCGCGGGCGCTGCCGCTCTCGGCGGCCTGCTGTGCACCGCTGTCCCCGCCCACGCGGCCCTGAGCGCCCCGGTGGCGGACGCCTTCATGGTCTCCTCCTCCGGCATCGTCACCGTGGCCCCCACCCCGCACTCGAACTACCCCGGGCCGCCGACCGGCCTGCAGACGGTCTCCTCCATCGCGGTCGCGCCCTTCGCCTCCAACTCCTTGTTGAGCGCGAACACCACCGGCGACCCGACCGCCGGCACCTCCTTCGCCGAGGCCAAGGCGGACAGCCTGACCGTGGCGCTCGGCGGCCTCACCAGCCTCGTGGTCGGCGCGGTCGACACCACCTGCAACGGCACTCCGACCGGCAACAGCGGCAACAGCACGATCGCCAGCCTGGCCTTCAAGGTCGGCCCGATCACGACGCCGATCACCCTGTCGAACGTCCCGACGACGATCTCGATCCCGGGCGGCCTGGGCTCGATCCAGACTTTCCCGAGCTCGACCAACCCGACGACCGGCGTGCTCACCAACGCCGCTCTGAAGATCAACCTGCTGAACGGTACGCAGACGCTGACCGTCGCGCAGGCGTCCTGCGGCGGCGCGCCGCCCGTCTCGGTCAACCCGACCCCGATGGTCAGCGCTCCGGCCGCCGCGGGCGCCGGGGCCGCCGCGATCATCGGCGGCGTGATCATGCTGCGCCGTCGTCGCAAGGGCGCCTCGGCCGGCGTCTGACGGCACGTCTGATCCAGGGGCGGCACCGGGCCACGAGCCACGGCGCCGCCCCTGCGTCATGTCCGGGAACCTCTCAGGAGACCCGAAGGTCCGCCTCGGGACCCCGGAAACTCGCGCCGGTCTGATGGAGTGCGGCGGCCGTCCGGGCCGCCCGGACCCACGGAGGTATCGATGAGCATCCACACCGGACGCAAGGCGGCGGCTTTCGGCCTGGCCGCGCTGGTGGTCGGCGGCGCAGCGGGGACAGCGCTGGCCCCGTGCACCGCGCGATCGGCAACCTGCTCGACAACGCCGTCAAATGGAGCCAGAACGGCGGCGTGATCCGCGTCGGGCTATGGCCCACCGCCGACGGCTACGCCGAGCTCGACGTCCGCGACCAGGGCCCCGGCATCCGGACCGACGACCTGCCCTACGTCTTCGACCGCTTCTACCGCTCCCCGGCCGGCAGATCCATGCCCGGCTCCGGTCTCGGCCTCGCGATAGTCCGTCAGATCGCCGAGCAGCACGGTGGCACCGTCGCGGCGCGCGACCGCCCCGACGGTGCCGACATCCTGCTGTGCCTGCCGCCGGCCTAGCGATACGCCCAGCACACGGTGTAGGCGAGGGTCGGGAAGTCAGAGTTCTCCCACCATGTCGCGCCGTCGTTCCCGCAGAAGCTCGGATCGTCGTACGTGTTGGTCCGGCCGGTCACGTAGACGTTCGAGTTGCTGCACGAACCGGTGTTGGTGAACGTCGGGTGTGAATCGGTGCCGCTCTTGGACAGGCACTCGTTCTGCGACGCGTCCCCGGCGGCGTCGGGATAGTTCATCGAGAGGCAGAGCAGCACGTCCAGCGACGAGTCGGTCTCCGTGTAGTACTCCGAGTAGTCGTAGTCGCCCAGCGACTTGCACTTGCCGGAGTCCGTGGTGCCCCGGTAGACGGCCAGCACCTTGAAGTTCCCGGTCTGGCAGTCCTCTGTGTCCCACTCCGAGCCCGAGCCCGACTGCCCGTAGACGCACTGGCCCTGCGTCGCGTGGTAGGCCGTGCCGCCGTCGTTCTGGTAGCTCAGGCACAGCACCAGGTCGTCGGAGGGCGCGGAGACCGCCTCGTCCTCGTCCGACACGCCGTCGCAGCCGGTCAGATCTGTGCTGCCGTTCACGATCTTGACGACCTCGAAGGCCCCGGTCGCGCAGTCCGTCGCGACCAGGTCGGAGGTCGTTCCCGAACCGTCGTCGTAGAAGCAGGATCCGACGGTGGCGGCGGCCTCAGGGTCTTGAGTCGGAGCCTCGGTCGTGGTCACCGGATCGGTATAAGGGTCCGTGTACGTGGTGTTCGGATCGTAGGAGTCCGAGCTGTAGACCGGCCCGGGTGTCGGCGCGGCCTGGTGGCTGTTGCTGAGCGCCAGCACCACGATCAGGATCAGCACCGCCGCGGACACGGCCGCGGCGATGATGCCTCCGTTCTTGGGATTGGCCGTGGCCGTGGTCATGCCCGTCGCCGTGCCGACCGGCGCCCCGGGGATGCCGCTCGACCCCGGTGAGTACCAGGGCGGCAGTCCTGCGGCGAAGTTCGTGAGCTGAGCCGTCTCGGTCGACGCGACCGCCAGGACGGGAGCGAGCTCCTCGGCCCACTGCGCGGGGCTCGGGCGCAGCGCCGGATTCGGGTCGAGACCCTGCCGGGCCAATGCGCCGAGCGCGGGGCTGATCAGCGTCAGCTCGGACGGATCGGTCGTGGTCTGGCTCCGCGCGAACAGCCGGATCGCGAGCAGTGCGAACTTGTACGCGTCCCCGGCGGCGGTCGCCCGCTCCTCCGCGGCGGGCAACTGCCAGTCCGGAGTCTCCGCCTGCGGCAGCACGCTCGCGCCGTCCAGGCGCATCGCGTCGCAGTCGATCAGGTGGCACTCGGCGCGCGGGCTCGTCGTGAACAGCAGGTTCTTCGGCGACAGGTCGCCGACCGCGATTCCCATGCGGTGCAGGCGAACCAGTGTCGCGGCCAGGTCGTGCAGCAGCGCGATCCGGTCCCGGTCGCTCACCGCGATCCCGACGCCGGCGACGTAGGCGTCCGCGTTCAGCAGGTACTCGAAGTTCGCCAGGCGCCGCTCCGCGGCCGACCGCAGCCCGCGGTAGTCGAAGCGGAAGCGGTCCGGCACCTCGGGCATCAGGAATCCGCAGGCCGAACCCGCGTTCTCGACCACCGCCGTGGGCCACGCGCTCGTCTCGCCGAGCCACTGCGCCTCGGCCGACAGCGCCCGGGCGCCGGCCCGCAGATCGACCATCGCCGCCAGCGCCGCCGCGTCGAGGTCGGGCAGCACCTCGGGCCTGTACTCCTTGTACACCAGACCGGCCAGGCTCGTGACCCGGTAGACGGTGCCCTGGCCGCCGCGCCCGAGCTGCTCGCCGAGGCCCAGGTCCGCGCGCCCCACCCGGCGCGCGGCGTCTTCGAATCCGTACTCTCCTGTCGAGGTCACGCCTCGGATGCTGGCAGTTCGGCCCGGGGACCGGTCCCCGTAGTTGCTGAGCAAGCCTAATTAGTCTAAGACTGGGCGCATGAGCGATGCCTTCCTTTCCCAGACCATCACCATCGGCACCGAGGACGGCGAGATCGAGGCCTACGCCGCGCTCGCGCAGGACGCCGAGCCGCGCGGCGGAGTCGTCGTGATCCACCACATGCCCGGCTACGACGAGGCCTCCAAGGAGATCGTCCGCCGCTTCGCCGCGATGGGCTACAACGCCGTCATGCCGAACCTCTACTGGCGCGACGCTCCCGGCGCGGCCCCGGACGACGCCGCCGCGGCCGGCCGGGCGAACGGCGGCGTGCCGGACGAGCGGCTGACCGTCGACGTGGCCGGCGCCGCGGCTTACCTGCGGTCGCTGCCCAACTCCAACGGCAAGGTGGGCACCATCGGCTACTGCTCCGGCGGCCGGCAGTCGGTCCTCGCGGCGATCACCGTGGACGTCGACGCGGCCGTGGACTGCTACGGCGCCTACGTGACCGGCACCGTGCCCGAGGGCTGGCCGACGAAGATCACCGGCCTGAACGAGCGGGTCACCGAGGTCCGCTGCCCGATCCTCGGCCTGTTCGGCGCGGAGGACAAGTACCCGACGCCGGAGCAGGTCGCCGACTTCGAGCAGCTGCTCAAGGGCGCCGGCAAGGACTACGAGTTCCACTCCTACGAGGGCGCGGGCCACGCGTTCTTCGCCGTGGACCGCCCGTCCTACCGGCCCGAGGCGGCCAAGGACGGCTGGGCGCGGATCGCCGCGTTCTACGGCAAGCACCTCGGAGCCTGATCCCCATGTGCACGTACATCACGGAGATGGTGGCGACCGAGGGCAGCGGCAAGGGGGGCGAGGGCTGGTTCACGCTGACCGAGACCTCGGTCTACTTCGACCACCCGGTGCACGCCCCGGCCGAGCACACCCTCAACATCGACTTCCGCAATCCCGGCGAGGGCGCCGGCGCGCGGGTCGCGGTGGAGCTGACCGCCGCGACCGCGCGGGAGCTGGCCGAGGCCATCCTGCGCACGCTGGACCAGGTGCCGCCGGGACTCGTGTAGTTCTCAGGGCCATGCGAAAGGCGGGCGGCGCCCGCGGGGCTCCGCCTGCCTTTGTCCTTACCGGGAACCGGGAACTCAGCCGTCCATCTGGCCGGAGAGGTTGATCGGCTTCGATCCGCCGCCGCCCGGTTCGACGATCTGCCCGTCCAGCTGGATCTTCTTCGGGTCCGGCGGGGCGCTGGCCGCCCACAGCAGGTGGGAGACCTGGAGGTAGGTGTTGTCCGGCTTGCTCACGTACTTGAGCCGGCCGAGGTTCACCGAGGCGCCGGGCGCCTGCAGGTCGAAGGTGCCG
This sequence comes from Actinospica sp., assembly GCA_035712985.1. Lineage (GTDB taxonomy): Bacteria > Actinomycetota > Actinomycetes > Streptomycetales > Catenulisporaceae > Actinospica. Next base: position 4,627 of record DASTAE010000051.1, read on the forward strand.
TAGCCGAGCGCGTGGCCCATCGCCGTGCGCTGGTAGATCATGTCGGAGAGCTTGCCCAGCGGCAGCGACTTGATCTCGCGGTTGACGATGCCCTCCAGCACGATCAGCCGCTTGTTGGTGAGGACCATGTAGTGGCTCAGGTAAAGCAGCACCTGCATGAAGGTCCACAGTGTGTACAGCAGCAGGGCGAACCAGAGCGCTGAGCCGACACCGCGGGTCTTGCCGATATAGCCGAAGAGCGCGATGAATCCGGCGGTCAGCAGGAACGCGAACAACCGCGTCACCGCAGAGCCCTTATAGAAGCCGGTCAGCGTCTTGTAATCCCAGATCGTGGACAGCGCCCAGGCCGCCCAGACCACCCACACGAGGACCAGCACCTCGCGACCGCGCCCCGAGGAGGAGCGGACCGCGAGGTCGGCGTAGCTCGTGGCCACGAGTCCGAGGACGAACACGGACACCGGCTCGAGCAGCGTCGCGGGGTGGAAGCGGGCGTGGAAGACCAGCTTCTCGCTCGGATCCAGGTACTTCTTGATCCACCCGGGCGCCTCGGTGGCCGGCGTCTGGGAGAAGTCCGTCATGGACATCGGGCCTCAGGCGTTCGAGTGGAACGAGAACACCGAGAACAGGGTGTGCACCGTGTTCGAGATGAAGTCGAAGGCGTTCCCCACGAGGCGCGTCGAGGAGCCCGGATCGTGGACTATGTAGAAGACTAGGAAGATCACGATGCCCCACTGGATGGCGGGCTTTGCCTTCGGCATGGGCCTCTCCTTGTCCCCTCCGACTCTGCTGATGCCGACACCAGCGTAGCCTGAATATCGTTCTCGCACAGGAAGATCGACCGCACCCGTGCTCGGCGGGTCCAGGCCGTGCCTCCCCTTACGCCCTACCCGAGGCGGGCACCTCCGGAAACCGGTTTCGCCGTCACAATACCGAGCCGCCGGTGACGCTCAGTGCCCGGAGCCGGCCCGGGATCGATGTCATCGAGTCCTGAGATGCGGGAAGAGGCCCCCGGGACGGCCGTGGCCGTCCTGGAGACCTCTTCGGAGTGAAGCGGCGCTAGCCCGCCACGCCGTACAGCCGGTCGCCGGCGTCGCCGAGGCCCGGCACGATGTATCCGTGCTCGTTGAGCCGCTCGTCGATGGCCGCCGTGACCACCGTCACAGGGACGCTCGAGCCGCCGAGCGCCTTCTCCATCGCCGCGATGCCCTCCGGGGCGGCCAGCAGGCAGATGGCGGTCACGTCGTCGGCCCCGCGCGAGGCGAGCAGGTTCACCGCGGCGATCAGGGTGCCGCCGGTGGCCAGCATCGGGTCGAGCACGTAGCACTGGCGGCCGGAGAGGTCGTCCGGCATGCGGGTGGCGTAGGTGGAGGGGGTGAGCGTGCCCTCGTCCCTGACCATGCCGAGGAAGCCCACCTCGGCGGTCGGCAGCAGCCGGACCATGCCGTCCAGCATGCCGAGCCCGGCCCGCAGGATCGGCACGACGAGCGGCTTCGGCGAGGCGAGGCGCACCCCTGTGGTGGGCGCCACAGGTGTAACGATCTCGGACGGGGATACCCGGACGTCCCGGGTGGCCTCATAGGCGAGCAGCGTCACCAGCTCGTCGGCCAGCCGACGGAAGGTCGGTGAGTCGGTCTGCTGGTCGCGCAGCGCGGTGAGCTTGTGGGCGATCAGCGGGTGGTCGGCGACGTGGATACGCATGCCGAAGAGTGTATGCGGACCCGGGCCCGATGACGTTTTCGGGTTGCCGTCCCGGTCAGCCGGGGTAGGGTCTTGAGGAAGGAAGCGGGGTCACCATGAGCGAGCAACGTGGCAGGAAGTCCGCCGAATCCCCCCGGAAGTCCGAGCCGGAGCGGAAGGTGCAGGACCGCACCCTGCGCCGGGCCGTCTTCCTCGCCGAACTCGCCGAGGCCAAGGAGCTGCGCAAGCGCGTCGCGCCGCGCAAGGCCAGGCACGCCGAGCTGCACGCGCGCCTGCTCCGTACGTTCCGGTACTGACCCGGGCGACTGATCTGCGCGCGCGTGAGCAGTCCGTGTGCGCCAACCAGTGCCGGAAACGGCCTCTTTCTGCGACGATGCCAGTGAGCAGACCACGCAGCCGGAGGCGGCGGGAGGCAGGGCATTGGCCGGGCAGCAGGCCCCGTTCGACGAGGAGTTCGTCGACTTCGCGGTGGCCGTGTACCAGGAGGACGGTCGCTGGGCGGCCGCGCCGCTGCCCCCGCACGTCGCCGAGGACCTCGACCTGTTCATCCACGCCGTCCGCCAGCAGCTGTCCGAAGGCCCGACCCTCGGCCTGCTCGGCTTCGGCGACGAGTACTTCATCGCGCTTCGGCTGGTCGGCCGCGAGGAGCGGCTGTTCATCTCGGAGCGTGCGGCCGCCGAGGAGGACGCGGTGGCCGCGCAGGTGCTCGACCGGCTCGGCCTGACCCCGGATCAGGGCCAGGGGCCGGCGGGCGACGACGCGATCTTCGCCGACCTGGGCCTGGACCCGCTGGAACTCCAGTTGGCCTGCGAGCAGCTGTTGGATGAACGAGCGCTGAGATTGACCGACCTGGTGGCACACTTGGCTGGGCGCATCGGCTTCGCACGCCAGTTCACCGATTGCGCTCGCCCGGGATTCGACCCGGCGGACGGATACTGAACTACGAAGAGCAGCACGAACGGTACGTGAGTACGTGTCGGAGAGAGGGGAGAGTGGGCAGACCGTGGCCTATTTCGCAGCTCTGCTTGCGCGCTACGCGGACGAGTGGCAGGCGCGCGACGTCGACCTGGACGAGGTGGACGACGGCGTGGGCCTCGTCGAGTTCATCAGGGAGGCCTGCGAGGACGAGGAGCCGGACACGGCCGTCGTCCTGCTGGAGCGGGAGGACGCCTGGTTCGCGGTGGTCCGGCTCGACGTCGACGAGGATCCGCGGGTGTTCGCCTCCGACCTCGCGGGCGTGAGCCGCTCGGGCTATGCCGACCTGCTGACCGCGACGAGCCTGGTGCCGGTGGGTCCGGACGGCTCGCCGCTGGAGGCGGCGGCGCCCGCGGAGCAGCAGGAGGCGCAGGAGGACCTCGACGAGGACGCCGAGGTCGACCTCGAGGACGAGGAGGAGTACGCCGGGCCCAGCACCCCGAGCGGCCCGGCCGGGGACGCGGCGCTGCTCGCGGACTTCGGCCAGGCGGCCAGGGACCTGATCGGCCTTTGCGACGGACGGCTCACCCCCGCCGACGCCCTCTCCGAGATCGCCGGCGTGCTCGGCGCGGCCGAGGAGCTCGAGGCGGTCCGCTGAGCGCGCTCCCGTCCTGGCTCGTGGAACGGTACGAGACGTGGATGAGGGCGGCCCTGGCGGAGGCCGCCCTCGCCCCCGCGACCGGCGACGTCCCCATCGGCGCGGTCGTCGTCACCGAGCACGGAGAAGTGCTCGGCCGCGGCCACAACGTCCGCGAGGCCGACCACGACCCGGCCGGCCACGCCGAGGTCCTGGCCCTGCGCGAGGCCGGAAGGGCCAGAGGCACCTGGCGCCTGTCCGGCTGCACCCTCGTCGTCACCCTGGAGCCCTGCGCCATGTGCGCGGGAGCCAGCGTCCTGGCCCGCGTGGACCGAATCGTCTACGCCGCGGCGGACCCCAAGGCCGGCGCCGTCGGCTCCCTCTGGGACCTCCCGAGGGACCAGCGCCTGAACCACCGCCCCGAAGTCGTCCCCGGCATCCTCGCACCCGAGGCCACGGCCCTGCTGGAAACCTTTTTCGCCTCACGGCGCCCCATCGGGTAATGTTCTCCCCGGTGACGTGTCCGAGCGGCCTAAGGAGAACGCCTCGAAAGCGTTTGTGGTGCAAGCCACCGAGGGTTCAAATCCCTCCGTCACCGCTGCTGAGAGCCGGT
>DASTAE010000052.1:0-10111 GCA_035712985.1 Actinospica sp.
CGACGAGCGCGTCCGGCAGCTCGCGCGCGCTCTCCCACGGCAGCTGCTCGGCGAGCAGCGCCTCGGCCTCGCGGGCGCGCCGCGGAGTGGGCGCCGAGGAGCCGATCCCGGTGCCCACGCGATGCGCGGCCGAGTCGAAGGCGACCGCGAAGGAGCACACGGCGATGACCATCGCGTTCCGGGTGCCGATCTTCGAGAACTGCTGCGGCCCGGCGGCGGGCTCGAGCAGGATGGCCGAGATCAGCTCGTCCTCGGCCAGCGCGTTTCGTTTGACGCCCTGGTAGAAGTCGGTCGCCGCGATGCGCCGGGTGCCGCGCACGGACGCGACCTCGATCACCGCGTCCGTCGCGACGAGCACCGGATGCGTGTCCCCGGCCGGCGATGCCGCGCCGAGGTTGCCGCCGACGCCGCCGCGATTGCGGATCTGCGGCGAGCCGACCGTGCGCGAGGCCATCGCCAGGCCGGGCAGCACGTCGCGCAGCTCCGCGATGATCCGCGCGTAGGGCACGTTGGCGCCGAGCCGGATCCGGCCGTCGGCCTCGCGCGACCACGTGTACAGCTCGGGAATCCCGTTGAGGTCCATCAGGGCGGCGGGCCGGTGCACGTCGAAGTTGATCTCGACCATGATGTCCGTGCCGCCGGCGATCGGCACCGCCTCGGGCCGCTCCGCCTTGAGCGCGAGCGCCTCGTCCCAGCTGCCAGGATGCAGGAAGTCCATGGCCCTCAGCTCCAGGCCGGTCCGGCCGGCGGCGCGTCCTCGCGCAGCACCGTCCCCTCGATCAGCCCGTACGGCCGATCGGCGGCGTAGAAGGTCTCGTTCGGGTTCTGCATGCCGAAGGGGCTCAGGTCCACGGCGAAGTGGTGCCTGTTCGGGAGGGCGAGCCTGACCTCGCAGACGTCCGTGCACTCGTCGATCATCCGCGTGCCCATCGCGTACAGGGTCTGCTGGAGAGAAAGGCTGTAGGTGTCGGCGAAGGCGTCGAGGAGCGAGGCCCGTGCCACGTCGTACTCGCCGTCGAAGTCGACGCTGCGGATCTCGGCGTTGTCCGACTGCGCGTGCCGCCACTGTGCGGTCACCGCCGTCGCGAGTACTCGATCCCGCGTCTCGGGGAGTGTCGTGTACTCGTCCTTGATGTATCCGTGGAACTCCGAGGCCGTCGAGTTGAGCACGACCAGGTCGCGCAGGCCGCTGACCACGTGCGTCCGGTCACCGTCGCAGTGCACGATGACGGTCCGCGTCTCCCGGCCCGAGCGCACGAAGGAGTGCCCGTGCTCGCGCTCGGCGCCGTCGGGGCGCGGTCGCCCGGCCCACGGCTCGATCCGGTCCCACGCGAACTCGGCCACCTCGACCCGCGCATGGTGGATCGTGGCCTGCGAGTCCACGAAGTGCTGCGCGAGCAGAACCGCGAAGTGCTCGGCGGTCTCGATGCCGTACTTCTGCGCGAAGGCGAAGACGGTGTTCTTCTGCGTGTCGGTCGGCAGCACGGCCGCGTTGTCGCCGGACAGGTGCACGTCGCTCATCTCGCCCGAGAGGGCGATGCTGACCGACAGGTCCTTGATTCCGTGATTCGGCCCGTCCTTGGTGATGCGCACGACGTGTGTCTCGGCCTTGCCGTAGCGGTTCTCGCCCAGAATGATCGGCATCGACGGTCTAGCTCCCTCGGTAGGTCGAATAAGCGAACGGACTCAGCAGCAGCGGCACGTGGTGGTGGCGCCCCGGATCCTCGACCGTGAACGCGATCGCGACCTCCGGGTAGAAGCAGCGCTCCGCGTGGTCGCCGGTGGCGAAGACCAGCCGGTGCACGCCCGCCTCCAGCGGCGGGAACGCGTCCCGGATCCGTCCGTCCGCATCCGTGACCAGGTCGGCGAGCTCCACGTCTCCTCGGTAGAGACGCACGCGCATTCCGGCCGCCGGCTCGCCGCGGGTCGCGTCGAGGACGTGCGTCGACAGGCTCACGGCGCGCCCACCTCGGCCCCGGCCGTCAGCAGCCGCTCCAGCCGCAGCCGGGTGATCGCGGCCATTTCGGCGCGCGTCGCCAGCCGCTCGGAGGCCGCGTCGTTGCGGATCCGGTGTTCCAGCGCACGCAGCATCACCTCGGCCGGCAGCCCGGACGCGCAGATCAGGAAGACGTGCCCGAACTTCTCCTGATACGCGACATTGAGTGCCGCCAGCCGCTCGGCGACGTCCCGCGCCGCGTCGTCCATGCCGGCCTGCTCGCTGCGCGACCAGGCGGCCTCCCGGCTGTCGCCGTCCGCGCGCCGGCCGATCATCGGATGCGCGGAGAGCGCCTCCAGCACATCCGGCCAGTCCAGCTCACGCAGGACGGCGTTCGCCCGGTCGAGGAGCGCGGCCCACGTCCGGTACGGCCGCGCCGAGGCCACGGCCCGCGCCCAGCGGCCCGACGCGCAGCACTGCGCGAGCGCCCGCACGGCCTCGTCCGACGGCAGCCCGTCGAACCACGCCACTTCCTCGACCGCGTCCATCCCGCACCGCCCGCCTTCCTGTCCGATCAACCGGCGACGACCGAGATTGAACAGCCGGTCCCGGCCCGGTGCCACGGGCGGAAACCATGAACCTGACGTGCCAGGCAGCGGGTCGTTCGTGCGATCGCACGAATTGCTTCCCAGCGCCGCGGGGCCCGGGTTACCGTGCCGCTTATGCTGGTGCGCGAACTGCTCGAGCCGCCCTGCGCCCTGACTCCGGTCACGGAGGCGCTGGGCCTCGACCGCACCGTGCGCCGGGTCGTGACCACCGACATGCCGGACCCCAGCCGCTACCTCCAGGGCGGGGAGCTGATCGTCACCGGGATGATCTGGCGCAAGGAGCCGCAGGACGCCGAGCGCTTCGTCTCCGCGGTCGCCGCCTCGGGGGCCAGCGCGCTGGCCGCGGGCAACGCCGGGGACGAGGAGCTGCCGCCCGAACTGCTCGCCGCCTGCCGCAAGCACCGGCTGCCGTTGCTACGGGTCCCCGGATCGCTCGCCTTCGCGACGCTGACCGAGTACGTCGTGCGCCGGATCTCCGGCCAGCGCGCGAACGATCTCGGCAGCGTGCTCGAACGCCATCGCCGGCTCGTCGCGGCGGGGGACCCCGTGCAGGCGCTCGGTGCGATCCTCGAGCTGATCGCCGCCGACCTGGGCCTGGTCTGCTGGGTCGTCGACTCCGCCGGCACGGCCGTCGCGTCCAGCGGCGCGGAGCTGGCCGAGGCCGAGCGGACGAAGCTGGCGCGCGCGGCGCTCTCCGCGTCGACGCTGCCGGCCCGGGTCGCGATGCCCGCCTCCGGAAGCGGCGCCGCGCGAGTACACCGCAGCGTCTTCCCGATCGCCGACGGCGCCGCTGACCGGATCACCGACTGGTACCTCGTCCTCGACGGCGACTGGCGGCAGTGGGATCCGCAGCGCCGCGGCATCGTCGACCAGGTGACGGACGTCCTGGCCGCCGAGCGCGCCCGCCTCGCCGATCGCACGGCCGCCTGGCGCGCCGACGCCGAACGCCTGGTGACCGACCTCGCCGCGGGTCGCGACGCCGGCCGCCGTTTGGCAGACCTCGGATTCGCGGACGGCGGCCACCGCGCCGTGGTGCTCTCCGTCTCAGACCCCTGCGCCCGACCCGACGCGATGCTCGACGCCGCGCTCGGCTCCTGCTCGGCCCTCATCGCGCGCTTCGACGCGGACGCGACGGCCGGCCTGCCCGCGCACGCCGTGGCCCTGACCCGCGCCGAGCCCGACCCGGGGGAGGCGCTCGGCCGCTGGCTGGACCGGATCACGCCCGGACTGGCCGCGCGCCGGATCGCGGTCGGCCTCTCCGACGCCGTGGCCGACGCCGCCGCGTCCAGGCGCGCGATCTCGGACGCGCGCCACGCGCTGCGGCTGGCCGTGACCAAGCCCGAGCCGGTCACCGTCGTCCGCCAGGCCGACATCGCCTCGCACGCACTGCTGCTCGCCAGCATCCCCGACGAGGTCCGCGCCGCCTACCGCGACCGCCTGCTCAGCCCGATCCTCGACTACGACCGGCTGCACAACTCAGAGCTCGAACTCACCCTGGAGGCCTTCCTGCGCGCCTCCGCCTCCTGGACCAGGTGCGCCGCGACGATGCACATCCACGTCAATACCCTGCGGTACCGGATCTCCCGCATCGAGGACCTGGTCGGCCGCCCGCTCGCGCAGCTCGAGACCCAGGCCGACCTACTGCTCGCGCTCGACCTGCGCGGCTCGTGAGGCCTTCGGGTGCCGGATGACGAGGGAGGCGCTGACCTCGGTGTCGAGGGCGGCGTAGACGTGCGGGGCGTCCGCGGCGAACGCGGCATGACCGCCCGCCGAGACGGTCAGCGGCGCGCTCTGCGGGCCGACGACCGCCGTTCCGGAGAAGACGGTCAGGTACTCCATGACGCCGGCCGGGTGGGCGGGGGAGGTCTGGGTCGGCCCCGGACGGATCGTCAGGCGGTAGAGCTCCGTGGTGGCCCACGCGTCGGTGAACACCTCCAGCAGTTCGGCGGTCACCGCGGTCCCGCTGACCCTCGGCGAGTCGGTCGGGGTCGGCGGGGCGAGCAGCGCGGCGAGCGGGACGTCGAGGTGCGCCGCGATGGCGTAGAGCGTCTCGAGGGTCGGGTTGCGGGTGCCGGACTCGATGGCGGAGAGCGTGGCCTTGCCCAGTCGCGCGCCCCGGGCGAGCTCGGAGAGGCTGAGGCCGCGCTCGGCGCGTAGCTGCTGAATGCGCTTCGCCACCTCGTGGGCGAGCTCGCTGGTCGTCGTCCGCGCTGCCTGGGCCATGGCTACCAGTATGCCGGTTGATCGGGGTATCGTTCCGTCTATGGAACGTTCTCTTTACGGAACGCCCCGCGGGTCGACCCAGCCGCTGATCGCCGGCCTGGTGACCGCGCTCGTCGGGTTCAGCGCGTCGTTCGCGCTGGTCGACGTCGGGTTGCGGTCGGTCGGCGCGGACCAGCGGCAGGCCGTCTCCGGGCTGCTCGCCGCGTGCCTCGCGGTCGGCGGCCTCGCCATCTGGTTCGGGCTGCGCCACCGCCGGCCGATCAGCGTCGCCTGGTCCACACCGGGTGCCGCGCTTCTGGTCACGGCCGGTCGACAGCACGGCGGCTATCCGGCGGCCGTGGGGGCGTTCGCCGTGGCGGGCGCCCTGATCGTGGTCACCGGGCTGTCGAGCCACCTCATGGGCTGGATCGGACGAATACCGGCGCCGATCACGTCCGCGCTGCTCGCCGGTGTGCTGCTGCCGCTCTGCGTGGCGCCGGTGCGCGCGGCGGTCCAGCTGCCCTCGCTCGCACTCGGCCCGATCGCGGTCTACCTGCTGCTGTCCCGATCGGCCCGCCGCTGGGCCGCCCCCGCCGCGCTCGCCCTCGCCCTGATCGAGGCTGGATTCGACCACACCGGACGGCTCGGCGGCTCAGGGATCGGACTTCTCCCGCGCTTCGCCCTCACCGTGCCGTCGCTGACCATCGGCTCGCTCGTCGGCATCGCGCTGCCGCTCTACGTGATCACGATGGCCGCGCAGAACCTTCCCGGCCAGGCCGTGCTGCGCGGCTTCGGCTACGACACCGCGCTGCGCGGCCCGCTGCTCGGCACCGGCGCCGTGACCGCGATCGGCGCCCCGCTCGGGGTGTTCGCGGTCTGCCTCGCCGCGATCAGCGCCGCGCTCTCGGCCGGCCCCGACGCGCATCCGGACCCGCGGCGCCGCTGGATCGCGTCGGTCACCGCGGGCTGCGTCTACATCGTGCTCGGGCTCTCGGCCGCGCTCGCGACCTCGCTGCTCGCGGTCACGCCGCCGCTGCTGATCGAGGCGGTCGCCGGACTCGCCCTGATGAGCACCTTCGGCGGTTCCCTGGCCGCCGCGGTCTCCGGCGCCGATCACCGTGAGGCGGCGGCCGTCACCTTCGCGGTCAGCGCCTCGGGGATCTCCGTGCTCTCCATCGGCGCGCCGTTCTGGGGACTGATCAGCGGGCTCGCCGTCATCAGATTGCTGAGGCCGGTGAATCGCGCCTAGACGGAGGTCCGCATCGGGCCGCCGAGCCACGCGATCGCGTCGCCGAGGGCCGTGACCAGATCCAGGTCCCGGCCCTCGCGGTCCGCGTACTCGCGATGCAGGTTCAGCACGAGCCGCTCCGGATCGGGCCACGCCTCGAACTCGCCCAACTCGGTGCCCTTCGCCGCCTCGAGCGGCGTCAGCCCCTGCTCGATCCCGTGGTCGGCGAGTTCGAGCACGAATCGGTAGTAGCGCCGATGCTCGTCGAGCACCCGCGCGATGTCCCACGGGCCGCGCAAGACCGGACCGTGACCCGGCACGACGATGCGCGGCTCCAGCTCCGCCAACCAGTCGACCGCCGTGAGCGCGCCGGTCACCGAGCCCATGAACACCAGCGGCGTGATCCCCGCGAACACCAGGTCGCCGGAGTAGAGCACGGCCTCGTCGGGCAGCCACGCGATCAGGTCCCCGGTCGTGTGCGCGGGGCCTTCCGGATGCATCAGCTCGACACGGCGCTCGCCGACGTAGAGCGTCTGCCTCGACTCCACGGCGACATCCGGCAGCCGCCGCTCCACCGGACCCCAGTCCGGCACCGGCTCCCAGACCGGAGGGCAGCCGTCGATGATCGGGTCGACGCGCAGCCCCTCGCGCATGTTCGTCTGCCCGAACAGCACTGTCGTCGCGGGCAGCAGGCTGTTGCCATACGTGTGGTCGCCGTGCTGGTGGGTGTTGACCGCCAGCCGCACCGGAGCTCCGCCGACGGCCTCGTCCAGCAGCCCGAGGAATCGCGTCGTGCGATCGGCCGTGGCGCACGTGTCGATGACCAGTACGCTCCCGCCGTCGGCGATCGCCCCCGCGTTGTTGACCCACCACGTGCCGTCCGGCTGGACGTACGCGTAGATGCCGGGGAGCAGTTGTTCGAGAAAAGCCGTTTCCGGTGCCATGAACGGCAACGCTACACTCGCTGCGGTGTTCGATGGGGAGTTCGAGACGCATGTGACGATCTCGTGCGACGACGACCAGGACGTCGCGCAGCTGCAGGCATGGGCCGGCTCACGTGACGTGAAAGTGACCCACGTGGTGCTCGCGCGCGGCCGCGTCCCGTCGCAGCCGATGCTCACGCTCTCCGGCTCGGGAACGCTGGCCGCGCAGCGTACGGCGGCCGCGCGGCTCGGTTCCGAACTCACCGGCGTGGGCTTCCGGGTCTCGCGCGTGAAGATCGAGGCGGCACCGTGGACCGACGGCGTTCCCCGATCCGACGCCGAGGCCAAGGCACTCGGCCCCGGCTACTACTTCGAGCACCACGTGAAGCTCCTGTGCTCGGCGGACACCGAGGAACTGACGCGGCTCGCGGCCCTGGTCGTGCCGCACCACGCGCACCTGTCCTGGAACGCGCGCCGCGTGCGTACCGACGGCCTCGCCGAGCGCTTCGTGACGCAGCGCTGCTTCGGCGTCGGCGACACGTCGGCCGTTGCCGCCTTGGACGAGCTACGCGAGGCGCTCGTGTCGGACGGACGTGAGATCGTGTCCGCCGAACGTGAGTTCGTGGTCTACGACAGCGACGCGAGCCTGGATGACGGTTGGATCGAGGGGGAGAAATGAGCCGGGACGAGATCTGGACGCGACTCGGTGAGGTGCGCGGCGGTGCCGCGAAGCAGACCTTGCCCAAGGGCTGGCAGCTCCGCTTCCCGAACACGCTGCGCACCGTCTACGAGGACGGACAGGACCAGCAGCCCGTCTTCGAGCCCGCGCTGCTGCACTTCCCCAACGCCTACCGCGCCGGAGATCCCCGCTTCCCCGACCCGGAACTCGCGCACCGCTGGCTGGCCGCCCGTCGCAAGGCGCTCGGCCTGGTCCTCGCCGCCGTGTCGGCATCAGGCTACGCCGACGACCTGATGCTGCGTGGCAGCGTGCTGATGAGCTCCTGGTATCCCGAGGCGGCCCGCGAGCCCGGCGACCTCGACTTCGTCGTGCTGGCCGACACCTGGAAGATGCCGGACCCGCGCACCTTCGCGCTCTTCGAAGCCCTGGCCCGCACCGCGGAGCAGCTCTCGGCCGAGGACGACACCGTCCGCGTCGACGCCTCGGGCGCGGTCGGCGACGAGATCTGGACCTACGACCGCGTGCCCGGCCGTCGCCTCATGCTGCCCTGGCACACCGTGCACGCGGACCTGCCCGGCGGCTGGATCCAACTCGACTTCGTCTTCGGCGAGAAGATCCACCTCGAACCCGAGCGCGCCGAGATCGCGGGCGCGCAGCTGCTCGTCGCCTCCAAGGAGCTCTCGCTGGCCTGGAAGCTCGTCTGGCTGCTGACGGACATGCACCCGCAGGGCAAGGACCTGTACGACGCGGTCCTGCTCGCGCAGGACGTGCCGCTGCGCTACAGCGTCGCGCGTGACGCGATCTGCGAGGCCGATCCGTACTACGCCGCGCGGCCACTCGTCTTCGCCGAGCTGACCGAGCTCGACGTCGAAGCCGGTTGGGACCACTTCCAGCGCGAGTACCCGGCGGTCGAGGGCTCGGCCGATGACTGGAAGCTGAAGCTGTGCACCGCCCTCGAACCGACCTTCACGCGACTCGACGGCCGGGCCGCCTCGCCCTACGAGCTGGAGGCGGCGTGGCTCGCGCCGCTGATCGCGCAGATCGCGGCCGAGACGGACGATCGCGGCGGCAGGCTGCAGCAGGTGCTCGTGGACCGGCACCTCAAGCTCTCGACCGCGATCGTGGTCACCCGGGAGCTGGTCGGCCGCGATGAGATGACCGCGGCGGACGCGGTGCGCACCGTCCTGTCCGTGCCCGCGCGCGCGGCCGCGGGGCAGCAGTCCGACCGCTACTGGCCCATGGAGCGGGCCGCGCGCGCGTACGGAGTCGAGCTGCGGGCACCGTGGCCGAAGCACCTCGCGGACGCTCCGGTCGTCGCCGTCGTCAGAGCGGAGTTCCACGACTTCATGGTCTCCGATGCGCTGGAGATCCTGGCCCCGCTCGCGACCGACCCGGACCCGCGGTTCGCCGACGGCGCGGTGCTCGCCGAGGTCGTCCGGGCGTCCAAGGGAGACCTCACGCTGCTGCACTGCGCCGTCCAGCGGGCCCGGACCGCCGCGCTGAACGAAACCTGACGGGTTTTCGACTCAGGCCTCGGCCGCGATCAGACCGCACAGCCGCTCGACCGACGTGCGCACCGACTCGCGGTCCGTGTCGATGCGCAGATCCGGTTCCGCGGGCGCCTCGTACGGGTCGTCGACCCCGGTGAGCCCGGTCAGCTCGCCGGCGGCCTGGCGCGCGTAGAGGCCCTTCACGTCGCGTGCGGCGCAGACCTCGACCGGCGCGGCGACGTGCACCTCGAGATACGTGGCGCCGTGCTGCCGGTGCTCGGCGCGGACCGCGGCGCGCGAGAAGGCGTAGGGCGCGATCACGGACACGAGACAGTACACGCCGTTCTCGGCGAGCAGCCGCGCCAGGAAGCCGATGCGGCGCACGTTGGTGTCGCGGTCCTCCTGGGAGAAGCCGAGTTCCCGCGACACGCGCCGCCGCATCTCGTCGCCGTCGAGGACGACGACGCGGCGGCCCTCGCCCTTCAGGCGCTCGGCCGCGCCCTCGGCGAGGGTGGTCTTGCCCGCCCCGGAGAGCCCGGTCAGCCAGATCGTCGCCCCGCGGTGGTCGTGCACGGAGCGAAGATACTCGATGATCACGACACGACGACCGTCGCGGTCCAGGTCTGGCCGTTCGGGAGCTTGCTGGTCAGGGTGCTGACTCCGCGGGACTGCCCGACGACCACGCCCGGCGTCTCGCCGCGCATCGCGGTCATCACGCCGTTGTTGCCGTACGCGAGCACGGTCGTGTCGTCGATCCGGATCTCGCTCCAGCGGCCGGTCGAGCCGGCGGGGGCGGTCAGGAAGATGTCGAGGAGCTTGCCGACGCCGAGGCAGTAGACCCCGGTGTCGGCCTGGGTGAGGCTGCCCGCGCTGTGCGGGAGCGCGCCGGCCTCCGGCGCCTTGCACGCGGGCAGCTTGGCGTTCGCGGTGACGGCGGCGGTCGTCGAACCGGCGGGCGAGGAGCAGGCGGCCAGGGCCGTCGGCGCGAGACAGCAGGCGACGGCTGCGGCCACGAGGCGGCGGGTGCTGATACGGGGCGCGATCA
>DASTAE010000053.1:0-2117 GCA_035712985.1 Actinospica sp.
CGGGGCGAGTTCGTGCAGGGTGGAGAATGTCGCGGCGAGCAGGCCCACGTTGCGGGTCCAGATCGGGATGACGCCGGAGGCGACCTTGATGCGCTGGGTCACCGCGGCGAAGGCGGCCATGGGAACCGTTGCCTCGCGGACGAGCCGACTCTCCGCCTGCCACACCGCTTCGAAGCCGCGCTGCTCGGCGTAGCGGACGTAGTCCATGCCCTCCCTGAGCGGGTGCTTGTCCTGCAGGTAGAGCGCCACCCGACCGTTGCTCCCGACCGTCACGGCCCTCACCTTCCTTTCGGGGTGAACGGATGCGGGCCTTTCGGGGTAAACGGATGCGGGGGAATCTCCTCCAGCCGCGCCCACAGCAGCTTGGCCTCGCGGGCAGCCCGCTGCGCGATCTCCGCCTCGTCGACGCGGGTGGAGCGCCGGTCGGCGACGACAAGCTCGCCGGCCACGATGACGTCGCGGACCTGGCCAGTGCTGACCCCGAAGACCCAGTGGCCGGCCAGGTTCTCCGCGGTCAGCGGGGCCGGGAGCAGGTACCTGAGCACGGTGAGGTCGGCGGGAGCGCCGGGTGCGATGGTGCCGTGCGCCGGCTCGCCGAAACTGCGCCCGGCGACGCGGGCACCTTCGGCGAGTCGGCGCAGTGTCCAGCCGGGGGCGGCCGCGACGCCCGCTTCGGCGGCCCGAAAGAACGCCACCTGGGACTCGGTGATCATGTCGCCGCCAATCCCGTCCGTGCCCAGCGCCACCCGCGCCGCGCCGCGAGCGAGCGGTGAGTACCCGACGCGGTTGTTCATGTTGCTGCGCGCATTGTGCGCGACCGCCGCGCCTGACGACGTGATCTGTGCGATCTCCTGGCCCGAGACGCGGACGCAGTGCGCGAGCAGGGCGTCCGGGCCGAGCAGTCCCGCCTTGTCCAGCCGCTCGACGACGCTCATGCCGTAGGCGGCTTCGGCGTCCCGTTCGTCCGCGCCGTCCTCGGCGACGTGGATATGGACGCCGACGCTGGCGGCCAGCGCGGCCTCGGAGCAGGCCTTGAGCGTGTCGTCGCAGAGCGTGAACGACGCGTGAGCGCCTACCATGCCGCGGGCGAGCCGGCGCGGCCTGGCCAGGAACCGCCGGTTCTCGGCTACGCCGGCCGCCGCCTGCGCCATCCCGTCCCGGTCGGTGACCTCGTAGCAGAGCACCGACCTCAGCCCGAGCTCCGCCAGCGCGTCCGCGATGACGTCGAGCGAGCCGTCGATGAAGTTCGGCGACGCGTGGTGGTCGATGACCGTCGTGGTTCCGGCATGGAGCGCGTCGAGGCCGCCGACCAGCGCCGACAGCCGCACCGTGGGTTCGTCTAGGGCGCGGTCGAGCCGCCACCAGACCCGCTGCAGGATCTGCAGGAAATTCCGCGGGGGTTCCAGGTGGTACGGCATTCCGCGGGACAGCGCCGAGTACAGGTGATGGTGGGCGCAGACGTTGCCGGGCAGCACCAGGGTGCCGGAGCAGTCGCGGCGGGCCACGCCCGCGGGCGCGACGCCGACCGAGGCGATCCGGTCGCCGGCGATGACCACATCGGCTGTGACCATCCGGACCGGGTCCAGCGAGGTGACGACCGTCCCCCCGCACAGCGCGAGCCGGGGAGTCGAAGGGCCGAGACCAGCGCTCACCGGGACCGTGCTCATCGGGATCGGGCCAGCTTCGGGACGGCGGCCCGTGCGGCCGGGGAATCCTTCATCGGCAGCCGAGTGCGGCGGATGCCGTCGAACCGCCACAGCGCCCCGGCGACCGCGGCGGCGGTGGGGACGAGGCCGATTTCGCCCACGCCCTTCGCCCCGTATGGCCCCTCGGGCTGGGGTTCCTCGACGAACACGCACTCGACGGCCGGCATGCCGCCGGCCGGGATGATGTTCAGCGACTTCAGCGTCGTCGTCGCCGGCACGCCGTCGCGGACCACGTACTCCTCCGACAGCGCCTGGCCCAGGCCCATGTGGACGGCCCCCTCGATCTGGCCTTCGAGGAGCGTGGGGTTGATGACCTTGCCGACATCGTGGGCGGCCACGATCTTCTCGATGCGGCCTTCGCCGTCGAGGATCGCGACCTGGGTCGCCCAGCCGTACGCGAAGTGGGTCACC
>DASTAE010000054.1:0-9774 GCA_035712985.1 Actinospica sp.
GCGCATCCGCACCGGAATCGCGCAGACCGACACGGCGAACACCACCGAGATCAACGTGATGCTCGCGCTGGAGAACTACGGCGTGAAGAGCATGGACTTCGCCACGGTCTGGGCCGAGGGCCACACCGAGGCCGAGCGCGCGGGCGGCGACCCGACGACGAACTTCATCGACTGGGTCGCCTCGATCGTCGCGAAGTAGCCGCGGGTCCGCCCTACGTGCACGCTTCATCCGGCGGTGCCGGATCCGCCGCTCACGAGCCGTCCGACGGCGGATCCGGATCCGGCTCCGGCATGTACTGGCCCGCACGCTTGACCACCCGCATGCCGACCGGGTACTTCCCCTGGTTGAAGATCGACGTGTCCACGGTGACCGTCGACCCGTCGTCGCACTTGATCTCGACCCGCGCCGAGTACCCCGGATCGAAGGCGTGCGCCATCGTTTCGTTCGCGACCACCACACCGCGGAACTCGAGCGCCATCCGCCGCGGATCCGGGGGCTGCGCCGCCGGGGGATGCCTGCGCCGAGACCTCACCGACAGGGCTGTGACGGCGTAGAGCACGAAGAGCGCCACCGAAACGAACACGAGGACCATCGGCTCATCTCCCTACGGCCTCAATCAGAGGCCTTCATCAATCGAAGCGCGCCCCCGCGTTCTGCGCAACGAGCTCGCCCAGGAACTCCGTGACGATCCGTGCGAACTCCCGCGGTGCCTCCATGGACGTGTAGTGCGCGACGCCCTCGATCCGCGTCGTGCGGCCGTTTGGGACAAGGTCCATCAGGGCCGTGACGGTCGCGAGGACGCCGGGGGAGTCGAGGGCGCCGTTGATCGCGAGCACGGGGACCGCGATGTCCTTGGCGCGTCCGGCCACGTTCTCGACCGGGACGAGGTGGTTCGGCTCGTCGGGGGTGTGCTTCATCAGGGTGCGCACGGCCATCTCCCGGATCCGGCGCGCGACCTCGGGATCGACCTCCTCGAAGGCGCGGTGGGGGCCGGAGGCCCAGCGGGAGAAGCCGTCGGCCCAGCCGGCGAGGTCGCCGGCGGCGAGGGCCGCGGTCTGGGCGCGCTCGCGTTCCATGGACCACGGATCGGAGTGGTCGGGCTCGCAGACACCGCGGCCGCTGACCACGAGGGCGCCGACGAGTTCCGGGTGCTCGAGCGCTGTGTCGATGGCGATGAGCGCGCCCATCGAAAGGCCGACGAGGACCGCCGGGGACGGCAGCGCGAGGTGGCGGAGCAGGGCCGCGAGGTCGTCCGTCTGCCGGAAGGGCCGGCTCGCGTTCGCGGACTGGCCGTGGCCGCGGGCGTCGGGGGCGATGACGCGATAGCCCTGGTCCACGAGCCCGGGGACGAGCTCGTCGAACTGGGTGTGGTCGACGAAGGCGCTGTGCAGCAGCACGAGCGGGTGTCCGTCGCGCGGGCCGGAGTCGCGGTAGGCGAGCGGTCCGTCACCGGACTCGAAGATCTCAATCATGACAACTAAGGTGTCATATTGCTGCCGAGATGGCAACCGAGGTGTCATGATGGAGCCGTGACCGAGACCGACCACGTGCTGACGCCCGACGAGCTCCCGGATCGGCTGATGGAGGTCTTCGGCCTCGTCGGACCGCTCTACCGGCGCGTGCAGCGCAAGATCGAGCTGGATGCCGCGCAGGGCCTGTCCGTCGGCGTGCGCGCCGTGCTCGACCTGCTGCGCGCGCACGGCCCGATGACCGTGCCGCAGATGGGCCGGGCCCAGGCGATCAGCCGCCAATTCGTGCAGCGGATGGTCAACGACGCCGCCGAGCGCGATCTCGTCGAGAGCGTGCCGAACCCCGCGCATCAGCGTTCGTCGTTGATCCGGCTGACCGACGAGGGCCGCGCGGTCATCCTCGCCGTCACCGCGCGCGAGCATGAGTTGCTTCGCCGGACCTCGGGCGACCTCACCGGCGCCGATGTGGCGACCTGCGTGCGCGTGCTGGGTCGCATGCTCGAACTCTTCGACGACGTCGATCTCAACCAGGGGTGATCGTCCGGGTCCTGCGTTCCGGGACCTGTCGTCGAGTCTTGACGCGGTGGTCCGGGTGGCCTACACATTCGAGTGTTCGGAGAGCGCTCTCCCACTCTCCACCGTGACTCGAAGGGAATGCAATGAGGCCTCTCCCGCTCCCGAGACCCCCGTCGCCCACCCGCCGCCGGAGCCGTCCCGCGCTCCGCGCGCTGCTCGCGGTCCTCGGCCTGTTCGCGCTCTCGCTCGTCGCCGTGCCCACGGCGGCGCACGCGGCGGCCGGCAGCCCCTTCGGCGGCACCGCGGCGGCCGTCCCCGGCACCGTCCAGGCCGCGAACTACGACACCGGCGGCCAGGGCGCCGCGTACAACGTCACCTCGGCCAACGGTTCCGCCAACGGTTACCGGTCCGACGGCGTCGACCTCGAGACCAGCGCCGACACGCAGGACACCAGCGGCGGCGGCGCGTACGACCTCGGCTGGACGACGACGGGTCAGTGGTTCCACTACACGGTCGACGTCGCGACAGCCGGGACCTACAGCATCGGATTCCGGGTCTCCTCTCCGTACGGGATCACGGACGCACTGCACGTCGCCGACTCCTCCGGCAGCAACCTCTCCGGCGCCGTCGCCGTGCCGAACACCGGCGGGTATCAGACCTGGACGACGGTCACCGCGAACGTCACCCTGTCCGCAGGTACGCAGACGCTCACCGTGGATCAGGACTCGAACGGTTTCAACCTGCACTTCATGACCTTCACCGCGGGCTCCGGCAGCGGCGGAACCGGCGGCGGCACCGGGCCGACCGAGTACTGCGGCTTCCAGGACCTCACCCTCGACCAGCCGACCACCGCGTCCTCGACCCAGGACGCCGCCGACTACCCGGCCTCGGCCGCCACCGACGGCAACCCGGGCTCCCGCTGGTCGAGCGCGGCCGGCGACCCGCAGTGGCTCGAGGTGGATCTCGGCGCCCAGCAGCAGATCTGCAGCATCGGGATCATCTGGGAGACGGCCTACGCCTCGGCCTTCCAGGTCCAGGTGTCCAAGGACGACTCGACCTGGACGAACGTCTACTCCACGACCACGGGCGCCGGCGGCAGTCAGACCTTCAGCGTCTTCGCGACCGCCCGCTACGTGCGCATGTACGGCACCGTGCGGGCGACTCAGTGGGGTTACTCGATATTCGAGTTCGACGTCTACGGCCTGACGACCACCGCACCGCTGTCCGGCGGCAACGGCAGCGGGGGCAACGGAACCTGCCCCTGGGTCGGCTCCAGCGCACCGGTCGCCCAGCGTGTGCAGCAGGTGCTGAACACCATGGACCGGTCCGAGGAGTTCACGCTGCTCTCCGGTGACGGCGGCTCCTCCTACATCGGCCAGATCGCCGCGATCCCGAACCTGTGCATCAAGGCGACGAACCTGCAGGACGGCCCGAACGGAGTAGGCGACGGAACCGGCGGGGTGACCGCGTTCCCGGACGGCGAGAACGCGGCCGCGACCTTCGACCCGGCGCTGATCCGGCAGGAGGGTTCCGCGATGGGCGCCGAGTTCGCGGGCAAGGGCGTGAACGTGGCGCTCGGTCCGACGACGAACCTGGTGCGCGACCCGCGCTGGGGCCGGACCTACGAGACCTACGGCGAGGACCCGTACCTCGCCGGGCAGATCACCGCGGCCGAGGTCGAGGGCCTGCAGAGCCAGGACGTCATGGCCATGATCAAGCACGTCGCGGCCTACGACCAGGAGCAGTACCCGAACGGGAACAACGACGAGACCGTCAGCCAGAAGGCCCTGGAGGAGCTCTACCTCGCTCCGTTCCAGGCGGCGGCCGAGCAGTCCGCACCCGCTTCGATGATGTGCTCCTACGCGGTGGTGAACGGAGCTGCCTCGTGTCAGAACGGCGACATGCAGCTGCAGGGCCTGAACGCGCAGGCGGACTACGGCGGCTTCATCACCTCCGACTGGGGCGCCGACTACAACAACGTCGCCTCGGTCGAGGGCGGCATGGACGTCGGAATGCCCTTCCCCGGCTCGATCGCGACCGACCTGGCCAACGCGATCTCGTCCGGAGCGCTGAGCCAATACGTGGTGAACGAGGCGGTGGGCCGGATCCTGACCCAGATGTTCGCGTTCGGCATGTTCGACGACCCGGCGTCCGGCTCGCTCTCCGCGACCGTGACCAGCGCGGCGCACCAGCAGACGGCCCTTCAGCTGAGCGAAGAGGGCTCGGTCCTGTTGAAGAACAACGGAATCCTGCCGCTCAACCCGAACGGCAGCGAGTCCATCGCCGTGATCGGCACCGACGGCGGCGCCGGAGTCGAACTCGCCGGCGGCGGCAGCGGCACGGTCACCAGCTCGAACACGATCTGGCCGATCACCGGCATCCAGAACGCGGTCGGCGCGAACGTGAAGGTCACGTACACCGCGGGCAACGACAACGGCACCGCCGACATCCCGCAGGCGGTCTCGGCCGCCCAGGCCGCGACGGACGCGATCATCTACGTCAACCTGCCCGAGGGCGAGGAGACGGACCTGACGACGCTCGACCTGTCCAGCACCGACGAGACGATGATCCAGGACGTGGCCGCGGTCAACCCGAACACCGTCGTCGTGATCAACAGCGGCGGCCCGGTCGTCATGCCGTGGCTCGACAAGGTGGCGGGCGTCTTCGAGAACTGGTACGGCGGCCAGGAGACCGGAGCGGCCATGGCCGCCCTGATCTTCGGCGAGGCCGACCCGTCCGGCAAGCTCCCGGTCACCTTCCCGAGCAGCCTGAGCCAGGTGCCCGCGCAGACGACCGCGCAGTGGCCCGGCACGTCCACCGGAGTCAGCTTCAGCGAGGGCGTGAACATCGGCTACCGCTGGTATCAGTCCCAGAACATCAGTCCGCAGTACGCGTTCGGATACGGGCTCTCCTATACGAAGTTCTCGTACTCCAACCTCCATGTCGGCGCCTTCAACGCCGACGGCGACGCGACGGTGACCGCCACGGTCACCAACACCGGCTCGGTCGCGGGCGCAGACGTGGCCCAGATGTACGTCGGCGATCCGGCATCCAGCCAGGAGTCGCCCGAGCAGCTGCGCGGCTTCGACCGGGTCACGCTCAACCCGAATCAGTCCGCGACCGTGACCTTCCCGCTGACCGTCCACGACCTGGCCGACTGGTCGGCGACGGACAACCAGTGGGAGGCGCAGGCGGGCACGTACTCGATCAAGGTCGGCGACGCGTCCGACAGCCTGCCCCTCGGCGGGACGACCAGCCTGGCGCAGCAGCTCACCGGCCAGGTAGCCGCGGGCGGCTCGGCGGCAGGCGTCGCCCCGGCGAACACCGCGGTCAGCGCCGGCGTCACGGCGAACTCCGGCGTCCCGGGCGCCGAGACCGTCGGCGTCGTCAACCCCCACGGCTACAGCAGCCCGAAGGGGACGGCCGTCTCGTTCGCGATGCAGGGAATTGATTCGAACGCGAACCAGTCCCTCACCTACACCGCCACCGGGCTGCCGCCGGGCACCTCGATCGCGTCCAACGGCACGATCACCGGCACCGGAACCACCCTCGGCTCCTACACCGTGACCGTCACCGCGACGGACACGGCGGGCGTCAGCGGCTCGGCCGCGTTCGTCTGGTCCGTCGTGCAGTAGTTCCCGTCGGTCCAGTAGGTCCAGCAGGTCCAGCAGGTCCAGCGCCCGAGGACGGTGCGCGGCGCCCCACGCAACCGGGGCGCCGCGCACCCCGCGTTCCAGATCCGCAGACCGGTCAGGAATCGAGAAGCGGCCGCCTGGGCACCGGTCATAGCGTGATGCGCATGGGAACAACCACTACGTCTGGAGCACCGAAGATGTCCCTCGCATCCGTCACCATCGAAGTGAACGACCTCGAAGCCGCCCGCCGCTTCTACACCTCCTTCGGCGTGGCCGACCGGGTGAACCTGCGGGCTTCCGAGGCGGCGTCCACCGGCTTCCGCGGCTTCACGCTCGCGCTCACCGTGTCCGGCCCGGCCACCGTCGACGGCTTCGTCGCCGACGCGGTCGCCGCGGGCGCCACGGTGCTCAAGCCCGCCGCGAAGTCGCTGTGGGGCTACGGCGGCGTCGTGCAGGCCCCGGACGGCACGATCTGGAAGATCGCGACCTCCGCGAAGAAGGACAGCGGTCCCGCCACCCGCGAGATCGACGACTTCGTCCTGCTGCTCGGCGTCGAGGACGTCAAGGCCACCAAGGAGTTCTACGTCGGCCGGGGCCTGGCCGTGGGCAAGAGCTTCGGCGGAAAGTACGTCGAGTTCGCCGCCGACGGCGGCGACGCGGCGAAGCTGGCGCTGTACAAGTACCGCGCTCTCGCCAAGGAGGCCGGCGTCGACGCGGAGGGTGAGGGCTCGCACCGCCTCGTCCTCGGCGGCAGCGCCGCCGCGTTCACCGACCCGGACGGCTTCGTCTGGGAGGCCGCGCCGTCCCTCGCCGGCGCTGTCGGCGGCGTGTAGTAGTTTGCGCGCGTGATTGAGGAGTTTCGCTATGACGCGCTCACCGAGTTCCACGGCCTGCCGGTCTACGAGTTCGGCTTCCGGGATCCGGCCGAGCTGGAGACGGCCGAGGTCCCGCGGGACGTGGCGGCCCGGGCGTGGCGGGTGGGCATCGTCGAGTACGACGAGGCGGACGCCGAGGAGGTCTTCGCGCTCTTCCTCGCGTCGGTCGACACCACGCGGATCAAGGCTCTAATTCTCGCCGCGTGGCACGGGGAGATATCCGGCGAGGGGGTCGACAGGTTCCAGCAGGCCCTGCTTGCCGCGGCCGACCGCTTCCCGGCGCTGGAGGCGCTGTTCATCTCCGACGTGCCGCAGGACATGGCCGAGATCTCGTGGATCGAGCAGGAGGATCCCGCCGAACTGCTCGCCGCCTTCCCGCGGTTGCGGGTGCTCGGCATGCGGGGCTGGATCCAGGGGCCGGTCAAGCCCTTCGCGCACGAACGGCTCGAGGAGCTGGTGCTGCAGAGCGGCGGCCTGCCCGCCGCCGTGGTGCGGGCCGTGTGCGAGGGCAGCCTGCCCGCGCTGACCAGCCTGGACCTCTACCTCGGGACCAGGCAGTACGGCGGCGACACGGGGGTCGAGGACCTCGGCCCCATCCTGGCGGGAACCGCCTTCCCCGGCCTGCGCCACCTGGGTCTGCGCGACGCGGAGATCGCCGACGAGCTCGCCGCCGCGCTGGCCCACGCCCCCGTCGTGGCCCGGCTGGAGTCGCTCGACCTCTCCCTCGGCGCCCTCGGCGACGGCGGCGCCTCCGCCCTGCTCGCCGGCCAGCCGCTCAACCACCTGCGCCGCCTCGACCTGCACCACCACTTCCTGTCCGAGCCGATGATCGAACGGCTCGAACAGGCGCTGCCCGAGGTGGACCTCGACCTGAGCGAGCGGAAGCAGCCGCACGAGTGGCGCGGCGAGCAGTCCCGCTACATCGCGATCTCCGAATAGAAGACGCGCACGTCCCAGGCGCCCAGGCGGACGGCGGCACCGGCGGGAACGGCGGTGCCGTCCAGGGCGTCGATGAGGGCGGTCGGGACGGTGGCGCGGGCGGGGGTCCAGCTCCAGTTGTGCACCACGTGGACGCGGCGGCCGTCGGGGGAGCGGCCGGTGGTCGCGGTCATCGACGGGGGAAGGGACTGCCAGCCGCTGCTCGGGGTCGGGGCCAGCCAGGTGGCCAGGGCGCGGGCGAGGGGCCGGTTGGGGACGGTGCCGACGTGGGTCACCCGGCCGCGGCCGGGTCCGAGCGGCCGCGTGGTGATCGCGGGCCAGTGGCGGAAGTGGGGGTGCCGGTACTCGGCGAGGACCTGGGCGTCGGTGACGACCAGGCCGTCGGCCCAGCGGGTCGCGGCGGCGTCCCGGGGCAGCGGCAGCGGGCCGTCGGCGGCGGCGTGCAGGGCCACCGGCTGGGTCAGGTTGCTGAATTCGTCGTAGCGGACTCCCGCGAGGTCGGCGAGCCGGGCCGGGGCGGATTCGTGGCGGGCCCTGGCCTCGTGGTCGGCGTAGCCGGTGCGCGGGCCGATGACCAGGTGGCCGCCGGCCCGGGCGTAGGCGGCGAACCAGTCGAGGGTCTCGTCCCGGGCCAGGTAGTAGGCGGGGACGACGAGCACCGGGTGGCGGGTGGCGGCGTCCGAGGGGGAGAGGGCGGCGAGAAGGCGGGCGTGGACGATGCGGACCTGGCGGCCCGCCTCGAAGGCGCCTCGGTAGAAGGGGTCGAATATCCCGTGGTACGCGTCGGGGTCGGGGGAGCCGTCGGGCAGCGCCAGGGGCGGGTACTTCTGCATCAGCCACTTGCTCGGCGTCGAGTAGACCATCGTGATGTCGGCGTCGGGCTCCACGCCGGCCACCAGGTTCCCGGCGGTTTCGAACTCGGCGCCCAGCCGGGCCAGTTCGGCGTACGCGCGGCCGGGCTTGCCGCTGTGCGGGAGCACGCCGCCCCAGTAGGTCTCCGTGCCGTAGTGCAGCGTGTGCCAGTGCCAGTACTCGATCATCTGCGCCCCGCGTGCCACCAGCGCCCACGCGGCCTGCCGCCACTGGCCGTCGTACGCGGGACGGTTCTGCCAGGGGGTGCCGATGCTCTGCGCGTCGGTCTCGGTGACCAGGAAGGGGGACTGCTTGGACGAGTACATCCAGTCAGCGGTCTGATAGAGGGACCAGACGCCGTCGGTCTTCCACTGCTGCTTCACCTCGCGCCCGTCGGGCAGCGCGAGGGAGTCCTGCATCTCGTAGTAGGGGTTGCCGGAGGCGATGTCGAGGGCGTCGGTCAGCTCGTCGTCCTCGACCGCCGGGCGGGTGTACGAGATGCAGGTGGTCACGAACTGGTCGTCGCGGGCATACTCGCGGGCGATGTCGGCCTGCCAGGCGATGAACTCGGTGGTCTGCTTCGCCTGGAAAGCGCGCCAGGCCACGTCGTACTGCGGCTGCTGGTTGTTGTCCGGGGTCCACAGGTCGGCCCAGGTGGACAGGCGGTGCGACCAGTAGACGAGTCCCCACTCGCGGTTGAGGGTCTCGACGTCGCCGTACTGCCGCCGCAGGTGGTCCACGAAGCGCTGGAAGACGCCGTGGTTGTGCAGGAGCTCGTTGCCGGGCTCGTTGTCCACCTGGAAGCCGATGACGGCCGGGTGCGACGCGTAGCGCTCGAGGATCCGGCGGCTGACCCGCTCGGCGTGGAAGCGGAAGGCCGGATGGGTGAAGTCGGCCTCCTGGCGCGCGCCCCAGCCGATCCGCTCGCCGGTCGCGCGCTCGCCCGCTATCTCCGGGTACTGTCGCGCCAGCCACGGCGGAACCGCGTAGGTCGGGGTGCCCAGGATGGCCGCGATACCGCGCTCGTGCGCGCCGTCCAGGACCGGCGCCAGCCAGTCGAGTTCGAAGCGGCCGTTCTCCGGCTCCCAGGTCGACCAGACCGACTCGCCGACCCGGATGACCGAGAACCGCGCGTCGGCCATCAGGTCCAGGTCGGTCTTCAGCCGCTCGTAGGGCTGGTACTCGTGGTAGTACGCGGCGCCGAAGAGCACGCGGGCAGGCAGGATCGCCATGAAGGCAGCCTCCGTGAATCAGTTCTGTGAGTTGCGGTGCGTGGGTTACTGCTTGACCGCGCCGGCGGACAGGCCCGACTGCCAGTAGCGCTGGAGCACCAGGAAGGCGACGACCAGCGGGATGATCGAGAGCAGCGAGCCGGTGGTGACGAGCGGGAACATGCCGCTGCTGGCCCCGCCGCCGCCGTTCTGCGCCTGCGCGGCCCAGGAGGACAGGCCGACGGTGACCGGGTACAGGTTCGGGTTGTTGAGCAT
>DASTAE010000055.1:0-7105 GCA_035712985.1 Actinospica sp.
ACGATCGCCAGCAGCGCGATCGCGAAGAAGAGGTAGGGGAACGAGATCACGAGGTCGGTGAAGCGGCTCAGCAGCGTGTCGAGCCAGCGGTTGCCGAGCCCCGCGGCCAGCCCGATCAGCACGCCGAGCAGCAGCTGCCCGGTCGTGGCCCCGGCCGCGACGAGTAGCGAGATCCGCGCGCCGTAGACCAGCCGCGCGAACACGTCGCGGCCGGTGGTCGGCTCGATGCCGAGCCAGTGCGCGGTGCTGATCCCGCCGAAGGGCGCGTTCGGACCGCCGCCGGTCGCGGAGTTGAGCAGGCTGTCGTGGTAGGTGTTCGGGTCCTGCCCCTCCAGCGCGGTCAGCACCGGGGCGAGGATCGCGATGAGCAGGATCAGGCCGACGGCGATCAACGCGACGCGGCCCCCCGGCCGCGCCCAGAGGCGCGCCCGGAGGGTGGTCGGCTCGCTTGCGAGCTGTGGCGACATATCAGTTACTTGACGGAGACGGAGGAGATGTCGTACCAGCCGCGCCACTGGTCCACGTACGTGTTCTTCACGTTGCCGCCGTGCAGCACCACGTCGTTGGCCGTGAAGAGCGGGACGGTCAGCGCGAGCTTGCCGAGCTGGGCGTCGAGGTCGCCCCAGGCCTGCTGCGCCTTGGTGAAGTCGGTGATCTGGTTGATCTGGTCGATCTGCTTCTCGACGCCCGCGTCGCTGTACTGCGCGAGGTTGAAGTTGCCGCCGCCCTGCACGATGTCGCGGCCGTCGAAGATCGGCGTCAGGAACGGCGCGCCGCTCGGCCAGTCCGCGCCCCAGTTCATCAGCGTCAGCGCGGGCTCGGTCGTGGTGTTGGTGACCACCGCGTCCCAGTTGGAGTCGTCGATCGCCTGGAGCTTCAGCGTGATCCCGGCCTTCGCCAGGGCCTGCTGCAGCGCCGACGCGTCGGCCGGGCCGTTGTAGTTCGAGCCGTTGTTGTCATAGGCGAGCGTCACCGTCAGACCATTGGCATACCCCGCCTGCGCCAGCAGCTTCTTGGCCTCGGCCGGGTCCCCGGTCGCGCCCGCCGGGAAGTAGTCGTACGGGTGGTACGCGGCGCCGATGCTCGGCGGCGTGTACGTGGTCAGCGGCGTGGCCAGCTGGCTGCCGCCCTGCGCGTTGACCAGGGCCGTGCGGTCCACCGCGTAGGAGAAGGCCTCGCGCACCAGCTGGTTGTCGAAGGGCGCGAGCTTCGTGTTGAACGCGAGGTACTGCGTCTGCGGGAAGTTGCCGCTGGTCAGCCGGGCCTTGAGCGCGGGCTGCGAGGCCGACTTGGCGAGCGTCGCGGTGTCCACGTCGGTGTCGGTGGTGATCGCGTTCGCGTCCTGGCCGATCGAGGAGGTCAGCCGCTGGTCGATCACCGTCTGGGACAGGTTCAGGCTGATGTCGATCTTGTCCGGGCAGGCCAGCCGCTCGCTGTCGGTGCCGCGGCTCCAGTACGTGTTCCGGGTGAGGACGAGCTCCTTGCCCTTGGTGAACGTCTGGATCGTGTACGGGCCGGAGGAGACCGGGTCGGCGTTGTAGTTCTTGCCGGTGTCCGAGGCCTTGGGGACCGGAGCGAACTGCGTCTCGGCGGCCAGGAAGGGGAAGTCGCCCTCGGACTTGCGCAGGTGGAAGACGATGGTGGTCGCGTTCGGCGTGGCGATCGAGGCCAGATCCGTGTTCGACGAGCCGTACGGGCCCTGATACGTGGCGCCGCCGATCAGCCAGTCGCGCAGGTAGGGCGGTCCGCCGGCCAGCACCGAGGAGAAGGAGCGTTCGATGCCGTACTTGATGTCGGCCGAGGTGATGGTCTGGCCGTTCGCGTACTTGAGGCCGGACTTGAGGTGGTAGGTCCAGACGGTCGCGTTCCCGCTCGGCTCGCCGGTGTCGGTGGCCAGGTCGGGGACGACGGTCCGGCCCTTCGCGCCGGCCACCGAGTCGCGCGTGGTCAGCGTGCGGAACAGCAGGCGCGGGATGGCGCCGCCGCCGGAGGTGTAGAGCACCGCCGGGTCGAGGCCGGAGGCCTCGCTGGTCTGGTCGAGAACGTCGAGGGTGCCGCCCTGGCAGGTCGCGGCGTTGAAGGAGGCCGAGCTCGAGGTGGTGGAGGAGCCGCCGCAGGCCGCGGCGAGACCGCCGACGAGAACGAGGGCAGCGGAGAACGAGGCGAGTTTTATTCGTCGTGTGAACACGTGTATTTCCCATTCGGGGCGTGGCTGAGCGAGCCGCGTGCGGACGCGGAGGAGGGCAGCAGGAAGCGCCGTCGCGGGGAATCGACGTCGATTCAGCGAACGGCGCTGGGAGAGATCAACACAGAATGTCGGCGACGCTGTGCGCGCTCATGCCGAGCAGGACGACCTCGAAGGTCGTCGGCCGGGGCTGCGCGGACAGGTTCATACCTGTGATCCTAAGAGGGCCCTTAATTCAGGGTCAAACCGGGCTCCCGCTCAGTACATCACGATTTGATCACTCATCCCTCGGCTTTCTCATGAGAGGTGAGCGTTCACAAATGCGACGTGCCCGGGGTCGCGGCGGCTTCGCCCCGCCACGACCCCGGGCCCGTCACCTCAGCTCAACCGCTTGGTCAGCTCGTGATGTACCACTCCTGACACTTGTTGTCGAGCTGCGCCCACTGCCGGACGACGGTGCCGTTGGCGGTACCGCAGTTCGTCGCGTCGAGCACCATGCCGTTGCCGACGTTGCTGATGGTGTAGCCGCTGCCGTAGGGCGTGACGTTCCACTCCTGGCAGAGGTTGCTCAGCGAGGACCACAGATCGATGCCGGTACCGTTGCCGTTGCCGCAGTTCACGGAGTCCAGCACCTTGCCGCTGTTCTCGTTGGTGATCGTGTAGCGGCCGTTGCCGAGGCTGGTGAACGCCCAGCGCTGGCAGGTGTTGCCGAGCGAGGCCCAGGTGTCGACCTCGGCGCCGTTCGAGGTGCTGCAGTTGTAGTCGTCCGCGACCTTGCCGTTGTTGACGTTGGTCAGCACGTACTCGGTGCCGCTCGCCGGGAAGGTCTGGGAGACGGTGGCGTAGCCGACCGAGGCGACGTTCGCCTGCACCGCGTTGTCGGCGGCGTCGCTCGGCTCGCCCGAGGTCATGACGCCCTCGAAGAAGGAGCCGTCGGACTCGTTGCTGTTGTCGCCGCCGGTGCCGAGCACGATGGCGCCCTCGAGGTGCATCGGGGTGTAGCCGCTCGTGGTCGGCAGCGCGCCGGAGTACCACGTGGTCAGGCTGCTGGAGTTGGCGCTGCCGCCGCGGATCTCGTAGGTCGTGGTGTTGTTGCTCTTCACCAGCGCGGTCTCGAAGGCGTTGCTCTGGCCGCCGGTGTTCGCCGAGTTCGCTCCGTTGCCGCCGAAGAACAGGCCGTTCTCCAGGTCGGCCTCGACCCACGGGCCGCTGCCGGCGCTGGTGAACCACGCCTCGGTGCCGAAGTTGATGGCCTCCATGTGGCCGTTGCCGGTGTCGTCGTTGCTGGTCTCGGCGTTGCCGTAGTCGAAGCAGCAGTTGCCGTCGACGTGTGTGCCGCTGGTGACCATATAAGCGCCCTGAGCCGTGGAGCCGGTCGGCACGTCCGTGGTCGAGTCGTTGCGGTAGCCGACGCCGGCCTGCACCGACAGGCCGTAGACCGAGTGGCCGCCCGCGGTGACCGGCAGCGCGGTGGCGATCGCCGCGTGGTCGGCCGAGCCGTTGCCGCCGGCACCCTCGACGGTCAGGTTGTTGCCGTGGCCCGACTGGTCGAAGAGCTCGGTGATGAAGCAGGTGGTGCCGGAGCAGAAGCTGTTCTGGGTCGCGGCGTTCGCGTATCCGCCGGCGGACAGGGGGTAGATGTCCGCCGTCGCGGAGTCGGAGAGCCGTTCGACCTGGTAGAGCGGGCCGTCGTAGGCGGCGTAGAGGGCTCGGGTGGTGCTGTGGGCTGCCACGCAGGCGGTGCCGTACGAGGCGTAGATGTCACAGGGGAGCTGGGTGGCGGCCTGGGCGGCGCCGGTGCTCGCGATCAACGCGCCGAAGGCCAGTGCCAGCGCGGCGGTCAGCGCCAGCGACGGACGACGCAGCTTCCTCAATCGCATGCGGTGGGTCATGGTGGACGACTTTGTCCTTCCCTAGTTGTTAACGCTAACATTTCTGTCGGCGCATCACCCCCTGGGGCGAACCACGGGGTTTGGTAGCTCACTATGACCGCGAACCCGGGTTGCGTCAATGTTTCGCGCCGACCAGCCGGGTAGGCTGACGGGCATGGACCTGCTGCCTGGACTGACGAGCGGCTCTGACGCGGATTCGCGGGGCGCGCTGAGCTTCGCGGGGCGCGCGCTGAGCCGGGAGGCCCTGCTGTCGGCGGCGGGCGCGGTCGCCTCGCGGATCGCGGGGGCGCCGGCGGTCGCCGTGTACGCCTCGGCCGCGCCGGAGACCGCGGCCGCGGTGCTCGGCGGCCTGCTCGCCGGGGTGCCGATCGTTCCGGTGCCGCCGGACTGCGGCCACCGCGAACTGCACCACGTGCTCGCGGACAGCGGGGCCGCGCTGGTGCTCGCGGGCCAGGACGAGCCCGGCGTGGAGCTCGCCGCCTGGACGAACTGCGGCGTCCCGATCGCCTCCGTGTCCATGTCAGAACACTGCACGCTGCCCACCGGGCCGACGCCGGGCCTGGACGGGACCGCGCTGATCCTCTACACCTCGGGGACCACCGGCGTGCCCAAGGGCGTGCCGGTGACCGGCCGCGCCATCGCCGCCGACCTCGACGCGCTGGCCGACGCGTGGGCATGGACCCCTGAAGACACACTGGTGCACGGCCTGCCCTTGTTCCACGTGCACGGGCTCGTTCTCGGCCTGCTCGGACCGCTGCGCATCGGTTCAAAGCTCGTACATACCGGCAAGCCGACGCCCGAGGCCTACGCGCGCGCGAACGGCAGCCTCTACTTCGGCGTGCCGACGGTCTGGTCGCGGATCACCCAGGACCCCGAGTCGGCCAAGGCACTGTCCGGCGCGCGCCTGCTGGTGTCCGGCTCCGCCGCGCTGCCCTCCCCCGTCTTCGAGCGGCTGGAGGGTCTCACCGGCCTGCGGCCGGCCGAGCGCTACGGGATGACCGAGACGCTGATCACGGTCGCGGCCCGCGCGGACGACCGGCACCGGCGGCCCGGCGTCGTCGGCAAGCCGCTCGACGGGATCGAGACCCGGCTGGTCAGCGAGGAGGGCGAGGCGCTGCCCTCCGACGGCGCGACCGTCGGCGAACTGCAGGTGCGCGGCGCGACCGTGTTCGACGGATACCTGCGCAGGCCCGAGGCGACCGCCGCGTCGTTCACCGAGGACGGCTGGTTCCGCACCGGCGACATGGCCGTGGTCGAGCCGGACGGCACGCACCGCATCGTCGGCCGCGCGTCCACCGACCTGATCAAGTCCGGCGGCTACCGGATCGGCGCGGGCGAGGTGGAGAACGCGCTGCTGGCGCACCCGGACGTGCGCGAGGCGGCGGTCGTCGGCGTGCCGGACGACGACCTCGGCCAGAAGATCGTCGCCTACGTGGTGCGCGACCCGGCCGGCTCCGTGTCAGAGCAGGAACTCATCGACACCGTGGCGCGCGACCTGTCCGCGCACAAGCGCCCGCGCAGGATCAAGTTCGTGGACATGCTGCCGCGCAACGCCATGGGCAAGGTGCGCAAGGACCAACTCGGCAAGCACTGAGGTACGGCCGGCGCCTAGCGCTTGTACTTGTCGACGCAGAGCACGAACGACGGTGACGACGTCCAGAAATACGAGTTGTCGTAGCTGCCGAACTGCGAGCAGCCCTTGGTATTCGTCGTGCCGTTGAGCCGGCCGATCACGATCCACGTGGCCCGCGAGCTGGAGCAGTCCACCTCGTATGTCGCCGAGGAGTCGAGGCAGTTGTCGACGGCGGCGCGGCGCGGGCTGTAGTCGCCGGTCAGCGAGTTGAGGCAGTAGAGCGTGTAGCCGCCGCCCGAATCGCCGTTCTCGAACTCGCTGTCGTTGCCGTTGACCGTGTAGCACTGCGCCATGTCGTTGTTGATGTTGCCGGACTCGTTCTGGAACGCGTAGATGATCTTGAAGCTCGCGTCCGAGCACGTGGCGTCCGTGACGGTGAAGTCGCTGCCGGAGCCGGAGGTGTCGACGCACTCGCCGACGTAGAACTCCGGCGAGTACGCGTAGGTGGGCGTCACGTCACCCGGATCGCCCGTCGCGCCGCCGCCCGCGTCGGTATCGGTCGATCCCGGAGAGGCCTGCGCGGTCGCCGAGGCGGAGGGGGCGACCGCCGGCGCCGTGCCGGTCGGCGTGTTGCCGGGGATCCCGACGCTGACGCTCGGCTGGGCGACGAGCGTGGTCGCGGGCGACTTCGAGGAGCCGCCGAGGACGAAGACGGCGACGACGCCGAGCGCCGCCACTCCGGCCAGGATGCCCGCGGCCGCGCCGAGCGGAACACCCGGCGGGCCGCCGTACGCGTTCTGCCGCGTGCCGCTCGGGAACTCCGGCGGCGTGAAGCCATCACCTTGCATCGACACTGGGACGAGAGCCTCCCCGAAAAGCCGTCTGTCCCGCCCACCTTAGCGAGCGCCGAGGGTCGCCCGGAAGCCTGGGTCGCAGGCGGCGATGCTTTGCCCAAGCTTGGCGAAGCTGCACGGACACAGGACCTTGACGTGGGTTACCGGCCAGTAGGACTTTAAGGAAACAACAACCTTACTCCCCGGTAACCCAACGGAGGTCAATGGTGCCCTTCCGCCGACCCGCGGATCAAGGCGATCGCGTCGATGAGCGCGTGGACCGACCTCGACTACTCGCTCTACCCGAACAGCACGCGCCACCAGGAGTCGACAGACCTGCTCGCCGCCGCGGCGGAGCTGACCGGAAAGTTGAGCCCGGATTTCCAGAACATCCTGAACGACTTCTATGCGAACCAGAACATCTCGACGGTCCTCCGATGGGGCGCCGTCCGCTCTCCGCAGACGTACGTGAACGACATCAACGCGAATAAGACCGCTGTCTTCATCTCCAACGGCCTGCAGGACAGCCTGTTCGCGCCGAATCAGCTCACGCCGTTCTACGACGATCTGACCACCGCGAAGCGCCTGATGCTGCAGCCCGGCGACCACGCCACCTCCGAGG
>DASTAE010000056.1:0-7003 GCA_035712985.1 Actinospica sp.
GCGGTGCCGAGCGCGGCGCGCCCGACGGCGACCGCTTCGGCCGTATCGGCGACGCGCAGGATGGCGGCGAGCCGTTCCGGGGGGTGGCGCACCCGCAGCACCGACGAGTCGGTCGAGCGCTGGCCCGCCCGTTGGCGGGCCCACACGCCGGCGTCGTCCGCCCGCACGCCGGTGTCCTCGAGGCCGCAGGCCCGCATCGTCAGCGCGGCGCGCTGGGCTCGGGCCTCGGCGTCCTCGCCGGCCGCCTGGGCGAGGAGACCGCCCCGACCGCCGTGCCAGGCGAAGTCGAGCGCCTCCAGGTCGGGATGTTCATCCCCGAGGCGCTCGGCCGCATCCCGCAGGCGCTCCGGCTCGCCCGAGGTGCCGAGGGCGCTCGCCGTCGCCCGGGGCAGCGGGTGCAGGCGGACGTCCACGGCGAGCAGGACGCCGAGCGTTCCGAAGGACCCGGTGAAGAGCGAGACGACGTCCCAGCCGTGCTGCTCGTGGTCGGTGCGTGGGCCGGTGCGCAGGAGGCGGCCGTCGCTCAGGGCGGCCGTGAGGCCGAGCAGCTGCCGACGCGGCGGGCCGTAGCGGTGGCTGAGCGGACCGGAATCCGCCGTGGCGAGCACGCCGCCGACGGTCGCGGTGGGCGTCCGCCCGAGCCCGAGCTGCGGATCGATCGCGAGCATCCGGCCGGCGCGGGCGAAGATGGCCTGGGCGCGGACGAGCGGAGTCCCCGCGCCGACCGTGGCCGAGCGTCCGTCGTCGTGCAGGGTGACCCGCGACAGATGAGTCGTCTGCAGCTGGACCGCCCGGGACGGCGGCCGCCCGCCCCAGCCGAGCTTCGAACCCCCGCCGATGATCCGCACGGGCTCGGCTCGGTCCGCCGCAGCCGCCAGGGCCGCGGCGGCCTCGCTGAAGCTGCGGGGGACGACGGCCTGGCTCACGGGAGGCGGAGGGGGCGCAGGGTGATGGCGACGGCGATCCCCTCGCGGCCACGGGAGCCGGGAAAGGCGCCGGCCAGGTCGTAGCCGAGGTCGGTGGCGCCGAGGTGGTGTCGGGAGCCGTCGGGGCGGACGAGCTCGAGGGCGGCGACGTCGGCTCCGGCCGGGGTCTCGGCGAGGAACCCGCCCACCGTGCCGAGGAGCTCGTCGGTATCGAGCCAGCGTCCGGCCGCGGGCGGGGGAAGGGCGGCCAGCGGGGCGCCCGCCTCCACGGTCAGGCGCGTGGCGGTGAGCTCGACGATGCGGCGCAGTCGGCTCAGGACGATCAAAACGGCGCCCGGCGACGGGAGCGCCCCGCCCCGTCGGCTCGTGCCCGCCCCGCGCACGACGAAGTCCGCGCCCGCGCCCACGCAGGCGGAGACGATGTTCGCCACCTCCACCGTCGTTCCCGGCAGGACCGCGGCGGCCGGGAGCGATCCGTCACGCCGCAGCCCGTCGGAGCGGTAGACCGACAGCAGCGCGGGCTGGGTGAGCACGTTGCGCTCCCCGCAGATCAGCCGCAAACGCGCGATCAGCTCAGCCCCTGCCGCCATCCGTCAAGTGTCGCCGATCCGTCCGCCTCGGCACGGCCGGGCGTCGCCCTCTCCGCGGCGGCACCGAGCATCTAGACTGACCGGTGATGGCCTCCAAGAACCAGATCCATGTTGGGAACGTCCCGATCGGCGGTGGCGCCCCGGTCGCGGTCCAGACGATGACCAAGACCGACACGGCCGACATCGCGGCGACGCTCGCGCAGATCAAGCGGGTCGCCGAGGCGGGGGCGGACCTCGTTCGCTGCGCCGTGCCGCGGGAGAAGGACGCCGAGGCGCTGCGGACGATCGTGCGCGAGTCGCCGATCCCGATCATCGCCGACATCCACTTCAACCACACGTTGGCGCTCAAGGCCTTCGACGCCGGCGCGCACTGCATCCGCATCAACCCCGGCAACATCGGCGGACCGGACAAGGTCGCCGAGGTCGTCGCCAAGGCCAAGGAACTCGGCCGGCCGATGCGCATCGGCGTGAACTCGGGGTCGCTGCCGGCGCACCTGCGGGACCTCGAGTACTCCAATCCGGTCGAGGCGCTGGTCACCGCCGCGGTCGAGTTCGTCGAGCTGATGGAGCGGCTCGACTACGCCGACTTCAAGGTCTCGATGAAGTCGACGAGCGTCCCCAACACGATCGCCTCCAACCGCCTGCTGGCGGAGCGCATTCCCTACCCGCTGCACCTCGGCGTCACCGAGGCCGGGACGAAGTGGTCCGGCTCGCTGAAGTCCGCCGTGGGTCTGGGCACGCTGCTGGCCGACGGTATCGGCGACACGATTCGCATCTCGCTCTCGACCTTCCAGGCCGAGGAGGAGGTCAAGGTCGCCTGGGAGATCCTCAAGGCGCTGCGGCTGCGCCGACGCGGCCCGGAGCTGATCGCCTGCCCGACCTGCGGCCGGCTGCAGTTCGACATGGACACCGTCGTGGCGGAAGTCGAGAAGCGGCTCGAGGCCTACGAGGACCCGATCCAGGTCTCCGTCCTCGGCTGCGCCGTGAACGGCATCGGCGAGGCCCGTCACGCCGACTTCGGCATCACGGGCGCCAAGGACATGGGCATGATCTATGCCAAGGGTGAGCCGCTGAAGAAGGTGCCGACGGGGCAGCTCGTCGACGAGCTGTTCAAGGAGATCGACCGGTATTACGCCGCGGGCAAGACGCTGGTGCGCGACGACGCCCGCGCCGCCGAGGCGGCGCAGTGGCTCGCCGAGAACGAGGACGCGACGGCGATGACGCCTGAGCGCCTCGCCGCGCTGGAGGCGGCCGCCGCCGACGCCGAGGCCGAGGCCGAGGCAGCGGCGCAGCCCGCGCCCCCGAGCCCGCCGCAGCTCGACGAGGCCGTCTCTCCGGTCGCCGGCCGACGCTTCACTCGCGCCTGAGCCGCTCCCGCAGCGGGGCGGCCACCAGGTCCAGGAAGGAATCGGGGTGGCGCCGGAGGTAGTCGGCGACGAACGGGCAGCGCGGGACGAGCTCCAGCTCGCGGTCCGCGACGTCGCGCAGGACCTGCCGTACCAACTCGCTGCCCACGCCGCGGCCCCCATGCGCCGGGTCCACCTCGGTGTGCGTGATCGTCAGGCGGCCGCCGTCGAGCCGGTAGTCGGCGTGGCCGACCAGCTCGTCGCCGAGGCGTGCCTCGTAACGGCTGAGGGGACGATTGTCGGTGACGTCGATGTTCATGCCCTCAGGATGGCATGGTCCCGGGAACGCGAGACGGGGGCCCCGGTGGGCCCCCGTCCGGGGATCGGCGTCAGGCGACGGCGGCGAAGCGCTCGGCCACGACGTCCCAGTTGACCGTGTGCCACCAGGCGTCGAGGTAGTCCGGGCGGCGGTTCTGGTACTTCAGGTAGTAGGCGTGCTCCCACACGTCGACGCCGAGCAGCGGGGTGTGGCCGTCGCTGATCGGGTTGTCCTGGTTCGGCGTGGAGACGATCGCCAGGCCTGAGCCGTTGTGCACCAGCCAGGCCCAGCCGGAGCCGAAGCGGCCGACTCCGGCCGCCTTCAGCTGCGCCTGGAACTCGCCGAAGGAGCCGAAGGTGGAGGCGATGGCGTCGCCGAGCGCGCCGTCCGGCTCGCCGCCCTTGCCGGGGCCCATCAACTCCCAGAAGAGCGTGTGGTTGTAGTGGCCGCCCGCGTTGTTGCGGACCGGCCCCTGCTTGTCGGCGGGCAGGGAGCCGAGGTTGGTGAGGACGTCCTCGACGGACCGGTCGGCCCATTCGGTGCCCTCGAGTGCGGCGTTCGCGTTGTTG
Source organism: Actinospica sp. (assembly GCA_035712985.1). Classification (GTDB taxonomy): domain Bacteria; phylum Actinomycetota; class Actinomycetes; order Streptomycetales; family Catenulisporaceae; genus Actinospica. Next base: position 3,751 of record DASTAE010000056.1, read on the forward strand.
ACGTACGCGGCGTGATGCTTGTCGTGATGGATCTCCATCGTCTGCGCGTCGATGTGCGGCTCGAGCGCGTCGAAGGCGTACGGGAGGTCCGGTACGGAAAAGGCCATGCTCACTCCTGTCGTCGGTGTTGCACCAGCAGAGCGACCGAGTTCGCTTGCTGTACAGCCGTTGTACCAGAGGCCAGGCGTTGGCCGCGTGCCTCGCCGGGGCGGGGGAGAGGCCGGCGACCGCGGCGTGGGCCGGGATCCGCGGCGTACGCGCCACGGGTACGCTTGCGCCATGCCCCGCCAGTCCGAGTACCTGCTGCCGACCGAGCGCGACCCACCGGCCGACGCCGAGGCGCTCAGCCACAAGCTGCTCGTCCGAGCCGGACTCATCCGGCAGGTCGGATCCGGCCTGTGGTCGTGGATGCCGGCCGGCTGGCGCGCGCATCAGCGGGTCGTGCAGATCATCCGCGAGGAGATGGACGCGATCGGCGGACTCGAGGTGCTCATGCCGATCCTGCAGCCCGCCGAGCTGTGGAAGCGCAGCGGCCGGTATGAGAGCTTCGGCGAGGAACTCTTCCGCCTGCGCGACCGCAGGCACGCCGACATGGTCCTCGCGCCGACCAGCGAGGAGGCCGTGACGACCCACGCCGCATCGCTGATCCGCTCCTACCGCGATCTGCCGAAGATCCTCTACCACTTCCAGACCAAGGAGCGCGATGAGCCGCGCCCTCGGGCCGCCGTGCTGCGCTCGCGTGAGTTCGTGATGAAGGACTCCTACAGCTTCGACCGTGACCGCGAGGGGCTCGACCGCACCTACGAGCTCCACGCCCGGGCCTACGACCGCATCTTCGATCGCTGCGGCCTGGAGTGGTACAGCGTCGAGGCCGATGTGGGGGCGATGGGCGGCTTCGGCGCCCACGAGTACATGGCGCCCTGTCCGGCGGGCGAGAACGAGGTGGTGATCGCGCCGGGGTACGCCGCCAACCTCGAGGTCGCCGCCGCCGAGCCGCAGCCCGTCGATCTGCCCACGGCTCCGAGCGCTCCCGAGGAGACGCCGACGCCCGGCCTGGTCACGATCGCCCAGGTGGCGGGCGCGCTCGGACTGCCCGAGGGGGCGCTGCTGAAGGCCTATCCGGTGGTGCTCGCCGACGGCTCGATGGTCCTCGTCATGCTCCGGGGCGACCACAAGGTCAACGAGATCAAGCTCGCCCTCGCCCTGGGGGGGGCGAGCCGTCAGGCCACCCCCGAGGAGATCGAGGCCCAGCTCGGGCCGCCGGGGTCGATCGGCCCGGTCGGCGTTTCGGCTCGCATCCTCCTGGATGATGCCGTCGTCGCGCACGGCGGTGGCTATGTGGTCGGAGCCAACCGGCCCGACGTGCATCTGCGCGAGGTCGTGCCCGGTCGCGACTTCTCCTTCGAACGGGGCGACGTGCGCAACGTGGTGGCCGGCGACACGGTGGGGGGACATCCGGTGCGGATCGAGCCGGCCATCGAGGTGGGCAACATCTTCAAGCTCGGCACGCGCTACAGCGACGCGCTCGGCGCCACCTATCTGGATCAGTCCGGCGCGAGCCGGCCGATCTGGATGGGGTGCTACGGCATCGGCCCGGCCCGCATCGCCGCCGCCGCGATCGAGCAGTTCGCCGATGACCGCGGCATCTCCTGGCCACGGGCGATCGCTCCGTTCGACGTGCACCTCGTCACGCTCGGCCGGGAGGGGAGCGAGGAGCGGGAGCTCTCGGATCGCCTCTACGAGGAGTTGCGCTCGGTCGGCCTCGACACGCTCTACGACGACCGCGACGCCGGGCCGGGCGAGAAGTTCGCCGACGCGGAGCTGCTCGGCTGCCCGCTGCGCCTGACGATCGGGCGTCGCACCCTGCAGAACGGCGAGATCGAGGTGCAGGTGCGGCGGGGGCAGGAGGCTCGCGCGCTTCCCCTGGACGACGCGGCAGCGGCGACGGTCCAGCTGTGGCGCGGCCTGGCCTGAGCAAGCGGCGCCTTCTCGGCCTCGACCGCTCCGGGCCCAACCCGGAGCAGACGCGCTCTGGCCAGCCGCTGCGGCCACTCACCCTCCCGAACCTGATCGGGTACCTCCGCCTGGCCGCGATTCCCGTGTTCCTGACCGTGGCGCTCTCGAGCCGCGACGGCCGCAGCGGGCTGGCGGCGGCGCTGTTCGCCCTGATCGCCTGGGCCGACTATCTGGACGGCCTCACGGCCCGTCTGACCGGTCAGTTCAGTCGGCTCGGGGCGCTGCTGGACCCGATCGTCGACCGCCTGCTGGTCATCTCCGGCATGGTGGTCTGCTGGGAATTCCGTCTCCTGCCCCGCTGGGCCATCGCGCTCGTCGTCGTCCGGGAGCTGCTGATGCTCGTCCTCAGCCGCTACAGCCTGCGCCGCGGGAGGGAGATAACCATCAACTGGCCTGGGCGACTTGGAGTGGCCCCAACCATGGGCGCCCCGTTCTTCGCGATGGCCGGAGTGCGTTGGCTGGCGCTGGCCCTGCTCTACGCCGGTCTCGTCCTCGCCTGGCTCGCGGCGGCGCTGTACGTGCGCAGCGGTCTGGCCGAGCTCCGAAAAGTCTCAAGCTCAACTTGACCCTCCGCTGAACGAGGCGTATACTCAGCATCCCGGATCCACCCGCATCGCCGGTGCTGCACAGCACGGAGGAACTACCTCGCATGGACACCTTTCCAGATCTCGGCTCCCTGACCGACCAGGAGCTGAAGGACCTCATCAAGGAGATGACCGACGAGGAGATCGAGGTCTCCTACCGGCGACGCATCCTCCACGGCAAGATCGACATCCTCCGCGCCGAGCTGGTGAGCCGCCTGCGCCGCAAGGATGAGAACGGGGAGCTGCTGATCAGCGGCGCCGACGTGCAGCGGCTGACCGACATTCTCTCGGGGAACTTCCCGCCGCCGGACGCGCTCCCCGGCGAGTCCTCCGGAGATCAGCCCTCCAGCTCGGACTGAGCCTGCGGTGGCCCAGCACTGTCCCGAGTGCGGTTTCGCGAACGCCGACGGCGCCAACTACTGCCAGCGCTGCGGCGCGTTCATCGCGGTCGCGGACGGTTCGGGCGGCGTCGACTCGACGGCGAGCTACCGAATCAGCGAGGCCGGTGAATTCGAGGAGCTTCCGATGGAGCAGGTGGTCGCGCGCGGAGCGGTGCTCGTCATCCGGGCGGGCGGGGGCCGCGCCGGGGAGGCGTTCCCGCTCGAGCGGCCACGCCTCACGGTGGGCCGCCGGCCCGACAGCGACGTCTTCCT
>DASTAE010000057.1:0-13315 GCA_035712985.1 Actinospica sp.
TCGCTGCGCGACGACTTCGAGGTCTCCTGCGCGGAGCTCGACGTCGTGGTGGACGCGGCGCTGCGCGGCGGCGCGCACGGCGCCCGGATGACCGGCGGCGGCTTCGGCGGCTGCGCGATCGCCCTGGTGTCCACGGAGCGCCTGGAGCGGGTCGCCGAGACGGTCGCCGAGGCGCTGCCGCAGGCCGAGCTGTTCACGGTCGTCGCGGACCGCGGCGCCTACCAGGTGGTCTAGACGCGACCCGATCATGCGGGCGGGGCTCTGCGCGGGAATTCGTCGGTGCTGATTAACTGTCGGCATGAGCGAATCGCGCAGAGCCCCGTTCCCGTTCAACCCTTACGACAACCTGCCCGAAGTGCCGGCGTTCACCGTGACGAGCACCGACGTCGCCGACGGCGAGACCCTGGCGGCCGCGCACACCTCCGGCGCCTTCGGCGTGCCCGGCGGGCAGGACCTCTCGCCGCAGCTGAGCTGGTCGGGCTTCCCCGCCGAGACCAAGTCCTTCGCGGTCACCTGCTACGACCCGGACGCGCCGACCGCCTCCGGCTTCTGGCACTGGGCCGTCGCCGACATCCCCGCGAACGTGACCGAGCTGGCCACGGGCGCGGGCACGCCGGGCTCCGAGGCGCTGCCGAAGGGCGCGCTGACGCTGGGCAACAGCGGCGGCTTCGCGGGCTTCATCGGCGCGGCCCCGCCCGCCGGGCACGGCGCGCACCGCTACTTCTTCGTCGTGCACGCGGTGGACGTGGAGTCGCTGGGCCTCGACGCCGGCGCGCGTCCCGAGATCCTCGGCTTCAACCTGCACTTCCACACGCTGGCCCGCGCCGTCCTGGTGCCGACCTTCGAGGTCGCAGCAGCCTGAGACACGGGTCCGCGGGGTCGTGAACCGGGCGAATCCCGCGGACCCGTGTCCGCGCCCGGGTCCGGCGTGCGAGACTGGGTGCATGTTGCAGCACGCCACGACGCTGGTGACGTTCCCGACCGGGGCCACCGAGGGCTCGTCCGCGGTGCGCGAGCTCGTGCCGCTGGGCGGGTCGGAGCTGCCCGCGGGCGGCCTCGGCCTGATCGTCGACACGACCCCCTTCCACCCCGTCGACCACACCTGGCCCGACCAGCCGGGGGACACCGGCACGGTGCTGGTGGACGGCGTGATCCACGCCGTCGTCGACTCCGTGACCGGCGCCATCGGCCCGGACGGGCAGTTCGCGATCGGCGAGGACATCCCGGTCAAGCGCGGCGACGAGGAGTGGACCTGGCACGTGGTGCACGTGCTGGACCCGGTCGCGGAGCCGGAGGCGCTGCTCGGCGCGAACGCCCAGCTCCGCGTGGACGCCGACCGCAGGCGCGCGCTGTCCGCCGCGCACACCGGCTGCCACCTGATGGCGCTGGCCCTGAACGAGGCGCTCGAGGAGCGCTGGCGCAAGCCGCCCGGCCGCGAGGACTCCTTCGCCCGCCCCGACTTCGACGCCATCGCCATGGAGTCCTCGGTGATGGACGAGCACGCCAGCACCGACCGCTACCGCATCGGCAAATCGCTGCGCAAGAAGGGCTTCGACCCCGAAGGCCTGGCCGAGCAGCTCCCCGAACTGGCCGAGCGCGTCAACGCCCGCCTGGCCGAGTGGATCGCCGCCGACGCCCCCGTCCGCATCGAGCTCTTCGGCGGCGAGAAGACCGCCGGCCTCACGGCACGCAGGCAGTGGGTCTGCGAGCTGCCGGAGGGCACCGCCTCCATCTTCTGCGGCGGCACCCACGTGTCCCGCCTCGGCGAGCTCGACGCCCTGCAGTGCGCCCTCTCCCTCTCCGAGGACGGCTCCGAGCTCGTCGTCGTGACGGTGCCGAAGCTGCGGTAGGGCCGCCCCGGGATAAGATCCGCGCATGTACTTCACCGACCGGGGCATCGAGGAGCTCGCGCAGCGGCGCGGCGAGGAGCAGGTCACGCTGGAATGGCTGGCCGAGCAGTTGCGGGTCTTCGTCGACCTGAACCCCGAGTTCGAGACGCCCGTCGAGCGGCTCGCGACCTGGCTCGCGCGGCTGGACGACGAGGACGAGGACCTCGACGACTAGAGGCCCTCGGGGACTTCGGCCCCGCCTCCCGGAAACGGAAGCGGAGCCGCCCGCATGTCCCCTCTCCCCGGCTATCCCCGGCAGCCCGGACGGGTGTCCGAGGTCACCTGGCCGTGGTCGGCCTGGATGACGTGGTGGTAGCAGGGTTCGGCGAAGCTCTGGCTCTGGTAGTCCTCCGCGTCCTGGCCGTCGGCCTGGATCGTGGCGCCGGTGTCGTCGCGCTGCAGCACGCCGCCGGCCTTGACCTGGTCGGCGACGGAGCCGGTGGTCAGCCACGCGCCGCCGCTGCCGTTCCCGCCCCCACTCCCGATCCCGTAGCCGACGCCGACGGCCGTGGTGGTGAACCTGGCCTGGCTGACCTGGGCCGTGAGCAGGAAGCCGGAGCCGGTCGTGTCGGGCACGTAGCTCGCGTTCATGCTGATCGGGTAGCTCCAGGTGGCCTTGGCCGACAGGCCGTTCGTGGTGACGACGTCGTAGCCCTGGTCCTTCTGGTCCACGGACTGGTTCTCGCCGCTCTGCCAGATCCTGTCGACGTTCCGGTACGTCGCGTGCTGGCTCACGGTCGTGGTCACCCGGCCGTGGCTGGTGTCGACGTAGCCTGACACGGTCCAGTCGCGGCTCGCGGTGGCCGTGATCAGGTTCGTGCCGCTGACGGGGCTGGTGAGGGTCGTCGTCAGGTTCGGCGCGGCGGCGATCGTGTCGTCGGTGACGGCGCCGCCGGTGTGGGCCGCGTGCGCGTCGGTGGTGAGGAACATGGTCGCGTCGACCATCCACACGTCGCTGATGTCGGCGGGGGGCACGAGCGTGACCGTGTGCTGCTTGCCGTCGGAGAGCAGTCCCGCGAAGGGCGTCAGGTTCATCGTGTACGGCTCGGTGCGCAGCGAGTCCACGCTCATGATGGGCCGCCACATCATCGGGTTGATGCCGCCGCTGTAGATCACCGGGTACACCTGCGAGATCCCGGCGAGCCTGCCGTCGATCTCGACGCCCACCTCGCGGTACGTGCCGCCGGCGCAGTAGCCGTTCGCGATGTCGGCCGCGTCGCTGTCCGGCACGTTGCTGTACCAGAACTCCTCGCAGCCGTTGCCGCGCGCGTAGACCTCGATGCTCGCGCCCGTGAGGTTCGTCGGGAAGGTCTCCGTGAGGCCGGCGGTCTGGCCCTTCGAGAGGTCCCACCAGTCCGAGGTGCCGTCGCTGTCGGTGTTGCTGAGCGGCAGCACCTCGTTCGCGACGTGCGCGGCCGGGTGCGCGCGGTCGGCCAGGTAGTACGTGATCTTCAACGTCATGTGGTAGATGCCGGTGTACTGGTTGTTCACGACGTTGCCGAGGCTCACGTCGATCGGCTGGGCTTTCCGCAGCAGCGGGATGTACTTGCTGAGGTCCTCGTCCACGTGCCACGAGATGCCGGCCGCGTCGGGCTCCGGCGTGCTCGTGCGGAAGACCTCGGCGCCGCCGATCCAGACGCCGGCGAGGCGGTCGTACTGCACGCCCGCGACGCTGCCGTACCAGTCGAGCACGACCTTGTTCCACGGCCCGGCGCAGTCGCTCGGCGGGGTCAGCGTGCCGGTGTAGTCGGCGCCGTAGGAGTTCGCGAAGTCGTGCTGCATCGCGGTGACCGTGCAGCTTCGGGTGTCCGGACGGCTCACCGGCTCGAAGGCGGTGACCGGGTTCTGATATCCGTTCTCGATATAAGCGGCCGAGGATCCCGAGTCGGCCTTCTCGAGCACCGTCGCGGCGCGGCTCGCGGCCGTCCGGCTCACGGCGTGCGACGACGCGGCGGCCGTGGCGGGCCCGGCCGTCAGCGCGAGTCCGGCGACCAGGGCGGCGCCGAGGATCACGCCGCGCAGGGGTCGCCTGCGCGGTCTTGGGTTAAGGGTGGGCATAGGGAAGAACATCGCCCATTCGGCCGCGGCGCGTAAACCCCCTGAAGGCAAAATCGGGTGCATGCCCAGCGGCCCGCACGTAACATGCCCGGCATGGATCAAGTGTGGCGGACCCTGACCAAGGACGACGCGGCTGCCCTCGCCGAACTCAACGCGGCGGCCGAGGCCGTGGACCGGGTGGACGACCACTACAACGCCGACGATTTCGTCGAGGAGTTCGAGGGACCGAGCCTGGACGCGCGGGACGGCAGCCGCGGCGTGTTCATCGGCGAACGCCTGGTCGGGGCCGGGATCGTGTACCAACGGACCACGGCCGATCCGGTGCACCGCATGTTCTTCTGGGGCCGGGTGCACCCCGAGTTCCGCCGCCGGGGCTTCGGCACGCGCATCGTCGAATGGGCGTTGGAGGCGGGTCCGCGCATCACCGAGCGGCTCTTCCCCGGTGTGGCCTGCGAGATCTGCAGCCCCGTGCACGAGTCGCTGGCCGGCAACGCCGCACTGCTCGCCGCCCAGGGCTTCGAGGCGGAGCGCTACGAGTTCTCGATGGAACTCCCGCTGGACGAGCGCGAGTCCGGGCGGACGCGCGTTCCGGACGGCTTCACGCTCCTCAACTACGAGGAAGCGCTGTCCGAGGAGTTCCGCGAGACGCACAACACCGCGTTCGTGCCCGACCATCCCGGATCCACCGTGCAGACCCTCGAGTCCTGGCCGCATGTGATGAGCACCAGGAGCCCGAACTTTCGCGCGGACCTCTCCTTCGGCCTGCGCGACGCCGAGACCGGAACGCTCGCGGGCTACCTGTTCTCCCGCTTCGACGAGGCGGCGCACGAGGCGACCGGCCGCCGCGACCTCTACATCGGCTACATCGGCACCCGCCGCGAGTACCGCAGGCGCGGTGTGGCCGGCGCGTTGATCGATGCGGCCGCCGACGGCGCCGCGGCCGCGGGTTTCGACACCGCCTCGCTGACCGTCTACGCGGACAATCCGAGCGGTGCGCTCGGCGTCTACCAGAGCGCCGGGTTCGAGGTGCGGCACAAGATGACCATCGTCAAGCGTAGGGTCGACGCATGAGCTTCGCCTTCTTCGACCTCGACGACACGCTCGTCGACACCCAGACCGCGCTGCATGCGTGGGCGCTCGAATTCGTGGCCGAGTACGGGATCGGCGACGGGGACGACGAGCGGGCCGCCGCGCACGTCGTGACCCGTCGCGTGCGCGATGTCGACACCTGGTTCGAGTTCGCCGAGAGGGCGCGGGACTGGTACGGGATCGCCGCGCCCGCGCAGGAGATCTTCGAGGAGTTCGCCGCCTCGTACACGCGGAAGTTCACGATCTCCCCCACGGTGACCGACGGCCTGACCCGGCTGCGCGAGGCGGGCTGGCTGCTCGGCATCGTGACCAACGGGATGACGCGCGTGCAGCACGGCAAGATCGACCAGGTCGGCCTGCGCGGCTACGTGGACGTGCTGATCGACTCGCAGTCCGCCGGGTACCCCAAGCCGGACCGGCGGATCTTCGAGCTCGCCGCGGGCAAGCTCGGCGTCGAACTGGGTCCGGCGGGCTGGATGGTCGGCGACATGCTGGACAAGGACGTCGAGGGCGGGATCGCCGCGGGCCCGCGCACGATCTGGCTGCCGCACGGCGTCACGCGGACGCAGGGCGACCCGGAGCCCGAGTTCAGCGCCGCCTCGATCGACGAGGCGATCGCGATCATCGAGGCCTCGGCGGAATAACCGCAGGCCGTCTTCCGCTGAGCAGGGTGAACAACTGTCTAGTGGTCGGTGGGAGCCGGAAAGATGCGCGTCGAGATCTGGAGTGATGTGGCCTGCCCGTGGTGCTACATCGGCAAGGCCCGCTTCGAGCAGGGCCTGGCCGGTTTCGAGCACAAGGACGAGGTCGAGGTGGTCTTCCGCTCCTTCGAGCTCGACCCGCACAGCGCGGAAGGTGCGACGGAGCAGGTCATCCCGATGCTCGCGAAGAAGTACGGGATGAGCGAGGCGCAGGCGCGGCAGGCCGAGCAGCGCGTGGCCGACAACGCGCGCTCCGAGGGCCTCGGCTACGTCGCCGAGGGCCGGGACACCGGGAACACCTTCGCGATCCACCGGCTGCTGCACTTCGCCAAGACCAAGGGCGTGCAGAACGAGCTGATCAACCTGACCTTCCAGGCGAACTTCGCCGAGGAGCGCTCCGTGTTCGACCGCGGGCGCGTGCTCGAGCTGGCCGTCGCGGCCGGTCTGGAGCAGGACGAGGCCGCGAAGGTCTACGACGACCCGGACGCGTACGCGGCCGAGGTGCGCCAGGACGAGCGCGAGGCCCAGGAGCTGGGCGCGACCGGTGTTCCGTTCTTCGTGCTCGACCGGCGCTACGGCGTCTCCGGCGGGCAGCCTGCCGAGGTCTTCAAGCAGGCGCTGAACGAGGCCTGGGCCACGCGTCCGCAGCCGCTGAAGCTGCCCACGGTGCCGGGCCTCGGCCCCGACGAGCTGGGCACCAGCGGCGACGTCTGCGGCCCGGACGGCTGCGCGGTCCCGCAGCGCTGATCAGCGCGTCAGCCGCGAGCCGAGGTAGTCCACCGACTCCTTGAGCAGGCCGGCGACGTCCGGGTACCCCATGAAGCAGTGGTCGGCGCCGGACACGATCCGCAGGGTCGAGTCCGCGCCGACGTCGAGCAGCCGCTCGTGCAGCCGCAGGCTCTGCGCGACCGGGACCTCGGCGTCCTCGTCGCCGTGCACGAGCAGCACCGGCGGCGCCGTCTCGGCCACGTGCGTGATCGGGCTGGCCGCCACGGCGAGCTCGCGCGCGTCCTTCAACGGCACACCGTAGAGCGCGGACTGCCGCTCAAGTTCCACCGGATCCGTCGGCAGGAACTCCGCGAGGTCCGCAATCGGGTACCAGGCGACGACCGCCTTCACCCGGGGGATCGTGAATCCGGCCAGCAGCGCGTGCAGGCCGCCCGCCGACTCGCCCCAGACGCCGAGCCGCTCCGGGTCGTAGCCGTAGCGCGGCGCCCGCTGCACCAGGAAGTCCACCGCGGCGCGCACGTCGGCCACCTGGTCGGCGGGGTGGGCCGCGGGGGCGAGCCGGTAGTCGATCGAGGCGCAGGCGAAGCCGGCGGCCGTGAGCGCGCCGAAGATCGAGCCGGGAGAGAGCGTGCCCGGCAGTCCGACCCGGTCCCCGCTGTGGAAGCCGCCGCCGTGGATCCACACGACGATCGGGGACCGGGTGACGCCGTCCGGGGTGTAGAGGTCGAGAAGTGTCGGCTCGAAGCCGGGTACGGCGGAGAATTCGAGGCCACGTCGGATCACCTCAGCAATTTTACTCACTCGTCGTGATCGGGAAACAACTCAGCCGAGGGCTCGGCCGGATCCGTGCGCCCGGGAACGGCTGAGCAGCGCCGCGCCGAGCGCCGTCAGCAGCGGAACGGCCACCGCGAGCGCGCCGAGATCGAGCCAGGGCACGACGAACACGCGCTGCGTCCCGTAGATCGAGAACGAGCCGATCGCGGTGTCGATCTGCGCCAGATTGCTGACGCGGATCAGGCCGAACGCGATCAGGAATCCGACGGGCACGCCGATCAGCACGCCGAGCCCGGTGATCACGAGCGCCGTGCTGGCCGCCAGCCAGCGCCGCGTCCACGGGCTGCCGCCGACCGCGGCCAGCGTCTCCTGATCGGCGCGGCCGTCCGCGAGCGCGAGGCCGGTGGCGATCGCCGCCGCGGCCATCGCGACGAGCATCGCGACGGCGAGCACGGCCGTGTTCGCCAGGCCGTAGGCCGTGTGCAGTCCGTCGTCCTGCACCAGGCCGTCCGCGTAGCCGTAGCCGTCGAGCACCTGGTCGGCGGCGAACTGCTGCGACGCGGTCATCCGGCCGCTGAGGTCGAGCAGCAGCGTCCGGGTTCCGTCGGCGATCCCGAGGGCCTGCGCGGTCTTGGTCCCGATGAAGTAGCCGGGGCTGGGCACGCCCTGCGAATCGACGTAGACCGCGGGCACCGTGGCCTTCTCCGTGTGCTTGATCCGCTTGCCGTCGGCCGGGATCACGATCGTCGTCTTGCCGTTGACGATCGGCCCCTGACCGAACAGGACCACGCCGCCCTGGTCGAGGACCGCTTCGGCCCGCGGGTCGTCGAGCCCGGTCACCTCGCGGAAGGCCTGCCCGTCGCCGACCGCGTTCTGCACGGTCGCGCCGCCGTACTCGGCGGTGCCGCAGACCGTCGTCGTGCCGCCGTTCGTGGCCTCGGGGCAGGGCGAGTCGTCCACTCCCGGCGGGGAGAACGCCACCTGCCAGCTGTCGGGCACGCCGGGGTATCCGGTGGACTGGATCAGTGTGCTGCCGGTCAGCGGCAGGACGAGCTTCAGCTTGCCGACCATTTCAGTGGCCTGCTTCGCGTCGAGCACGCCGACGAGAGCCGCCTGGTTCGAGAGCATCGACGGTTGATATCCGGCGCGCTCCTGCGCGAGACCGCTGTCGATCCACGCCCCGGCGGCCACGGCTCCGGCGACGGCCGCGAACATCGCCGCGACCGCGGGCGTGGTCCGCGAGCTGTTGCGCGCTCCGTCCCGCAGCGCCAGCCGCGGCCCGAGCGGAAGGAGGCCGCCGCACCGGGCCACGAGGCGGATGACGGCCGGGGTGCACAGGATTCCGCCGATCTCGACGAGCGCGATGCCCCCGACGATCTCCACGGCGCCGGTACTGTACGAGTTCCTGGCGAAGTGGTACTCCGCGACGAGCCCGGCGCCGATCAGCAGCACGCCGAGCACCACCCGGCCGACGCGCACGCGGCGGGCGACCGCGGACCGGCGCCCGTTCAGCGCGCTCATCACGTCCCGCCTGGCCACGGAGGCGGCGGGAACAAGCGCCGCGCACAGCCCGAGCAGGACCGACAGCGCGGCGACGGCGGCGACCCGGGACACGTCCACGTGCACGGTGCCGGGGATCACCGAGGTGTGCTGCGCGAGAACGGCCAGCACCACGGCTCCGGCCCCGTAGCCCACGAGGGCGCCGAGCACTCCGGCGATCGCGCCGAGCACCACTCCGTCCGCGAGCACGACCCTGCGCACCTGCGCGTCGTCCGCCCCGATCGCGCCGAGCATCGCGTACTCGCGCTCGCGGCGCCGCGCGGAGACCGCGAAGGCGGGTCCGGCCAGCAGCACGACCTCGAGCAGCGCGATCCCCACGACGATGACCACGATGGCGATCTCGGCGTCGGTCGGTCGCGGCGTGAAGCCGTATCCGTACCTCGTGTCCTCGGCGTAGTAAGGGACCTGCGACCTTGCGGGCGGATGCAGGACGACGGCGCGCGACGTGACGCAGTAGCCGGACTTGTTCAGCTGCTCGACCTGGCTCCAGCTCACGCCGCCTGGATTGACCGCGAACCAGCCTTCACGGCCCTCGCCGATGGCCGTCGGCGCGCCAGGCAGCGCGTAGATCGCCTGCGCGGTGGCGGACGTCGGCTGCCGCACGAGGCCGACGACGGTGAACGTCGCGGCACGGCCGTCGTGCAGGGAGGAGCCCGGGACGGTCACCGTGCCGCCGACCGACACGCCGACGGCCTTGGCGGCGGCCGGGCTCAGGTCGATCTCGTTCGCGCTGCGCGGCGCACGGCCCGCGGTCACGTCGAAGGCGCCGTTCACGGCCGGGTTCGCGAGGTCCAGCTGGTAGTACTCGGGCGTCGCGTAGCCGCCGGGGCCGTGCGCGAAGACGCCGTTGGCACTGTCCACGGCGAGCAGCGTGACGCCCGGGAGAACGGCCCTGATGGCCGTCACGGAGGTGAGCTGCGCGGCCGTCGGGGTCGGCGCGTTCTGCGCGAAGTCGACCTGCTGGGACCTCGGATCGGCGTCGGGGGTCTGGTAGATCGCAGTGCCCTGCGTCGCGGAGATGTAGGCGTCCGCGGCGCCCACCACGCGCGTCAGCCGCTCCTGCGGGGTCAGGTCCTGCGCGCTGTTGAGAATCGTCTCGATCGTCGTCATGCCGAACACCGGCAGCGCGAGCATCGCCACGATCAGCAGGTTGCGCGAACGATTCCTCAGCACCTCGCGCCGCGAGATCCGCAGCGCGGCGCGCCAGGACGTCGCCCAGGTCAGAGCGCTCATCGGGCACCCGCCGCGGCGCTCGCGCTGTCGGCGTCGCTGCCGGCGATGACGGCCGAGGTGGGCCGTCCCGCGCTGTCCACGATCTTCCCGTCCCGCAGGTAGATCGTGCGGTCCGCGTACGCGGCGAAGCGCGGCTCGTGCGTGACCAGGATCCCCGCGGCGCCGTCGTCGCAGCGCTGGCGCAGGACCTTGAGAACCGCCTCGGAGGTCTGCGAGTCCAGCGCGCCGGTCGGCTCGTCCGCCAGGACCAGCCGCCGGTCCCCGATCAGCGCCCTGGCTATCGCCGTGCGCTGCCGCTGCCCGCCGGACATCTCGTCCGGGAAGCGCGGCCCGAGCCCGTCGAGCCCGACCTCGGCGAGCGCCGCCTCGGCCAGCTTCCTGGCCCGGCCCGCGCGCACCCCGTCGAGTTCGAGCGGCAGCGCGACGTTCTCGGCGGCGGTGAGCGCGGGGATCAGGTTGTAGTCCTGGAAGACGTACCCGATCCGCACCCGCCGCAGCTTCGCCAGCTGCCGCGCGGACAGCTCCGACAGATGCACCCCCTCGACCACGACGTTCCCCGCGGTCGGCGAGTCGAGCCCGCCGGCCAGCGAGAGCAGCGTGGTCTTCCCCGACCCGCTCGGGCCCATGACCGCGACCAACTCCCCCGCGGAGACGTCGAGGCTCACCCCCACCAGCGCCCGCACCTCGGCCTCGCCGCCGCCGTGCACGCGGGTCAGATCCCGGAGGCTGACGACGGGCCCTACCCATTCCTGCGACATACCTGTCCCTCCACATGATCCAGCCAACGAATCTCCGCCTCGACCTGGAGGATCTGCGCCTCGAGGACGAGCGACCAGGCCAGGGGCGGCTCGGCGGCCCGCAGCTTGCGCCGGGTCAGTTCATGAAGGGTGGTCTGCGCGTGGGAGCGCTGGAGCTGCACCAGCGCCGCGACGTCCACCCCCGGTACGGTCACGGCCAGGGCGAGCTTCATCGCGAGCTCGTCGCGCGGCCGGTCGTGCTGCGTGATCGGGCGGGCGAACCAGTCGTCGAGCTCGGTCACCCCGGTGGAGGTGATCTCGTAGACGACGTGCCCCTCCGCGTCCTCGCCGGTCTTCGCGACGAACCCGTCCCGCTCCAGCCGGCCGAGCGTGGTGTAGACCTGGCCGATGTTCACCGGCCAGGTCGAACCCGTCGTCTCCTCGAACGCGGCGCGCAACTGGTACCCGTAGCCCGGCCGCTCCCGCAGCAACGCGAGGATTCCGTGCTTGATGGACATGCTGCGCGCCTCCCCTCCTGCACCTGCATACGCAGTATGTATACCGAGTATGTACCACGGCGCGCAAGCCGGGCTCCGGTCCGCACACGGCGAAGGGCCGCCCCGGATCGCTCCGGAACGGCCCTCGACCTGCGGTTTCTCTGGATTCTCCTAGTCGGAGAGGCCGACCGAGATCATCTCCCCGGTCTCCTCCGCCGTCTCCTCGTCCGCCGGGATCCCGCCGCCGTCGGCCGCCCCGAGCAGCCGGTGCCCCGTGGCCAGCACGCCGATCGCCACGATCAGCATGCCCGCGCCGAGGTAGAAGGGCACGTGCACGTTGTAGTGCGCGGCCAGCTTCCCGGCGAAGTAGGGCGCGAGCCCGCCGCCGATGAAGCGCACGAAGCCGTACGAGGCCGAGGCCACCGACCGGTCGACCGGCGAGACCTGCATGACCGCCTGCGTCATCAGCGTATTGCTGAGCCCGATGAAGGCCCCTGACACGATCACCGCGGCGATCAGCACCGCCTTGTGATCCGTCCACAGCGCGATCACCAGGAGATCGAGCGCCATCAGGAAGAAGTTGACGTACTGCGTGCGCGCCGTCCCGAACCCGGCCTGCAGCCGGGGCGCCACCAGCACCGCGAAGACCGCGACGAGCACGCCCCAACCGGTGAATACGAACCCGAGCTCATGAATGCCCAGGTTCATCGGGAACGGGCTGTACGCGAGGACCGTGAAGAAGGCCCAGTTGTAGAAGAGGGCGACGACGCTGACCGTGGCCAGTCCGCGGTGCCGCAGCGCGCGCAGCGGCTCGGTGAGCCCGACCTTGCGCGTGGGCCTCGGGGTCCGGTCGAGGAAGACGAGCGTGGCCGTGAGCGAGATCGCCATCAGCACCGTGACACCGAAGAACGGACCGCGCCAGCTGATCCCGCCGAGCAGGCCGCCCACCAGCGGGCCGAGCGCGATGCCGACGCCGAGCGCCGTCTCGTAGAGGATGATCGCCCCGGCGAAGCCGCCGGACGCCGCGCCCACGATGACCGCGAGCGAGGTGGCGATGAACAGCGCGTTCCCCAGCCCCCAGCCGGCCCGGAAGTCGATGATCTGGCTGATCGTGTGCGAGGACCCGGCCAGCGCGCTGAAGACGACGATGAGCACGAGCCCCGCGAGCAGCGTCTTCTTCCCGCCGATCCGGCTCGAGACCCAGCCCGTCACCAGCATCGCGACGGCCGTCACGACGAGGTAGCTGGTGAACAGGAGCTCGACGTTGCTCGCGCTGGCGTGCAGCTGGGAGGAGAGCGCCGGCAGGATCGGATCGACGAGGCCGATGCCCATGAAGGACACGACGCAGGCGAAGGCCACCGCCCAGACGGCCCTGGGCTGCCGGAAGGGGCTCCCGGCGGCGGGGGCGTGGCCGTGGACGCCGCCGGGAGCGCCCTGCGCTATCTCCGTATTCGAACTCGCCTGACTCATCCGACTCACTTCGCCTTCGATGCGGATACTTTCGACGTAGTGGATTGGTTGGCCTGGCCGGACTGGCTGGGCTGGCCGGCCGCGGCCTCCATGGCCTCGTCCTGCAGCTCCCGCAGCCGCACCAGCGCCGGAACGGCGGCGGCCAGAGCGGCCGCCTCCTGCGCCGAGAGCTTCCCCACGATCTCCGAGAGCCGCTCGGCCCCGGCCCGCCGACGCTCGGCCAGGAAGGCCTCCCCCTGCGCCGTCAGCGAGACCAGGACGGCCCGCCCGTCGCTGGGATCCGGCCGCCGAGCCACCAGCCCCGCCGACTCCAGCGAGCCGACGAGCACCGTCATGGACGGCTGCGCCACCCCCTGCAGCCCCGCCAGCTCCGAGATCCGCTGGGCGCCCTTGCGCCCCAGGGCCGCCAACGTGGCCAGGCCGGTGAGGCTCAGCTGCCGCGGCTGCGAGGTATAGCGGATCACCGCCGCAGACAGCCAGTACACGGCCTCGGCCGCCACCTTCGGGTCTCGCTCCATGCTCATGGAAAAAGCATAGCTCAAACTATGTAGCTTGTCTAACTATCTACGCCGGGCCGC
>DASTAE010000058.1:0-4739 GCA_035712985.1 Actinospica sp.
ACCGAGGAGTCCCGGCCGGATCAGGGAGCGGGTCGAGAGCCATCGGCCCGCGAGCCCGGCCGGGACTCCTCGGTCGCTCCTGGCTCAGCCCGGAAGCAGGATGCCGCGCAGCCGGGAGACGTCGCGCATCCGCTCCTCGGCGAGCCGGTCGGCGGTGGCCGCCGGGGGTACGCCGTCGGACTTGGACCGCCGCAGGATCTCCAGCGTGGTGTCGAAGATCCTGGCCGCGCGGCCCTTGGCCCGCTCGAAGCTGAAGCCGCCGTCGCGCAGGTGGGCCGCCTCGTCGCCGACCTGGATCACGCCGCCGGCGTTCACCAGGTAGTCCGGGGCGTAGAGCACGCCGCGCTCGGCGAGGATCTTGTCCAGGCCCGGGTGGGCGAGCTGGTTGTTGGCCGCGCCGCAGACGATCGAGGCGGTGAGCGTCTCGACCACGGCGTCGTCCAGGGCGCCGCCGAGCGCGCAGGGGGCGTAGACGTCGAGGTCCAGGGCGAGCAGCTCCTCGGTCGAGCCGACGACGCGCACGTGCTCGTGGTTCTGGCGGACCCAGTCCAGCGCCGCGGCGTTCACGTCCGTGACCGTGATCTCGGCGCGCTCCTCGGTGAGGTGCCCGATCAGGTGCCGGCCGACCTTGCCCACCCCGGCGATGCCGATCCGGCGCCCGGCCAGCTCGGGCCCGCCCCAGCGCTCCTGGGCGCAGGCCCGCATCGCCTGGTAGACGCCGAAGGCGGTGAGGATCGAGGAGTCGCCGGCGCCGCCGTTCTCCGGGGACCGGCCGGTGACGTATGCGCACTCGCGCGCCACCACGTCCATGTCCGCGACGTAGGTGCCGACGTCGCACGCCGTGAGGTAGCGCCCGTGCAGCGACTGGACGAAGCGGCCGTAGGCGCGCAGCAGCGCCTCGGTCTTGTCCTTCGTCGGATCTCCGATGATCACGGCCTTGCCGCCGCCGAGATCGAGGCCGGCCAGCGCGTTCTTGTACGCCATGCCGCGGGCCAGGTTCAGCACGTCGGCGAGGGCCTCGGACTCGGTGGCGTAGGGGTAGAAGCGGGTGCCGCCGAGGGAGGGGCCGAGCGCGGTCGAGTGGACGGCGATGATCGCGCGCAGACCGCTGGGCTCGTCGTGGCAGTAGACGATCTGCTCGGGTCCGCCGGGCGCGAAGTGGGAGTCGGTGCTCATGTCTGAAGGGGTCTCCTCGTCGAGACGTTCCGATGCCTGTGTGCTCCGGTTCAGGGGGTTCGGGGGTCTCCCGATCGTCCCGGGGAACAGCCTAGATCCTCGGAGGTCCAGCGGGCTGCTGAGGGGTCTTCCGTTCTCCGCCAAGATCCAATATTGTTCGGTTTCACGTGGCTACAGTGGACAGGTCTGCTTAGCGCCACGAATAGCCACCATGCCGCCACTGTCCGCAATGGGCGGCTCGCGCGCTTCCGTCCGCTTCCAGCGATTTGCCTCTTCTATGTATCGATTTCATAGAGTTCGCGGCCAAGCGGCTCCGGATGGTGTACTTCTAGTTCTTGAACGACAAGCCGTTCGTCCGATTACCGGCCTGCCCGACCTTGTACCTGACGGCATGACGGACCATCGGGGAGGATCCAGTCGATCCGGCCCCCTGCCGGGCCGGGCACCATGGAGATGGAGGAAGCCGCTCATGACCGCGCGCACGCCCGACGCTGAGCCGCTGCTGACCCCGGCCGAGGTGGCCACGATGTTCCGAGTCGACCCGAAGACGGTCACCCGGTGGGCCAAGGCGGGCAAGCTCACGTCGATCCGCACCCTGGGCGGGCACCGCCGCTACCGCGAGGCCGAGGTGCGGGCCCTGCTGGCCGGGATCCCGGCGCAGCGGGAGGCCTGATCCGCCTTCCGGCGCGTACCGGACGGATCGGCCAGGGGTTTTCACGCAATCAGCTGCACTCGAGGCTTTACCCGCACCAACCGCACAGCCGCACCACCCACACACGGCCACCGGATCGGGCCCGGTGGTCGCCTCGCGTCGCCGCACCGACGCCTGCTGAGCCGAATACGGCCCGCTCCCTGCCGGGGGCGGGCCGTGGCGCGTTTCCGGGTCGTTTCCGCAGCACCCGGGCGAAACGGGCCAAACGCGGCTAACATCGAGGTGAGGGGCGAATGAGGCCTCGAAGACCGAGGCCTGGTGCACCGCGCCCGGCGGCCGGAAGGATCCCGACGGCAGATGAAGATCACCCACATAGCGCTGGAGCGACTGCGGCTGCCGCTGGATCCGCCCTTCGAGACCACGCTCGTGCGGGTGCGGACGGACGAGGGGCTCACCGGCGCCGCCTCCTCGGCCGGGCCGATGGACGGCTTCGAGGCGCACCGGCAGGTCTTCCTCGGCACCGATCCGCTCGACATCGCGGCCCAGGTCAGGGCGATCGAGACGCTGAACCGGCGCGGCGGCGCGTACTGGCCGCTCGAGGTCGCGTTCTGGGACCTGATCGGCCAGGCCACCGGTCAGCCGATCGCCGCGCTGTTCGGGAACGCGGCCAAGCGGCTGCCCGCCTACGCGTCGACCGGCGCGCCGCGCTCCCCGGCCGAGCGGGCCGACCCGGCCGAGACCGCCGCGGCCGTGCGGGAACGCGGCTTCCGCGCGATGAAGATCAGGATCGACCCGGCCGGGCTGCGCGAGGGCGTCGTGGCGGTCCGGCGCATCCGCGAGGCCGTGGGCGAGGGCTTCGAGATCATGGTGGACCTGGGCCGGCTCTGGCACCCGGCCGGCAACGGCGAGGCGGCCGCCGACCTGGTGCGCACCAGGAAGCTGCTGGCCGAACTCGCCGAATCAGGGGTCTTCTGGGTCGAGAACCCGCTGCCCTACCCGGACCTGCCCGGCTACAAGCGGCTGCGCGCCGACATCCCGCACGTGCGCATCGCGGCCGGCGGCGAGCACCACTCGGTGCCTGAACTGCTGCGCTCGCTGGAGCTCGACGCCCTCGACATCTACCAGATGGACGTCGTGCACGCCGTCGGCATGAGCCGCGCCCGCACCCTCGCCGAGCTCGCCCTGCTCAAGCACCGCGGCTACACCCCCCGGACGTGGCACGACGGCCTCGCCCTGCTGGCGAACCTGCACGTGGCCGCCGGCGTCGGCGGCGGCCCCTTCGTCGAGTTCCCCTACGACCCGCCCGCCTGGACCCCGCGCGAGCGCGACTTCATGCTGGCCGAACCGGTCGATATCGACCCCGATGGGTTTCTGACCGTGCCCCAGCGGCCGGGGCTCGGCGTCGAGATCGATGACGAAGCTGTGACACGGTACCGGGTTTACTGAGGTTCCCACCTGATCCCCTTGGGTCTAAAGTGCCGTATGGCGGCCGCTTGCCGCCTGGGGATTCTTGGGAGGGGTCTGATGCTCTCTTCGCGCCGTGCTGCCACGGCGGCGGTCAGCGTCTCGCTGGCGTTGACCGGCATCACCGCGGCGCACGCGGACTCGACGACCACGCTCTACGTGAGCGGACAGTCGTCCGCCTGCACCGATTCCGGCACGGGCACGCAAGCCGCGCCGTACTGCACCATCCAGGCCGCGGCGGACGCGGCCGTCGCCGGAGACACCGTGGAGATCGCGAACGGCACGTACGCGGGGCAGGTGGACATCAAGTCTGTCGGCACCGCCGCCGCGCCGATCGTGTTCCAGACGCAGGGCAGTGTCTCGATCACCGACGCCACCGGCCAGACCGGTCCGTCGCTGAGCTTCGACGGCGCCGCCTACGTGTCGTTCGAGGGCCAGCTGCTCAATCGTGGGTTCACGGCCACCGGTGGAGTATCCGTGAACGGCTCTTCGAGCATCACTCTCAACGGGCTGCGGGCCCTTCCGACGGCCGACGGGGTGCACATCACCGGCACGTCCTCGAGCGTCACGGTGACCCGCAGCGTCGTCAGGGACGTGCTGATCGATTCGGGCAGCTCCGGCGACGTCGTGAGTACGGACTTCATCGCCGGCGTGGGCACCTATGGCGGAATCTCGGTGACCGGCGCCTCGAACACCGAGATCACGTCGAACAACTTCTACTACACGCCGGTCGGTGTCAGCACGATCAACGTCTCCGGATCTACGGGCACGTCGATCGAGAACAACATCGTGAACGAAGTGTCGGCCACGAACACGGCGCCGGCAGTTCTGGTCGACTCAGCGTCAGCGGCGAGCACGACCTCCAACTACAACGTCGTCTACCCGGGCGCGGCGCAGTCGGCCTACTCGTGGGCCGGCACCGTATACACGACGGCGGCCGCACTCGACGCGGCCACCGGACAGGGCGCGCATGATCTCAACACGAGCCCTGAGACCACGACCTACGCCACCTTCGCGCCCACGGCTCCGCAGTTCAACTCGGCGAACAGTTCCGCTCCGGGGATGCTCGCCACGGACTTCTTCGGCGACGCCTGCACCGGCGACCCCGTCGTGGCCGTGACCGGTACCGGGACGCCCGCGTACTGCGACCGCGGCGCAGTGCAGGAGAAGCACACACCGACCGTCAATGCGAGCGCGACCGCGCAGTCGACCCGGAGTGTCGAACTGAGCAGCTATCTGTCTCAGGTCACGACCTTCGGAATCTACTCGTCCAGCGACCAGACGGTCGCGCGGCCCGACATCACCTACACGATCAACTGGGGCGACGGCCAGTCGCAGACGGTCTCGGCGTCGACCACCGCCGCCACGACCTTCACCTCGCACACCTATGCCACACCCGGGACGTACTCGATCACGGACACGGCGAACCTGACGACCGGCGGGACGG
>DASTAE010000059.1:0-3693 GCA_035712985.1 Actinospica sp.
GCCCGACGGCCAGGCGGCCGGCTCGGTCGAGGCGATGACCGTCGGCGCGGCCGCAGCGCTCGCCGGGGTCGGTCTGGTCGAGGACAACTGGCCCTGGGACCTGGACCCCAATCTGCGCCAGCAGTGGCTCGATCAGCAGCGCGAGCTGGCGTACGTGGTGTCCGAGGTGCTCGCCGGGGAGCCGTGGCAGCCGCTCACGCTCCCGGTCGGCCAGCAGCAGCAGCCCTTCCACTACCGCGAATCGCCCTACGGCTGGGTGATGGCGGCGGCGCGGCCCGACTGCTTCCTGGCCGCGTACGGGCGCGGCGTGTCGGCCTACTCGCTGGCCTTCGTGCGGGTGGATCCGAAGCTGTACGGATAGCGGGCCGGAAAAAGCGCAAGCCCCGGGGGTGTGTACTCCGCCGGGGCCTGGTTCCGCTATGACAGGTCGTCAGTTTAGCGTGTCCGAGAAGATCATCTTCCCGCGGGCGAGACGCTGAGCGACATGCCGACCAGTCCGCGCGAACGGACCGTCAGCTTCTCCGCGACCTCGCGCAGCACCTGCGAGGCCGCGGCCTCCGGCTCGGACAGCACGACCGGCATTCCGCCGTCGCCGCCCTCGCGCAGCCGCAGGTCGATCGGGATCTGGCCGAGCAGCGGCACCGTGGCGCCGGTGGCCCGGGTCAGCGCCTCGGCCACGGTCTGGCCGCCGCCGCTGCCGAAGACCTCGACCTTCTCGTCGCAGTGCGGGCAGGGCATCCAGGACATGTTCTCCACGACGCCCGCGATCCGCTGCCGCGTCTGCAGCGCGATCGTGCCGGCCCGCTCGGCCACCTCGGCGGCGGCCTGCTGCGGGGTGGTCACCACCAGGATCTCGGCGTTCGGCACGAGCTGGGCCACCGAGATCGCCACGTCGCCGGTGCCGGGCGGCAGGTCGAGCAGCAGCACGTCCAGGTCGCCCCAGTAGACGTCGGCCAGGAACTGCTGCAGCGCGCGGTGCAGCATCGGGCCGCGCCAGACCACCGGCTCGTTGCCCGGGGTGAACATGCCGATCGAGATGACCCGCACGTTGTGCGCGACCGGCGCCATGATCATGTCCTGCACCTGGGTCGGCCGCTCGGTCACCCCGAGCATCCGCGGCACCGAGTGGCCGTAGATGTCGGCGTCCACGATGCCGACCTTCAGGCCCTTGGCCGCCATCGCGGCCGCCAGGTTCACGGTCACCGAGCTCTTGCCGACGCCGCCCTTGCCGGAGGCCACCGCGAAGACGCGGGTCAGCGAGCCGGGCTTGGCGAAGGGGATCTCCCGCTCGGCGCGCCCGCCGCGCAGCGTGGCCTGCAGCTCCTGCCGCTGCTCCTGGCTCATCACGTCCATCTCGACGGCGACGGAGGTGATCCCGTCCAGCGCGCCGACCTCGGCCGTGATGTCGCTGCGCAGCTTGTCCTTGAGCGGGCAGCCGGCGACGGTCAGGTAGATGGCCACGTTCGCCGCGCCCGCGGCGTCGACGGCCACCGATTTCACCATGCCGATCTCGGTGATCGGACGGCGGATCTCAGGATCCTGCACCCGCGCGAGCGCGGCGCGGATCTGCTCTTCGGTGACGACGGTGGCGGCAGTCATACCGCCCATACTAATCAGTAACCGGGCGGGGCCCGTCACCGATCCTCGACGCGGACCTGTTCCAACTCCTTGAACAGCGACTGCAGCTCGGAGCGCACGAAGTCGCGGGTGGCCACGTCGTTGACCGCGAGCCGCAGCGAGGCCACCTCGCGCAGCAGGTACTCGGTGTTCGCGATCGCCTGCTCGTCGCGCCCGCGGTCCTGCTCGGACTGCACCTTGTCCCGGTCCGCCTGCCGGTTCTGCGCGAGCAGGATCAGCGGTGCCGCGTACGCGGCCTGGGTGGAGAAGGCGAGGTTCAGCAGGATGAAGGGGTACGGGTCCCAGCGGATGTTCCGCGTGACGACCAGGATGTTCAGCGTGATCCAGACGATCACGATGCAGGTCTGGATCACCAGGTACTGCGCGGTGCCGAAGAACCGCGCTATGTCCTCGGAGGCCTGGCCGAACTTCTCGATGTCCACCCGCGGACGCAGCGAGGGCCGGGGCCGCATCGCCTTCGGCTGATCAAGGCGCGGCCCCTCCGCGGCGTCGGCGCGCCGGAGCCGGTGCGCGCGCCCGTTCTCGCTCGTCGTCACGGCTGTCCCTCCTCACTGTCCTCGTGGTGCAGTTCGCGGTGCCGCCAGTCGGCGGGCAGGACGTGGTCGAGCACGTCGTCCACGGTGATCGCGCCGAGCAGGTGCCCGGCCTCGTCCACCACGGCCGCCGCGACCAGGTTGTACGTCGCCATGAACGAGGTGACCTCGTGCAGCGGCTGCTCCGGGCGCAGTGCCTCGATGCCGGTGTCCACGGCGGCGCTGACCAGGGTCGAGGGAGGTTCGCGCAGCAGGCGTTGGAAGTGCACGGTGCCCAGGTAACGGCCGGTGGGCGTCTCCAGCGGCGCGCGGCACACGTAGACCTGGCTGGCCAGGGCCGGGGAGAGCTCGGGCATCCGGATCCGGGCCAGCGCCTCGGCGATGCTCGCGTCCGGGGGCAGGATGATCGGCTCGCTCGTCATCAGGCCGCCGGCCACGTCGTCGGAGTAGCGCAGCAGCCGCCGGACCGGGGCCGCCTCGTCCGGCTCCATCAGCTCGAGCAGCCGCTCGGCCTCCTCGGCGGGCAGGTCGCCGAGCAGGTCGGCCGCGTCGTCCGGGTCCATCTCCTCCAGGACGTCGGCGGCGCGCTCGACCTCGAGTCTGGCCAGGATCTCCAGCTGGTCGCCCTCGGGCAGCTCCTCGAGGACGTCGGCGAGCCGCTCGTCGTCCAGCGCGGCGATGACCTCGCCGCGGCGGCGCGGATTGAGCTCGTGCACGGCGCGGGCCACGTCGGCCGGGCGCATCTGGTCGAAGGTGGCCAGCAGCGCGGCGGCCTCCTGCTGGCCCGGCTCAGGGGCGCCGAAGCCGGTCAGCGACTCCCAGTCCACGATGACGCTCTCGCCGCGGCGGCGCAGCCCCTTGCCGGGGTACTGCACGAAGGCCTTGACCACCTCCCAGTCGCCGGGACCGGTCTGCTCGATGGCCACGTCCTTGACCTGGACCTCGTCCCGGCCGTCGTCCCGGCTGGGCAGCTTGACCTTGCGGTCGAGCAGTTCGGCGAGCACCAGCGTCTCGTTCGGCCGCTGCTGGAAGCGCCGCATGTTGATCAGCCCGGACGAGATGACCTGGCCGTTCTCGATCGCGGCGACCCGGGTGATCGGCAGGAAGACCTTGCGCTTGCCGGTCACCTCGGAGACCAGGCCGAGCACCCGCGGCCGTTCCTCGTGCTCGAGCGGGAGCTGCACGATCACGTCGCGGACCCGGCCGACCTGGTCCCCGTCCTGATCGAAGACGGCCTTGCCCGCCAGATGCGACACGAAGATCCGGGCGGTCGCCTTGGCAGACCCGAGATTCGCCACGCGCACGCCTTTCACCCGGGAACCGTGCTGGTCCCACGCCCATTCCTACGCGCTTCAGGCTATGGGTACAGGGGCTCGAGCGGCAATCCGTGGCGAACCGTCAGCGAACGCGGCGGGTCACCGTGGTGGCGGAGGTGGACTGGACGCTCGCGGCGCCGCTGCCCCGGCCGTAGCGTCCCGGCCCCTCGAGCAGCGGGCCCTGCGGGGCGATCCGGAAGATGGCG
>DASTAE010000060.1:0-12879 GCA_035712985.1 Actinospica sp.
CCCTGCTTCCTGGACGACGAGCTGTGGGAGTTCAACGACTTCGACCGCGACGAGGCGAACGTCTTCCCCGACCAGTTCGTGTTCCTGGACTACCTCGAGGAGCAGGGCTTCGACAAGGCGCACCTGCTGCTGACCGGCACCGCCGTGGAGCTGGCCGGGGACGGCGGCGCCGAGCTCGAGCAGATCCCGGAGCGCGAGGTGGCCCGGATCCGGGACGACCGGCGCGGCTACCTCACCGACTACAAGAAGAAGGTCCAGCCGGTCATCGACGAGATCCTGCGTGCGCTGCCGCAGGACCGCTCCGACCTGGTCGGACAGCTGCAGGACTGGGTGCAGCCGCTGATGGAGACCGCGGATCACACCTGCTCGGGCCTCAACGGCCGGATCCTGCTCGAGGTGGAGGCGGTCGACGGAGGCCCGGACGAGCAGATCGTCTTCGACTTCCTGGACCGCAAGATCAAGCCGTACGCGGACGAGGAGGTGCGCTACTCCTTCCGGGCCAAGCGGCCGCTGATCGAGAAGCTGGTCCGCGAGCGTACGCCCGACTGGGTGAACGAGCTGTTCCTGTCCTGCCGCTTCCAGGCCTCCCGCAAGGGCCCGTTCAACGAGTACGTGTACTCCTTCTTCAAGTCGCTCTCGGTCGAGCACATGACCTTCGTCGAGGGCTACTACGCGGAGTCGGCGGGGGTCGAGGACTACGCGCTCGCGGACGGGCACGTCGTGCAGCGGCACTGCCCGCACCTGAAGGCGGACCTCACCCGCTTCGGCACCGTACGTGACGGTGTGCTGACCTGCGCCTTGCACGGCTGGGAGTTCGACATCGATAATGGCCGGTGCCTGACCAGCGACGACCGCAAGCTGGTGACCAGGCCCGCGTCTCCGGACGGCGCGGACGCGCAGTACCCGCGGATCCCGGAGGCCGAGCAGGGGTGAGGCCTCCCTCGACGAGGGGTTTGACCTTGCTTCCGTTCGGCTGGATGCTCCGGCTCAGCCGCTGGTACACCCGCAAGCCCAAGCTCGTCGGCTTCAGCGCGCTGGTGACCCTGATCATCGGGCTCTCGCTCGGCGCGGTGATCACCGGCTTCACCAACGGCTTCTGGCCGAACCTGCTGCTCAACTCCGCCGGGGACATGATCGGCGGCCTGGTCATCCTGATGATGATCGAGCCGATCGTGTCCCGGGCCGCGGTGCAGATCCGGCAGCACGCGCACCTGGACTTCCGGCTCTTCGCGCGGCGCATCACGGCCGCCGAGCGGGAGATCCGGGTGCTGGACACGTACTCAGGGCTCTTCGACACCACGAACGGGCTGCGCTCGCTGCCCGCGCTGCACGACGCGGTGCTGCGCGGCGTGCACGTCAAGGTGCTGCTGATGAGCCCGGCCACCGACGCCTCGCGGCTGCGCCAGGAGCAGCTGGAGTCGGCGTATCCGGGTCTTTCGATCGACGGGCAGATCCACAACAACATCTCGGCGCTCGGCACGATGGAGCAGCAGCTCGCGGACGCGATGCGGCGGCTCGGCGCCCCGCAGTCGATCCCGATGATCGGCGGGGACAGCGAGGACACCGGGGTGTACGTGCCGCGGGTGGTCGAGTTCGCGGGCGAGACGCCGGCCGCGCTCGGCAGCTTCGAGCTGCGGCTGTACTCGGTCGCCGCGCCGTTCACGCTCTACCAGCGCGACAACACGATCCTGTTCGCGCTGCTGCCGGCCTACCAGTTCGCGCACGACGCGCCGCAGCTGGAGATCGCCGCGGGCTCGCTGACCGGCATGCAGGTGCTGGAGAAGTTCGACGAGCTCTGGGAGGACTCGCGCCCGGTGCGCCGGCTGGCCGCGATCCGGCTGTCCCCGGCCGAGGACACCGAGCCGATGTGGGTGCGCTACCTGGAGCTCGGCGACGAGACCTACCACATCTCCAACCGCATCGACGCCGCGCTGGCCGTGAAGCCGGACCAGCACTTCTGGCTCGGCGAGCACGGCGGCGTCGAGCACGAGGCCGAGCCGGTGCCGACCGACTCCACGCTGCACCGGCAGCTGCTGGAACTGCACGACCGGAAGTACACCGCCGCGCGGCGCCGCGAGCCGACCTTCTACCTGATGTGGCCCTCCTCGGAGCTGGCCGCGCCGCGCGGGCGCACGCTCGACTTCGACCGGCTGCCGACCGGGCAGATCCTGCAGCGGCTGGCCGAGGCCGAGCGCACCGTGCGCATCCTGGACACCAGCTCCATCCTGATCGGCCAGGACGGCGACGCGGCCGGCGCCGAGGCCTTCGTGCAGGCGGCGCTGCGGGCGATGTCGAACGGCGCCACGATCAGGATCCTGCTGCTCGCCCCGACCACCTCGGCCGCGCGCGAGCGGGCCAAGGAGATCAGGGACACGCACTTCGACCAGATGGTCGAACGCAACATCCAGCGACTGCGCCAGCTCGCCGCGCAACTGCCGTCGCGCGGCATCGAGCCGGAGCGGCTGCGGGTCCGGCTCTACGACCAGCTGCCCGAGATCAGCGTGCACCAGATCGACGACCGGGTGCTGGTCGGGTTCCTGCCCTACCGGCGGCGCTCCTCGATGACCTCGCAGCTGGAGACGGAGCGCCACTCGGAGCTCGGCGTGTACGCGGTCGGCCAGTTCGAGCAGCTGTGGACCCGCGCGCGCCCGCTGGACGGCCTGCGCTACGTGATACTGCGCACGCAGAGCACGGCCGTGCAGGGCGAGCGGCTGCTGGTGCGCGCCTGGCAGGTCGGGCAGACCTGGTTCGTGGCCTCAGCGCGGATCGAGGAGCTCGTCGCCGCGCGCACCGCGGAGCGCCAGGCCGTGCACGCCTGGATAGAGGAGGCGCCCGGCGCGCAGTTCTGGCTCAGCGAGCCGCTCGACCGCGAGGAGAGCACCCCGATCTGGGACGCCTTCGCCCGGCTCTACGGCGCGGCGGACCCCGGCGTGCCCATCCGCGCCCTGGACCGGGTGGAGTGAGACAGCCCTCTTACTCCGGCACCCGCCGCGCGATCCGGCTGCCGTACAGATAGGGCGTGCGGCCCTCGCCGTCGTCGCCGAGGAAGGCCACGACGAAGTGCGAGCCGAAGCGGCGTTCCGCGGAGATCAGCACGTTGCCGGCATACGGGAGCAGCTCGAAGGACTCCGGCAGCTCGCCGAGTTCGAGGCTGACGCCCGTCGGGATGTAGTCGAGGAAGACACGGCCGTCCTCGTCCATGCGCATGACATCGTCCTCGCCCTCGGCGGAGTACCGGCCGACGAACCGGCGGTAGTCCGCCTTCGCCGCGGTCGGGTCCGGGACCGGCTCGGGCGGGGCCGTGAGCCCGGCGAGATCGCGCAGGACCCGTTCGAGGATCGCGCGCCACACGTTGGGCGCGTTGCCGCCGTTGGTCAGCACGGCGATCGCCAGGCTCTGCTCCGGCACGGTCTGGAAGAAGGCGCTCTGCCCGATCGTGTTGCCGTTGTGGCCCACGAGCCGACCGCCGCCGTCGAGGTCGTAGATCGCCCAGCCGAGGCCCCGGGACTGATCGAAGGTCGTGAGACGCGGCAGGGCGATCTGCGCCTCCCGCATGGCGCGCACGGACTGCTCGCTCAGCACCCGTTCGCCGTCCGGGCCGACTCCGTCCTCGAGATGCATCCGGGCGAAGACCATCAGGTCGCTCGCGCTCATGGCGAGCATCGCCCCGGCCGGGACCGTCGAGCGCTGCAGCGCCCACAGCTCGGTCGGCCGCGGCTCCTGCTTCTCGTCCGTGCGCGTGTGCCCGACGGCGGCCCGGTGCAGGATCGCCTGGTAGGGGCCGGTCGCCGCGTGGGCCAGCCGGAGCGGCCGGATCAGGTACTCGGTGAGGCAGTCGTCGAAGGCCCTGCCGCGCAGCACCTCGATGATCCGGCCGAGCACGACGAAGCCCGCGTTGTTGTACGAGTAGAGCCGCCCGGGTGGGAAGATCTGCTCCTGGTCGGTGAGCGTGGCGACGTACTTCTCGACGCAGTCGTCGCCGTAGCCCGTGTCGGTGAACACGTCGCCGCCGAAGCCGGAGGTGTGCGTCATCAACTGGCGCACAGTGATCGCGGCGGATGACTCCTCGTCGGCGAGCCTGAACTCCGGCAGGTGCAGGCGCACCGGGTCGTCGAGGCCGAGCTTGCCCTCGTCGACCAGCTGCATCGCAAGGCTCGTCGTCCACAGCTTGGTGATCGACCCGATCTGGAAGACCGAGTCGGTCGTGGCCTCGACGCCGGTGGCCTTGCTCAGCAGTCCGTGCGCGGTCGCGAAGACCTGCCCATCCAGCATCAGCGCGACCGAGGCGGCCGGCACCTCGTGCTCGGCGAGCAGGCCGGGCAGCGCGCCCTCGATCCACGCGCCGACCTCGTGCAGACGTGACATGCCGATCCCCCCGTAGGCGACTTCCCCTGGAGGAAACCCTAGCCCGCCGACATCGCCCGGTCCACGGCGTCGAGCACGCGGTCGGCGTCGGGCAGGTACCAGTGCTCGTACTTCGGCGGCGGGAACGGCAGGTCGAGGCCGGCGACCCGGGTGACCGGGGCCTCGAGCCGGTAGAAGCAGCGTTCGGCGATCCGGGCCGCGACCTCGGCGCCGAAACCGCCGAAACCGACGCTCTCGTGCACGACGATCGCGCGGCCGGTCCTCGCGACGCTGCGCTCGATCGCCTCGTCGTCCAGCGGAACGAGGCTGCGCAGGTCCAGCACCTCGAGCTCGACGCCCTCCTTCGCCGCCTGCTCGGCCGCGGACAGGCAGACTGGGACGGTCTGGCCGTAGCAGACCAATGTGGCGTCGGTTCCGGGACGGCGCACCGAGGCGGTGCCGATCCGGCCGGTGCGCGCCGGGAGCGCGACGTTCGCCTTGCTCCAGTACAGCCGCTTGGGCTCGAAGAAGATCACCGGATCCGGCGAGTCGATCGCCTCGCGCAGCAGGCTGTAGGCGTCCTCGACGCTGGACGGGGTCACCACGTGCAGCCCCGGCGTGTGCGCGAAATAGGCCTCGGAACTGTCGCTGTGGTGCTCGACGCCGCCGATCCCGCCGCCGTAGGGGATGCGGACGACGACCGGGACCGGCACGGCGCCGCGGGTCCGGTTGCGCATCTTCGCGAGGTGGCTGAAGACCTGCTCGAAGGCGGGGTAGGCGAAGGCGTCGAACTGCATCTCGACGACCGGCTTGAAGCCGTAGACGGCCATGCCGATCGCGGTGCCCATGATCGAGGCCTCGGCCAGCGGCGTGTCGAAGCAGCGCTCCTCGCCGAACTTCGCGGTCAGGCCGTCGGTGACCCGGAAGACGCCGCCGAGCGCGCCGACGTCCTCGCCGAAGACGACGACCTTGTCGTCCTCGGCCATGGCGTCGGACAGCGCGGCGTTGATCGCCTTGGCCATGGTCAGCGGGGCCGCGGGCGCGGAGATCTCCGTCACCGGGCTCACTTCGCGGCCTCCTCGGCGCGCAGCATCGCGCGCTGCGCCAGCAGTTGCGGGGTCGGCTCCGCGTAGACGTGCTCGAACATCTCGTCCGGGTCGTACGCGGGCTCCTCGGCGAACTGCGCGCGCATCTGCTCGCAGTAGCGCTCGCAGTCCTCGTCGATCTCGGCCTCGATCGTCGCGTCGAGGGCGCCGACGGCCGTCAGGTAGCGGCCGAGCCGGTCGATCGGGTCGCGGTGCCGCCAGTACTCGACCTCGGCGGACTGCCGGTACCGGGCCGCGTCGTCGGCGTTGGTGTGCGCCTGCACGCGGTAGGTGACCGCCTCGATCAGGGTCGGGCCGCCGCCGGTCCGCGCGCGCTGCACGGCCTCGGCGAGCACGGCGTTCATCGCGATCAGATCGTTGCCGTCCACGCGCAGTCCCGGCATGCCGTAGCCGGACGCCTTGTCGGCGAGGCTCATCGCGTGCGTCTGCTTGTGCAGCGGCACCGAGATCGCGTACTGGTTGTTCTGCACCAGGAAGACCACGGGGGCCTGATAGACGGCCGCGCTGTTGCAGGCCTCGTGGAAGTCGCCCTCGCTGGTCGAGCCGTCGCCGAAGAAGCACATCGCCACGGTCGGGTCGCCGGCCAGCTTGGCGGCCAGGCCCAGGCCGACCGCGTGCGGGCCCTGCGTGGCCAGCGGCGTGCACTGCGGCATCGTGCGCCACTGCTTGGGGTCGTAGCCGCAGTGCCAGGTGCCGCGCAGCAGGGTCAGCGCGTCCGCGGCCGGGATCCCGCGCAGCACCAGGGCGGCCGAGTCGCGGTAGGTGGGCAGCAGCCAGTCCTGGTCGGTCAGCGCGTGCACGGCCGCGACCTCGCAGGCCTCCTGGCCGCGGCAGGACGGATAGACCGCCAGCCTGCCCTGCATCACCAGATTCGTCGCCTCGGTGTCGAAGGCGCGGGCGAAGCGCAGCGCCCGGTACCCGCGCAGCAGCGCCTGCGGGTCCAGGGCCTCCTCGGCCGGGCGGATGCCGCCCTCCACGGGCGCTCCGTGCTCGTCGAGGTAGCGCAGGGGTTCGCTGTCCCAGATGGGCCGGACGGCGGTCGCCGTCGCGCCCTCCCGGTCTCGCGCGTCCAGCAGCGTCATGGGGTCTCCATCGGCTGATCCAGCGGTCGTCCAGTTCCCGACCGGACGGTCGGTAGGTTGTGCTCCCAGTCTGGCCGCGGCCCCCGTGCCTTGTCCAGAGTCCGGACAGGGGAGCTGATGAACCCCCGTCCGCTCTGGCCTTTCCACGACCCGGTCACCAGGACTCGGCGCGGGCTCCCGGTCTGGCCGCCGGGGCGGACTCGCCGCGCAGCCGGAGCGCGATCAGCGGGAACAGCAGCACGGACAGGATCGGCGCGAGCACCGCGATGACGCTCATCAGCACGAACGCGCCGACATCCTGCCGCACCGCATCCCCTTTCCGCCGGTTCAGGTGATAAGCGGTGATTATCAGCACTCATCATGACATCCCGGGGCAGGGGTCACGGAGATGCAGCGAACCTGCGACAATCCGGTCGCCCGAACTGCAACCGATTGGGTCAGCATGGAGTCGGGGTAAGGCAGATAATCGATCAATCGGTACGGCGAGAGCCCCGGAAAGGGAGTCGGTCTGCATGAGCGACGGACGGAGCTGGTATCCCGGGGACGAGGACCCGCGGTACGACCCGTACGCGCCGCCGCAGCAGCCCCCGCAGGGCTACGGGCAGCGCCCGCCGCAGCAGGGGCAGGGTCGCGGCCCCGGCTACGGCCCCGGACCGAATCAGGGTGCTCCGCAGGGGCAGGGCCAGGGGCAGGGCCGTCGTCCGGCCCCGGGCTACGGCCGGCCCGGCCCGTATCAGAACCCGCAGGGACAGGGCCAGGGGCAAGGCCAGGGCCAGGGCTACGGGCAGCCGCAGGGCTACCGGCAGCCTCCGCCGCCGCGCGGACCGCAGGGCGGCGGCGGGTACCCCGAGGACCGCGCCGTGCCCCGGCAGCGCCCCGCGCAGCCCTGGGAGGCCGAGCCCACCCGCGCCGACGTCTGGAGCGCGGGCGGCGAGGACGGCGGGCGCGACGATCTCGCCGAGAGCGGGCGCAGCCGCCGTCGCCGCGCGGCCGAGGCCGGCGCCGCCGGAGCGGGCGCCGCGGCGGCCGGGCCCAGCCACGTGAACGACGACATCGACCTCGACGAGGTGGACCCGAACGGCAAGGCGCAGCGCGCCTGGGCCAAGCAGCAGGAGCTGGCGAACCGTCCGAAGTCCAAGGTGAAGCAGGCCACGAAGTGGACCGCGCTGGGCGTCGGCCTCGTGGTGCTCGCGGTCATCGGATTCGGCGTGTACGCCTACCAGACCACCGTCGGCTCGATCAAGCACAGCGCGCTGCTGCCCAACGGCATGTCGCAGGCGTCGCTGCCCGCCGACAAGTACGGGCACACCGCGCAGAACATCCTGCTGATGGGCTCGGACACCCGGAACAGTGCCACCGACTGCCATCTCGGCGGCGACTGCATCAAGAACGGCGCGAACCCCGGCGCCAACGCCGACTCCGAGATGATCCTGCACATCTCCGCCGAGGGCACCGACGCGACGATCCTGTCGATCCCGCGCGACACCGTGACGAAGCTGCCCGACTGCAGCGAGAGCAACGGCGTCACCTCGCTGACCGGCAACTACAGCACGTACCAGGTCAACTCGGCGTTGCAGGACGGCCCCGCGTGCCAGGTCGCGGCCATCCACGCGATGACCAATATCACGATCACCGGCTACATGCTGTTCGACTTCGGCGGTGTCGTGACGATGTCCAACGCGCTCGGCGGCGTACCGGTCTGCGTGAGCAAGGCCGTGAACGACAAGAACTCGCACCTGGTGCTGCCGGCCGGCGAGAGCACGGTCAAGGGCATCCAGGCGCTGGAGTTCCTGCGCACCCGCGATTCCTTCTTCGACGGCTCGGACCTGGGCCGCGAGGAGGCGACGCACTACTTCCTCTCGCAGCTGATCCAGACGCTGCGCAAGAGCATGAACTTCTCCGACATCAACACGCTGCTCTCGATAGGCCAGGCCGCGGCGGGCTCGATGACCGTGAGCGACAACTACGCGGGCCTGACGAACCTCGAGAGCCTGGTCGAGAGCCTGAACAAGGTGCCGACCAAGAACATCACGATGCTGACGATGCCCTGGGAGTACGACCCGAACAACCAGAGCCGGGTCATCCCGTCCCCGGCCGCCGCGGCCGTGTTCGCGGAGATCGAGGGCTCGACCTCGTTCACCAACACCAAATCGAGCTCCACGCCCTCCGCCGGCTCCAGCGGCAAGGCCGCCGCGCCGACCCCGTCCGCCAGCGCCACCACGGCCGCGAGTGTGGACAAGACGCGGGTCCCGGTGAACGTCTACAACGCCGACGGCGTCAGCGGCCGGGCCACGACGGTGAAGCAGGGCCTGATCTCGGACGGCTTCTCCAACACCGTCTCCAGCGGCAACGCGCCGACCGTCTCCAGCAGCCAGGTCACCTACGACCCGAACGAGGCCACCCAGGCCGAGGCCGACGCCGTGGCCGCCGCGCTCGGCATCTCGACCTCCGAGGTGTCGGCGACGACGCACTGGAAGGGCGTCAGCGTCTTCGTCGGGACCGACTTCACCAGCGGCACGAAGCTCGGCTTCGGCGGCTCCGCCGTCTCGACCCCGTCGGTGGACACCAGCGGGGCGGCCACCGCCCCCGCGGACTCGCACGTGAGCTTCGCGAGCGGCTCGGAGAACGAGTGCATCCCGGTGGACAGCGGTACGCTGACGATGGGTTACAAGTAGCCGCGAGGAGCGTCGATGCGCGAAGGCAAGATCGAGCGGGACGGCGGCGAGGTCCTGTTCCGCTTCGAGTACGACCTGGCGCATCCGGTCCAGCGGGTCTGGACCGCGATCACCGAGCCGGCCGAGGTCGAGCGCTGGCTCGGCAGCCGCCCGGAGATCGACCTGCGCCCCGGCGGCGAGTACGTGAGCTACCACGGCGAGGGCGCCATGCGCGTGGTGGACGAGGTGCTGCGCGTCGAGCCGCCGCGGATCTTCGAGCACACCTTCTGGCGGCACGTCAACCGCGACGGCCGGGTGAGCTGGGAGCTCAAGGCCGTCGGCACCGAGAGCCTGCTGCTGTTCACGCACCGGCTCAGTGAGGCCGACATCGAGAACGCGATCGCCACGGTCGCCGTCGGGGCCGACGCCGACCTCGTCATCTCCCGCAACGCGGCGGGCTGGCAGCGCCTGCTCGACCGGCTGCAGCAGTCGCTCGGCGTCGAGGACTGAGCTCAGGGGCCTCTGGTCGACCGGTCTTCCGGCGCCCTCCGGGGCCTTCCAGCGCCTTTCGGCGCCCTCCAGCGTCTTTCGCCGGTCTTGGAACCTTCGGCCGATCCGATCGCCTACCGCGGCCGCAGCCCGTCGAGAACGAGCGAGGCCAGCGCGTCCGCCACCGCGGGCCCCGATTCCGGGCCCTCCGCCCGGTACCACTCGACCACCGAGTTGACCAGGCCGAACACCAGGCGCGCCGTCAGCCGCGGGTCGAGGTCCGCCCGCAGGTCACCGTCCGCGATCGCCGCCGCCGCGAGCTGCGCGACCCGGTGGTCGAACTCCCGGCGCAGCTCCAGCGCCTCCCGCTCCGTGGCCGTGTTCCCGCGGACCCGGAGCAGCAGCGTGACGTACGGCAGCTTGTCGACCAGCACCAGGCACTCGCGTCGGATCACGTACGCGAACCGGTCCACCGCCTTGCCCTCGGTGGCCCCGGGCTCGACCAGTACGCCGAACAGGCCGTCGAGGGCCCGCGATACAGCCAGACGGAGCAGTTCCTCCTTGCCGGAGACGTGGTGGTAGATCGAGGACTTGGTGATCCCCGCCGCCTTGGCGAGATCCTCCATCGACGTGCCGTCGTAGCCGCGGATGTTGAACACGTCCACCGCCACCGCGAGCAGCGACTCGGGCGTATGCCGATCCGCGCGCTTGGCCACTGCCACTGCGGAATCTCCCTCTCTCCGGTGCCGGGTCTGACTCCGGGCCCTCTTCGATCCTACCGAACGGTCGGTTAGTCTGGCTTGCGGAGGAAGACCCTTCGCCGCCCACCGCGCACGAGGAGCCCAGATGACCGCCACCGTCGACGAACTCATCGCCCGGCACCGTCCCACCCTGGACGCGGCCCTCGGGGCCATCCGCTCCCGGGAGTACTACACCCGCTTCCCGGAGAACGCCAAGGCCTATCCCGCCGAGGCGAAGGACCAGGCCGAGGCCGCCTTCGAGGCGCGGCGCGGCACGACGTGGTCCCTCGGGCAGACCGGGAGCGACGGCACGACCGTCGGCGGGGAGGTCTCGCCCTACGGGTTCGAACTCGGCATCGGCTACGAGCACGTGGACCCGGACACGCTGCTGCCCGCGATGCAGGCCGCGATCCCGGCGTGGCGCGACGCCGGCGCCGAGGCCCGCGCGGCCGTGTGCATCGAGATCCTGGGGCGGCTCAACGCCCGCAGCTTCGAGATTGCGTACACTGCGATGCACACCACCGGGCAGGCCTTCATGATGGCCTTTCAGGCGGCGGGACCGAACGCCCAGGACCGCGGCCTCGAGGCCGTCGCCTACGGCTACTCCGCCCTCAACGCGCACCCCGACAAGGCCCTGTGGGAGAAGCCGGGCCGCGGCGAGCCCACCCGGCTGGCCAAGAAGTGGGTGGCGGCCCCGCGCGGCGTCGCCCTCGTGGTCGGCTGCAACACCTTCCCGACCTGGAACGGCTACCCCGGCCTGTTCGCCTCCCTGGTCACCGGCAACGCCGTCCTCGTCAAGCCGCACCCCTTCGCCATCGCCCCGCTCGCGCTGACCGTGGAGGTCGCCCGCGAGGTGCTGCGGGAGGCGGGCTTCTCCCCTGACCTCGTCGCCCTCGCGCCGGAGGCGAAGGACGAGGGCCTCGCCAAGACCCTCGCACTGCGCCCCGAGGTGAGGATCATCGACTTCACCGGCTCCAATGAGTTCGGCGACTGGCTCGAGGCCAACGCGCGGCAGGCGCAGGTCTACACCGAGAAGGCCGGCATCAACACCATCATCGTCGACTCGTTCCGCGAGGACGAGTACAAGGCCGCCCTGGGCCACCTGGCCTTCTCGCTCTCGCTGTACACCGCCCAGATGTGCACGACGCCGCAGAACATCCTCGTCCCCCGCGACGGCGTCAAGGTAGGCGACGAGACCAGGTCCGCCGAGGACTTCGCAGCGGACCTCGCCGGCGCCGTGGAGAAGCTCCTCGGCGACGACGCCCGCGCCACCGCCATCCTCGGCGCCGTCGTCAACCCCTTCATCCTCGAACGCCTGGACCGCGCCGCCACCGTGGGCAAGACCGTCCTGGCCTCCCGCGCGGTCACCCACCCCGACTTCCCCGAGGCGACCGTCCGCACTCCCCTGATCGCCGCCGTGGACGTCGCCGACGCCGAGGTCTACACCCACGAGTGGTTCGGCCCCATCTCGTTCGTGATCAGCACCGATTCGACCCGGCAGTCGATCGACACCTACCGCGACTCCGTCAAGGCCCACGGAGCCCTGACCGCCGCCGTCTACTCCACGGACGAAGCAGTCATCGCAGCAGCCGAAGACGCCACCTGGGACGCCGGAGCCAACCTGTCCATCAACCTCGTGGGCCCCATCTACGTCAACCAGTCCGCCGCCTTCTCCGACTACCACGGCACCGGCGCCAACCCCGCCGCCAACGCCACCTACGCCGACCACGCCTTCGTCGCAGGGCGCTTCCGTTTCATCCAGTCCCGGCGCCCGGCGTAGGAATTCGGTCTGCTGGTTCCCCCGGGGTTGAGATCCGGGGGAACCAGCTCTGACAAAGAAAATCGCAGCTTCGCGACAGTAGAAATAGAGCGCGCATAGCTTCCGCTCATTTCAGGTCACGTCGGCGACCTGCGGACCAGCAGTATTCACGCTGACGAAGTGAATCAACCTGCACACATCACCGACGTCCGCCGAATTGCCAGTCGTGGACTTCGATGTCAACGTAGTCGGCCGCGTTCAAAACCGTACGCGCCGCTTCCGGATTCGCCGCTCGAACCAGTGCCGCCGTGCCCAACCAGGTCGCTCCGTCGTCGGACAGAAGTGGGCCGTACGCGATCACGTCGTCCTGTTCGGTCGGCAGCGAAAGGTCGGCGGGCTTCGGCGCGCCGAGACCGATGACCAGGTAGCGGTTGCCCTCCGTCGGGCCGCCCGGAAACTCCCACATGGTGCGCCCCAACAGGTTGCGCCACCGGCGAATCATCACGTCGCGGTAGACGCCGGCCTGGTAGTTCGGCTCGTCGAAGGCGAATGCGCGCGCCGCGGCCGAGTCGGGGAGGTCGGCGATGTGAACGCTGCCCGTCGCCACCTCGAGTTCGCGCGAGAACGTCGGGCCGCGCGCGATCAGTTCCTTCGCATACTGATCCATGTAGTACCAATGCCGCTCGATCAGCTCGTCGCGCAGCG
>DASTAE010000061.1:0-2373 GCA_035712985.1 Actinospica sp.
CGAGGCTGTCGGTCGCGAGAATCTGCTTGACGGCCGCCTTCGCGGCGCCACCTGCGAGCGAAAAGCCGAACTTCTGGTCCTCGTGCGCGGTCGCGATGAACTCGTGCGTGTGGGCTTCGACGCCGACCGTCACGCGGACCATCACCCGGGCGACGACCTCGCGCTCGGCGGCGAGCGAGGCGAGGCGCTCGATCTCCTGCTGCGAGTCCACGACGAAGCGGCCGACGCCCGCGTCCAACGCCCGCGTCAGCTCAGCCACGGTCTTGTTGTTGCCGTGGAAGGTGATCCGATGCGCGGGGAACTCGGCGGACAGTGCGATGGCCAACTCCCCGCCGGAGCACACGTCCAGGCCGAGGCCCTCCTCGGCGGCCCAGCGGGCGACGGCCTTGGACAGGAAGGACTTGCCCGCGTAGTGCACCGGCGGCTCGTCCCGGTTGTAGTCGCCGAACGCGGCGAGCCAGGTCTGCGCGCGGCGCCGCCAGTCGGCCTCGTCCAGCACGTACGCCGGGGTGCCCTGACGCTCCGCCAGCTCGCGCACGCCGAGGCCGCCGAGCGTGAGCTGCCCGGTCTCCTCGTCCCGCGCGGCGGTGATCGGCCAGACCTTCGGGTCGAGCGCGTTCAGGTCGGCGGGGGGCGCGCCGACCCCGCCCGCGGGGAGCACGTCGGCGTACCGCGGTCCCGCCGGGTGCGCGGCTCGGCTCATCGCTCGTTTCCTTCCGAGTTTCCCATCGCCGTGCTCACATCCGCTCCGGCGCCGAGACGCCGAGCAGCCCGAGTCCGTTGGCCAGCACCGTCTGCGCCGCCTCGGCCAGCCACAGCCGCGCGCGGGTCAGCTCGATCGGCAGCTCCAGATCGCCCTTCGGCAGGATCCGGCACTCGTCGTAGAAGCGGTGGTAGACGCCCGCCAGCTCCTCCAGGTAGCGCGCCACCCGGTGCGCCTCCCGGTACTCGCCGGCCCGGGCGATGACGAGCGGGAACTCGCCGAGCTTGCCGAGCAGGTCGTTCTCCTTCTCGTGGCCGAGCAGGCTCGGATCGAACTCGGCCGCCGGGCCCTTGTCGATCCCCATCTCGGCGGCGTTCCGCTTCACCGAGCACATCCGCGCGTGCGCGTACTGGATGTAGTAGACCGGGTTGTCCGTCGACTGACGCGTCAGCAGGTCGATGTCGAGGGTGATGTTCGAGTCCGTGGACTGGCGCACCAGCGCGTACCGCGCCGCGTCCACGCCGATCCACTCGACCACGTCGTCGATCGTGATGATGTTGCCCGCACGCTTCGACATGCGGACTTCCTCACCGTCCTTGAGCATCTTCACGAACTGCCCGATCAGGACCTCGAGGTCCTTCTCCGGGTCAGCTCCCGCGCAGGCCACGACGGCCTTCAGCCGGCCGACGTACCCGTGGTGGTCGGCGCCGAGCAGGTAGATCGCGGGCGAGAAGCCGCGGTCCCGCTTGTTCAGGAAGTACGCCGCGTCGCTCGCGAAGTAGGTCTTCTCCCCGGTCGAGCGCACCAGCACCCGGTCCCGGTCGTCGCCGAAGTCGGTCGTCCGCAGCCAGACCGCGCCGTCCTTCTCGTAGACGTGCCCCTGCTCGCGCAGCCGGTCCAGCGCCTTCTCGACGGCCCCCGAGTCGTGCAGCGACTTCTCCGAGAACCACACGTCGAAATGGGTCCCGAAGTCCTCGGTCGACTTCTTGATCTGATCGATCATCAGCCGCAGGCCGTCCTCGCGGAAGACCGTCAACTGCTCGTCCTCCGGCAGCTTGGTGACGCCCGCGTTGGCCGCGACGATCTCGGCTGCGATGTCGCCGATGTACTCGCCGACGTAGCCGTCCTCCGGCACCGGCTCGCCATTGGCCGCGGCCTTGAGCGAGGCCGCGAACTTGTCGATCTGGGTGCCCGCGTCGTTGATGTAGTACTCGGAGACGACCTCGGCGCCGCTCGCCCGCAGGATCCGGGCCAGCGAGTCGCCCACGGCGGCCCAGCGCACGCCGCCGATGTGGATCGGCCCGGTGGGGTTCGCCGAGATGAACTCGAGGTCGATCTTCTGCCCGGCGAAGGTCTCGGTGCGGCCGTAGGCGGCGCCCGCGGTGACGATCGTGCGGGCCAGCTCACCCTGCACCGCGGTGTCGAGCGTGACGTTGATGAACCCGGGGCCGGCGATCTCGGCCGACGCGATCCCGGAGACCTCGGCCAGCCGCGGCGCGAGCAGCTCGGCCACGGCGCGCGGCGGCTTCCCGGCCTTCTTCGCCAGCTGCAGCGCGACGTTCGTGGCGTAGTCGCCGTGGTCGCGGTTCTTCGGCCGCTCGACGGTGACCTCCAGCGAAGCCAGGACGTCGGCGGGCAGGGCAAGCTCCCCGGCGTCCGCGAGGGAGCGG
>DASTAE010000062.1:0-7148 GCA_035712985.1 Actinospica sp.
GGGCCCGACCGCGAACCTGGGCGTGCGCCAGGCCATCGCCTACGCGCTCAACCGCGCGCAGATCGCCGCGATCGGCGAGCAGGGCGAGGAGCCGGCCGCGAACCAGACCGGCGTGGTGACCCCGACCTTCAACTCCTTCCTGAACAGCTCGCTGCTGTCCTCCTCGGGCTACAGCTCGCAGAACCTGACGAAGGCCCAGGCGGCGCTGACCGCGGCCGGCTACTCGACCTCGCACCCGCTGAGCCTGACCGTCAAGACCGTCACCGGCTACACCGACTGGGACGCGGACCTGCAGGTGGTCAAGCAGGAGCTGGCCGGGATCGGCATCAACCTCACCGTGCTGGACGAGGCCGACAACACCTTCACCAGCGACCTGCAGAACGGCAACTTCCAGGTCATCATGTACGGTCCCCCGGCCGGTCCGACGCCGTACTACGAGCTGCACCTGATGCTCGACTCGGCGAACGACGCCGCGGTCGGCACCGCCGCCCAGGGCGACTACGGCCGCTACAAGAACACCGCCGTCGACGCCGCCTTCGGCCAGTACGCCGCGGCCACCACCCCGGCCGCGCAGCAGGCGGCCCTGCAGACCGTCGAGACCGCCATGATCAACGACGTGCCGCTGATCCCGGTGGTGGAGTCGGTCGACTGGTTCCAGTACTCGACCGCCGACCTGCAGGGCTTCCCGTCGGCCGCCGACCCCTACGCGCAGCCCTCCCCCTGGACGTACCCGGACGTCGAGCAGGTGCTGCTGCGCCTGTACTCGAAGGCCGCTCAGTAGCTCGCGCGCCTCGGGCGGGGCGCCGTTCGCGCGGCGTCCTGCCCGGGGCCACAACGAAGGATCGTGACACGCCGTGAGATTCGTCGTGCGCCGACTGAGCATGTTCCTGTTCACGCTCTGGGCGGCAATGACTCTGAACTTCTTCATCCCCCGGTTCATGCCGGGGAATCCGCTGCAGGCGCTGGAGGCCCGCACCCGCGGCAAGCTCTCCCCCGCCGCCCTGGAGTCGATCCTGTCCAGCTTCGGCTACAAGCCGAACGCCGGGCTGGTTCCGCAGTACCTGACCTACCTCAAGGACATGCTCACCGGCCAGTGGGGCCAGTCGATCGGACTGTCCCTGGGCGAACCGGTGCGGGCCATCATCCTGCAGGCGCTGCCCTGGACCCTCGGCCTGATCGGGCTGACCACGGTCATCGCGTTCCTGCTCGGGAACGTGGCGGGCATCGTGGCCGGCTGGCGGCGCGGCGGCACGCTCGACTCGTGGCTGCCGTCCACCCTGGTGATCACCGCGAACCTGCCGTACTACTGGGTCGGCATGCTGCTGATCCTGCTGTTCTCGACCTCGCTGAACTGGCTGCCCGCGGACTTCAACTACGACCCGTCGATCGTGCCAGGGTTCTCCCCCGGCTTCGTCGGCAGCGTCGCGCAGCACGCGGTGCTGCCCGCCTTCACCCTGCTGGTCACCTCGATCGGCGGCTGGATCCTGACGATGCGCAACAACATGATCACCACGGTCGCCGAGGACTACGTGCGGATGGCGCGCGCCAAGGGCCTGGCCGACCGCAAGATCATGTTCGGCTACGCGGCGCGCAACGCGATGCTGCCGAACATCTCCGGCTTCGCGATGTCGCTCGGCTTCGTGCTTTCCGGCTCGGTGCTCGTCGAGTACGTCTTCAACTACCCGGGGCTCGGCTACCAGCTGCTGAACGCCGTGGACAACAACGACTACCCGCTGATGCAGGTGCTGTTCATGCTCTACACCGTCGCGGTGCTGGTCTCGCTGCTGGCCGCGGACTTCCTCATGGTGTGGCTCGACCCGCGCGCCCGAGAGAAGGGGTGAGGCGCACCATGAAACTCGCCTCTCTGGTCAAGAACCGCAAGGCCCTGATCGGCCTGGTCCTGTTCGGGATCATCGCGATCGTCGCGATCTTCCCCGGCCTGTTCGCCTCGCGGTCCGCCGCGGACACCATCGGCGGCTTCTCGCCGAACCTCGGCGTCTCGACCGCGCACCTGCTCGGCACCACCTCGTACGGCCAGGACATCTTCAGCCAGCTGGTCTACGGCGCGCGCCAGGTGCTGGTGATCGCGCTGGTCGCCGGCGCCTTCGCCACGGTGCTCTCGGTGCTGATCGGCATCACCGCCGCGTACATGGGCGGCTTCGTGGACGAGGTCCTCTCGCTGTTCACGAACGTGGTGCTGATCCTGCCGACCTTCCCGCTGATGATCATCCTGGCGCGCTACGCGGGCACCTCGAACTGGGTGATGATCATCGTGCTGGTGGTCACCGGCTGGTCCTACGGCGCCAACCAGATGCGCGCGCAGGCCCTGTCGCTGCGCAACCGGGACTTCCTGGAGGCCGCGCGGGTGCGCGGCGAGCGCCGGATCTACATCATCCTGTTCGAGATGATGCCGACGATGACCTCGCTGATCGTGGCGAACTTCCTCGGCTCGGCGCTCTACTCGGTGCTCGCCGCCTCGGGACTGCAGTTCATCGGCCTGGGCGACAAGACCTCGGACAGCTGGGGCACGATGCTCTACTGGGCCGACAGCCAGGAGGCGCTGCAGGCCGGAAACGCGCTGTGGATCATCGCGCCGGGCCTGGCGATCGCTGTGCTGAGCGCCGCGTTCGCGCTGATGAACTACGCCTTCGACGAGATCGGCAACCCGGCCCTGCGTCCGGTGCGCCGCAAGGACGTGCGCCGGCCGAAGAAGGCCGCCGGCGCGCGGGATTCACTGGAGGGAGCTGAGAGTGTCTACGTCGACGCTGCCTGAGCCGCTGCTCGATGTCCGCGACCTGCGGATCGTCTACGACTCGCCGCGCGGTCCGGTGGAGGCCTGCTCCGGGGTGAACCTGACGGTGCGTCCGGGCGAGTTCGTCGGCATCGTCGGCGAGTCCGGCTGCGGCAAGTCCACCCTGCTGTTCGGGATCGCGCAGCTGCACAGCGCGCCCGCGCGGATCGCCGGCGGCGAGGTGCTCTTCCAGGGCAAGGACCTGGTGACGCTGCCGACGAAGGAGCTCAACGACCTGCGCTGGCGCAATCTCGCGGTCGTGATGCAGAGCGCGATGAACGCGCTGAATCCGGTGCGCACCATCGGGGACCAGTTCAAGGACGCGATCCTGGCGCACGAGAAGTGGACCGAGGAGCGCATCCGCGAGCGGTCCGCCGAGGTACTCGGCCTGGTCGCGATCGACCCCGTGCACCTGAACAGCTACCCGCACCAGCTGTCCGGCGGTATGCGCCAGCGGGCGATGATCGCGATGGCGCTGCTGTTCACGCCGGACCTGATCGTGATGGACGAGCCGACCTCCGCGCTGGACGTGGTGGCGCAGCGCTCGCTGATGGTGCAGATCAAGGAGCTGCAGCAGAAGCTGGGCTTCGCGGTCGTCTTCGTGACCCACGACATGTCGCTGGTCAGCCACTTCTCGGACCGGCTGCTGGTGATGTACGCGGGCCAGGTGGTCGAGTTCGGCCCGACCCGCAAGGTGTTCGACACGCCGTCGCACCCGTACAGCAGGAGCCTGCTCGACGCGTTCCCGTCGATCCGCGGCCCGAAGGTCCCGCTGGTCGGCATCCCGGGCGACCCGCCGAACCTGGCGAACCCGCCGGAGGGCTGCCGGTTCAACCCGCGCTGCCCGGTCGTGCACGAGCGCTGCCGCAGCGAGGCGCCCGAGCTGTTCACGCTCGGCGCGTCGCCCGACGTGGTCTCCCGGTGCCTCGCGCACCATCCGTCCAACCCGCTCGAAGTGGAACTCGTCTCGGAGGTCCCGACGTCATGACTCCGCTGCTTGAGACGAAGGACCTCAGCCGGCACTTCAAGGTCGGCAGCAAGATGTTCTCGCACCAGCTGCTGCACGCCGTCGACGACGTGAACCTGACCATCAACGAGCGCGAGATCGTGGCGCTGGTCGGGGAGAGCGGCAGCGGCAAGAGCACGATGGCGCGGCTGCTGGCGCAGGTGTACAAGCCGACGACCGGGCAGATCACGTTCCAGGGCAAGGACCTGGCGCAGTTGCGCGGCCGCAAGGCGCAGCTGAAGTACCGCAGCGACGTGCCGATGGTCTTCCAGGACCCGTTCGCCTCGCTCAACCCGGTGTACAAGGTCTCGCACGGCATCAAGCGCGGCCTGAAGCTGCACCGCCCGGAGCTGTCGGCGGCGGAGCGGCACGAGGAACTGCTGCGGGTCGTCTCGGCGGTGGGCCTGAACCCGCCCGAGGAGATCATCGAGCGCTACCCGTACGAGCTGAGCGGCGGTCAGCGCCAGCGCATCGGCTTCGCGCAGGCGCTGGCGTACCGCCCGAAGCTGATCCTCGCGGACGAGCCGGTCTCGATGCT
The DNA here is from genome assembly GCA_035712985.1 of Actinospica sp. Classification (GTDB taxonomy): domain Bacteria; phylum Actinomycetota; class Actinomycetes; order Streptomycetales; family Catenulisporaceae; genus Actinospica. The sequence continues at coordinate 4,336 of DASTAE010000062.1, forward strand.
CGACGTGTCGATCCGCATCGGCCTGCTCAACGTGATGGCGAAGATGCGCGACGAGGAGGGCGTGTCCATCCTCTACATCACGCACGACATCGCGAGCGCCCGGTACGTCTCGGACCGCGTGATGGTCATGTACGGCGGCCACGTGGTGGAGTCCGGCCCGACCGAGTCCGTGCTCTCGGACCCGCAGCACCCGTACACGCAGCTGCTGCTCTCGGCCGTCCCGGACCCGCGCGCCCCGCTGGAGATCACCACGGAGGCGGCGAAGGCCGAGCCCCCGGCGGTCATCGACCCCCAGCCCGGCTGCCGCTTCCGCGCCCGCTGCCCGCTCGCCGTGGACCGCTGCGCGCACGAGACCCCGCTGCTGCGGCCCGTCGAGCCGAACCACACGGCGGCCTGCCACGTGACGGCGCCGGGGGCCTGACCGGGCCGGTTCTGCCAGTGGTCTGCTGAAGCGGTGGAGGGGTCCGGGAGACGGACCCCTCCACCGCGCCGGACGCCGCCATGCGCCGCGGTCATAAATCCGTTGCCGAGCCCTGATCGCGACACTAGCGTCCAATGTCCGTGGATTGGCTAGAGCAGAACCGCGCCTATTGGGACGAGCGTGCTCCGCTGGACGCCGTGAGCAGGTTCGACGACGTGGCCGGATTCATCGGCGGCGACGACACGCTCCGCGGCTTCGAGCTCGAGCAGGTCGGCGACGTGACCGGCAGAACCCTGCTTCACCTGATGTGCCACATGGGCCTGGACACGCTCTCCTGGGCCCGCAGAGGCGCCCGCGTGACCGGACTCGACTTCTGCCGGCCCGCGCTCGGCATCGCCGCGGACCTGGCCGCGCAGACCGGACTCGACGAGGCCCGCTTCGTCACCGCGGACATCGACCACGCCGCCGAGGTTCTGCGGGGCGAGACCTTCGATATCGTCTACACCGGCAAGGGGGCCATCGAGTGGCTCCCCGACCTCGACCGCTGGGCCGGGACCGTCGCCGCGCTCATCGCCCCCGGCGGCAAGTTCTACCTCGCCGAATACAACCACGCCGGCCCCGGCGAAGCCGACGACACGGCGGTCCGCTGGACGCATCCCATCGACGGCATCGTCAATGCCCTGGTACATGCCGGCCTGCGCATCGACTTCCTGTACGAACACCCCTTGACCGAAGACCGTCTGCGGATCGCGACCATCCCCCTCATGTTCTCCCTCCACGCCACGAAGCCCGCGTAGCGGCCCGGCGGCGGGGCGGCACGTCAGCATGGGCAAGCGCGCCTGGCTACTCCTGATCGGCGGACTGGTCTCATCCATCGGCGACCGTTTCGCCGCGATCGCCTACGCGCTCTTCGCCGTATCCGTCCACTCCCCCGGCCTGCTCTCCGCGGTGTTCGCGGCCGAGCTCGTGCCCCCGCTCCTCTTGGGCCTGATCGGCGGCGTGGTCACCGACAAGGCCCTGCGTCGCTGGCTGTGGCCCACGGTCCTGATTCTCCAGACCGCCTGCTTCACGGCCATGTCCCAGGCCGACACCTCCACGCCCTGGCTCATCGTCGTGCTGGTCGCCGTCTCGAGCAGCCTGGCATCCCTCATCGGCCCGGTCGGAACCGTGCTCCTACGCGGCCTGGTCACCGACGAATCCCAGCACGGCAACGCGGCCCGCTGGACCGCCGTCAGCAGCGGATTCGCCGGAGTCGGCGGCACCGTGGCGGCCGCCGCGACGTTTCAGGCCTCTGCCACGCATGTCCTCTTCCTCGTGGACGCCGCCAGCTTCCTGATACTCGCCCTCCTAGGAGCCCTCGCCGTCCGCAACGTCCCCCTGCCGACCTCACCCCGCTCCCCTCTGCGCCCCGCCGACGCCTTCACCGGCTTCCCCCGCCTCACCTCACCGGCCACCTTCGGCCGGTCGGGTATGGCGATGTTGATCGGCGTCATGTTCGGCACGTCGCTCGAGGGAATCGTCGGCGTCTTCTTCCTCCGCAACGTCATGCACGTCAACCCGACCATGTACGGCGTGGTCATCGGCTCGTGGTCGGCAGGCATGCTCGCCGGCCCTGCGCTGCTGAGGCCGCGTACCGCCCACACGTCGTGGCGCCACCTCATGCCCGTCAGCGCGATCGCCATGGGCATCTGCATCGCAGTACCCGCACTAGCCGTGGACCAATGGACGACAGTCGTCGCCTTCACTCTCGGCGGCGCCGCGAACGGCCTGTTCAACGTGGGCATCACGTCGGCGATCTTCCAGGGCGTGCCCCAGCATGAACAGGGACGCGCGTGGCCCGCCTTCGGCATCCTCGCCGGAGCGTGCGCCCTCCTCGGCTACCTCACAGGCGCCGCGGTCGGAGCCGGATACGCGCGCGAGACCATGCTCGTATCCGGCGTCCTCCCCGCGACGGTCGGCCTAGTCGCCCTGGTGAGACCTACAAAACCTCGTGGTTGACCCAGGCGACCTCGAACGGCCGCCGCCCGCGCCACACGTCGAACACCTCGCCGACCGCCGGATCCGAGAGCAGCGCCCCGAACGCGGCCACGTCCGCCACTCGCAGCTGCACGACAACGGACGCGATGAATGCCGGAATCTGCTCCTCCCCCGGCACCCGAATGTGCCGCCGAGCCGCGAACGACTCCAGCACGCCGGTGGCCTTGGTCGCCCCTTCGATATCTCCCAGGAACTGATCCAGCTCCGCATCCGGAATCGAGTCGGCGAACTTAACCAGCATCGTGTGATTGATCATGCACCCATTCCAGCACCGCCCTACCGTCCACGTCCAAGACCAACCAGGCCTCGACTGATAACCTGAAGGAATGGATCAACTAGAGATCCGCGAGCTGCG
>DASTAE010000063.1:0-22788 GCA_035712985.1 Actinospica sp.
CCGGAGACGGACAGCGGCTTGTACGCCGGGATGTCGCTCGCGCAGTACTCCATCAGGTCGCCGATCAGGCGCAGGTGCGGCTCGGGCGGGAAGAGCCACTCCTTCTGCGCGATGTACTCCTTGAAGATGTCCGTCTGCAGCGTGCCGTTGAGCTGCGCGGGCGCGAAGCCCTGCCGCTCGGCCGCGACGACGTACATGCAGAACACGGGGACGGCCGGGCCGCTGATCGTCATCGAGGTGGTGACCTCGCCGAGCGGGATGCCCCGGAACAGCACGTCCATGTCGGCCGCGGAGTCGATCGCGACGCCGCAGTGCCCGACCTCGCCGAGCGAGCGCGGCTCGTCGGAGTCGCGGCCCATCAGCGTCGGCATGTCGAAGGCCACGGACAGGCCGCCGCCGCCCGCCGCGAGGATCGCCCGGAAGCGCTCGTTGGTGTCCGCCGCGCTGCCGAAGCCCGCGAACTGCCGGATCGTCCACGGCCGCCCGCGGTACCCGGTCGGGTACAGGCCGCGGGTGAAGGGGTACTGCCCCGGCCAGCCGATCCGCTCGAAGCCGGGATAGGCCGCGGCCTCGGCCTCGGTCGCCGGTCCGTACACCGGCTCGGTGGGCTCACCGCTGATCGTGGTGGTGTCCCGGTCGGTCTTCCGAGCGGCCTCGTAGGCCGCCTGCCACCGCTCTCTGCTCATGCCCCCAAAGTACTAGGACGTCCTAGTAAAAGTCGACAGGCCCCCGAAGACCGGTCGCCGACCAGGTCAGCCGCCGTCCTCCACGAAGTCGCCCGAGGCCAGGCGCAGGTCACGCAGCGTGCCGAAGAGGGAGTCGTGCTGCTCGGCGCTCAGCGCGCCGAGGCCGAACTCGGCGGCCATCAGGTCCGACGTCGCCTTCTCGGCCACCCGGCGGCCCTGCTCGGTGATCTCGGCGAGCACGCCGCGGCCGTCGTTCGGATTGGGCCTGCGGGTGACCAGCTCGGCCTTCTCCAGCCGGTCGATGATGTTCGTCACCGACGTCGGGTGCACCTGGAGGCGCTCGCCGATCTTCGACAGCGGCAGCGAGCCCTTCTTGCTGAACACCAGCAGCACCAGCGCCTCGTAGCGCGCGAAGGTGAGGCCGTAGGGCTTCACGATCGCGTCCACCTCGGCGAGGACGAGCTGGTGCGCGCGCATCAGCGACGTGACCGCGCGCATCGAGCTCGACTCGCCCCAGCGGTCCTGCCAGAGCTCGAAGGCCCGCTGCACCGGATCGAAGGAGAGCACCCCGAGTCCCTTACCCTTCTCCCGCGCTGTTCTCAGCCCTCGAGCATGGCCCGGTCGCGCACGGCGCCGGTGGCCGCGGAGGTGGCCAGCAGCGCGTAGGCCTTGAGGGCGAGGGAGACCGGACGGTCCCGGTCCTTCGGCTTGTAGCCGCCGCCCGCCTCGAGCGCGGCGCGCCGCTCGGCCAGCACCTCGGCCGGCACGTCCAGCTCCAGGGCGCGGGTGCGGATGTCGATGGAGACCGTGTCGCCCTCCTCGACCAGCGCGATCACGCCGCCGGACGCCGCCTCCGGGGAGACGTGCCCGATGGACAGACCCGAGGTGCCGCCGGAGAAGCGGCCGTCGGTGATCAGCGCGCACTTGGCGCCGAGGCCCTTGCCCTTGAGGAAGGCCGTCGGGTACAGCATCTCCTGCATGCCGGGGCCGCCCTTGGGGCCCTCGTAGCGGATCACGACCACGTCGCCCGCCACGATCCGGTTGTTCATGATCGCCTCGACGGCGTCGTCCTGGCTCTCGAACACGCGCGCCGGACCGCTGAAGGTCCAGATCTCCTCGGCCACGCCCGCGGTCTTCACGATCGCGCCGTCCGCGGCCAGGTTGCCCCACAGCACGGCGAGGCCGCCGTCCTTGGTGTACGCGTTCTCCAGGTCCCGGATGCAGCCGCGCGCGGCGTCGAGGTCGAGCCTGTCCCAGCGGTTCTCGGTGGAGAAGGGCTCGGTCGTGCGCACGCCGCCGGGCGCCGCGTGGAACAGCTCCTTCGCCGCCTCGCTCGGCCGCGCCCCGCGCACGTCCCACTCGTCCAGCCAGGCCTCGAGGGTCGGCGCGTGCACCGCGTGCACGTTCTCGTCGAGCAGGCGCGCGCGGCGCAACTCGCCGAGGATCGCCGGGATGCCGCCCGCGCGGTGCACGTCCTCCATGTAGTACGTCTTCTCGGCCGACGCGCGGTTCGGCGCGACCTTGACGATGCACGGGACGCGGCGGGAGGTCTCGTCGATCTCCTTGAGGCCGAAGCCGACGCCCGCCTCCTGGGCCGCGGCGAGCAGGTGCAGCACGGTGTTGGTCGAGCCGCCCATCGCCACGTCCATCGCCATCGCGTTGCCGAAGGCGGCGGGGGTGGCGATCGAGCGCGGCAGCACCGACTCGTCGTCCTTGGCGTAGTACCGCTCGGCCAGCTCCACGGCCAGCGAGCCGGCCCGCTCGAACAGCGCGCGGCGCTTGGCGTGCGTGGCGAGCACCGAGCCGTTGCCGGGCAGGCCCAGCCCCAGCGCCTCGACCAGGCAGTTCATCGAGTTGGCGGTGAACATGCCGGAGCAGGAGCCGCAGGTCGGACAGGCCGATCGCTCGATGGTGCCGAGGGTCTCGTCGGAGACCTTCTCGTCGGCGGCGGCGGACATCGCGTCGATCAGGTCGAGCTTGTCGTAGGCGACGCCGTCGCGGATGTGCGCCTTGCCGGCCTCCATCGGGCCGCCGGAGACGAAGACCGTCGGGATGTTCAGGCGCAGCGCGGCCATCAGCATGCCCGGGGTGATCTTGTCGCAGTTCGAGATGCACACGAGCACGTCCGCGCAGTGCGCGTTGGCCATGTACTCGACGGCGTCGGCGATCAGCTCGCGGGAGGGCAGCGAGTAGAGCATGCCGCCGTGGCCCATGGCGATGCCGTCGTCCACGGCGATGGTGTTGAACTCCTTCGCCACGCCGCCGGCCTCGTGCACCGACTCGGCGACGATCTCGCCGACGTTGCGCAGGTGGACGTGGCCAGGTACGAACTGGGTGAAGGAGTTGGCGATCGCCACGATCGGCTTGCCGAAGTCCGCGTCCGTCATCCCGGTGGCGCGCCACAACGCGCGCGCCCCCGCCATGTTGCGTCCGTGGGTCGAAGTCCGGGACCGCAGAGCCGGCATAGCGGATCACTCCGTTTCTGGTGGTGCCTCGTGTAGCCGGCCGCGCCGCCGGCTGCTACGAGTCTCCCACCTCGTCCGCCGGTCGGGACAGCGGTTCCGGCATTCAAGACGCTCAGGCCTTTGATCAGGCACTCGTCACGCGGCTGCGGGCTCGCCGGGGACGGCGGCCGCGCCCTCGTTCTTCACCGAACGCTCGGCGAAGAAGGCGCCGGTCGGCAGCACGGCCATCACCAGGATCCACGCGAGCCGCTTGCCGGACCACTTCCGCTGCGTGTGCCCGTACGCGGTGATCATCACATAGGCGATGAACAGCAGCCCGTGCAGCATGCCGAAGATCTGCACGGGCGCCTGGTGGTGCCCGACGATCTGCAGCGGCATGGCGACGAGGAGGAGGATCAGGAACGAGACGCCCTCGGCCAGGGAGACCGGGACGAACAGGCGGGTGAACGTGTCGCGAGAAGTCATGACCGGCATCTTACCGACATCAGGTCGGGAAAATCGCATCGCCCCGCGTCGTCGCCGACGTAAGACGCGTCACACTGTCGGCCGGGACCTCTAGGCTGTACCTCATGGACTGGAGTAGGCGAGCATGCTCGCGGCGGGGACACGTCCTCTACGAGCCGGAGGAGAAGGAGTACCTGAGCCAGGTCAGGGCCGACACCGGGATCGGCACGGCCTGGCGCTGCCTGCGCTGCGGGGACTTCGTCCTCGACGTGCCGACGGCGAGCGGCCCGGTGGCGGACGCCCCGATGCCGCGCCGCGGAAAGGCCCTGCGCTCGCACTTCATCATGCGGCTGCTGGCGATCGAGCGGGTCTTCCGCTTCCTGCTGATCGGCGTCGGCGCGTACGCGGTGTGGAAGTTCTCGAACTCGGAGCACGCGCTGCAGATGCTGTTCGAGAAGAACCTGACGATATTCAAGCCGGTGGCGCAGCACTACGGCTACGACCTGGACAACTCCTCGGTCGTGACCACGATCCGGAAGTTCTTCACCTATAAGCACGCCGACCTCGACCTGGCGGCCGCGGCGCTGGCGCTGTACGCGGTGATCGAGCTGATCGAGGCCGTGGGCCTCTGGCTGGCCAAGCGCTGGGGCGAGTACTTCGCCGCGGTGGCCACCGGCCTGTTCCTGCCCATCGAGGTATACGAGCTCACCGACCACGCGACCAAGTTCAAGATCGCCACCTTCGCGCTCAACGTGCTCGCGGTGATCTACCTGGTCTGGACCAAGCGCCTGTTCGGCGTCCGCGGCGGCGGCAAGGCCTACGAGGCCGAGCTGACCAGCGAGTCCCTGCTCCACGAGGCCGGCGCCGAGCTCAGGCCGAGCGGCGGCCGAGCCGAGCAGTCCCCGGCGCCGCAGGTCCCGCCGGCGGTCCCGGCGGCCACTCCCGCGTCGCCGACCGTCCCGCCGACCCTGCCGCCCGCGCAGATCCAGCTCGCGGAGCCGCCCGAAGGAATTGTTCAAGCTTAAACAATCTCGCGTAAACTGGGAGACATGAGTACTACCCGCTGGCTCGACGAGACCGAACAGGGGGCGTGGCGCGCCTGGCTCGAAGTCATGCGGCTGCTGCCCAACCACCTCGAGGACCGACTGCACGAGCGCTACAGCCTGACCCTGACCGACTACCAGGTGCTGGTCGAGGTCTCCGAGTCGGCCGAGCGCAAGCTGAGGATGACCGAGCTCTCGAACCGCACCCAGCTGTCCAAGAGCCGCCTGTCCCACCAGATCGGCCGCATGGAGCGCGCGGGCCTGGTGGTGCGCACCCAGTGCCCCGACGACCGCCGCGGCCAGTGGTGCGAGCTGACGGAGCAAGGCTGGGCCATACTCCGCGAAGCCGCCCCGAACCACGTCGCCGACGTCCGCGAGCTCTTCTTCGACATCCTCGACGAGCAGCAGGTGGCCGCCCTGGCCGCCGGCCTGCGCGCCGTAGCCGACAAGCTCAGCGCCGCCCCGGCCACCGGCTGCGCCAACGCCCGAGCCGAACACGCAGCCCTGAACGACGGCGCGGACGGCGAGGGCGACGGCGGCTGCCCGGAGGGTGCTGGGGAGTAGGGCGGGCGACGGCCTGCGGGTCCACCTCAGTCGGTCTCCGGGCCGCTGCGCGGCGCGACATCGAGCCTGAGTAGTGCGAACAGCTCGTGAAGCGGGCTCGAGGGATCGCGGGTCTCCGGTGGGCAGGCTTGCCCGGGCTTGGTGAGATGATCGCAGTCCTCGCGCTCGCAGCGGTCGTGCAGCTTCTGCGCGCGGCGGCAGGCTTGCGCGAGGTTGTCATCCTCGAACAACGCTGCCAACCGTCGGGGCGTCAGGCGCTTGCCGCCGCCTTCGCGCTTGGCGTAGTCGGCGAAGGCGGGATGGAGCTTGCGCAGCTCATCGATCGCCTTCTTCTGGTCGCCGAAGGCCGCGCTGCGTGTTGCGAAGTGCAGGTGGAGCCAGACTTCGAAGCACGGATTGCAGAGCACGAAGGTGACGCCGCTTTTTCGCGCGGCTCTCACGGCGCGGGCGACGTCCTGCGGGTCGTGGTCGGCCTTGTCGTCCAGGTCGCATATCGCCCATGCGGGCGCGTCGTCATCGCCGCGGAGTTCGACCACGGCCTCGACGACACGACGCGCCGTGGTGAATCCGTTCGGGTTGGGTGCGACATGCAGCACGAAGCCGCTGTCGCGGAGCAACGTCTCCTGCACTGCGCGAAAGTAGTCCCGCTCCGTCCCCTCGCCTTCGAAGGCGAGGTAGACATCCTGACGCCTACGATCGCGGCCAGCGCGCCGCGATCGCCTCGGTGCCGGCGCACCCTGCTTGCGGACCTTGGCCATCGTCTCTACGCGTCCGGCTCGGACTCGGCAGGCTGCAGGATCTTGGCGATGTCCATCGCCAGCCACCCGGCGCCGATTCGGGGCACGCCGCCGTACCGACCCCGCAGGTATCCGCGCTCCAGGTTCTCCTGGGTCGCCGGTCGCGCGTCGGTGAGCGGGTAGAGCTCCGAGCGACCGAATTCGTCCTTCTCGGTGATCCACACCTCGCGGCGATCGAGCGGAGCGTCCGCATGCGCGCTTCCCAGCAGGGAGACGTCGTGCAACGTACAGATCAGCTGGGCGCCATGCGGGTTCGCCTTCGGGTCGCGAAACACGCGAAGCACCTCGGCCACGAGAGCCGGATGGAGACTCGAATCGAGCTCGTCATGCACAACCAGCGCGCCGGCTTTCAGGGCCCCGAGGATGAACCGGACTGTCGAGATCCATGCTCGCGTGCCATCGGACTCCTCGTGGGGAGCCAGGACCACTGAGCCCTGAACTCCCCTGTGCTCGAGCCGCAGTTCGCGTTCGACAGCCTTCTCGCCCGGCTGCGGAAGTTGGGATTTGCTCTCCACGAACGTCCCGCCGACCACACCCAGATCCGCCGCGTGCAAGAACGGCTCGACACTCGCGAACCACGTGCCCGGCGCCTTCGACATCGCCGCGAAGAGCCGCTCGAAATCGGTGTACACCAGATGCAACTGGCCGAGCCGAAACCACTCGAAGATCTTGGTCAGCTGAGGGTTGTTCAGCTGGGCGCCCATGCTCACGAAAAGCGCGTTCGGCCGCGTGAGCTTCCTGATCTGGTCTACCTCGCCCTTGAGCTGACGCCCCTTGAAGTCGAACTCGTCCTCGGCGTCCGCATCGCGCACGAAGAGTGTGCGACGGCGGCCGGTCGCGTACTCGAAGAGCCATTCGGACTCGATCCGCTCGTCCGAGACCTCGAAACCGTAGACGTAGCGAATCCCGTCGAGGATGAATTCCGCCTCGAAGAGCGAGGCTTCCTCATGAGCCGCCGAGTCGAGCTTGAAGAGGGGACGTACGACGCCGTCGACGGGAGACCACTTCGCCGCGGACTCCTCGACGGCCTCCGCCATCCACACCATGGCCTTGAGCACGTTCGACTTGCCCGATGCGTTGGCTCCGTAGACCGCCGCGACGCGTGCGGCCTCGTCCCGGGATCTCCCCGACCCACGCCTACCGCCGCGCAGGTCGAGCTCGAATTCATCGCGGAACGAATAGACGTTCGCGGCGCGGAAGCGGAGCAGCATGGACTCACCACCTTCATGCGACGTGATGCCCATACTAGACCCATCAGAACGTCACCTGAGTAGAAAATCTACTCCATGCGCCCTGAAAATTACTCCAACAGCTCATCCGCCGCCGTGAAGGCGTCGAGTTCGCCGGAGGCCACTCGGTCGGCCAGGCGGTAGAGGGGGCTGTCGGGGCCGCCGTGGACGGAGCCGTAGCGGGAGCGCAGGACGCCCAGGGCGATGGCCTCGATCTCGGCGGCGGCTCTGGCTCGGCGGCGGGTGGCGAGCAGGCCGGTCTCGGCGAGGTAGGCGCGGTGCTTCTCGAGCGCTTCGACGACCTCGGTGACGCCCTCGTTCCTGGCGGCGACGGTCTTGACGATGGGCTGGCGCCAGTCGCCGGGGTTGCGGCGCTCGCCGAGGGCGAGCATGTGGTTCAGCTCGCGGGCCGTGGCGTCGGCGCCGTCGCGGTCGGCCTTGTTGACCACGTAGACGTCGCCGATCTCCAGGATGCCGGCCTTGGCGGCCTGGATGCCGTCGCCCATGCCGGGGGCGAGCAGGACGACCGTGGTGTCGGCGGCGGAGGCCACCTCGATCTCGGACTGGCCCACGCCCACCGTCTCGATGAGGATCACCTCGCAGCCCGCCGCCTCCAGGACGCGGGCCGCCTGGGGGGTGGCCGCGGCCAGTCCGCCGAGGTGGCCTCGGGAGGCCATGGAGCGGATGAAGACCTCGGGGTCGGTGGCGTGGTCCTGCATGCGGACCCGGTCGCCGAGCAGCGCGCCGCCGGAGAAGGGGGACGAGGGGTCCACCGCCAGCACGCCGATCCGCTTGCCCCGGGCGCGGTACTCGGCGACCAGGGCGTTCGTCGAGGTGCTCTTGCCCACGCCGGGGGAACCGGTCAGCCCGACGACGTAGGCGGAGCCCGCGTACGGGGACAGGGCCTCGAGCACCTCGCGGAGCTGCGGGGCGCCGTCCTCCACCTGGGAGATCAGCCTCGCGACCGCGCGCGGGTCGCCGCCGCGCGCGCGGTCGATGAGTGCGGGAACGTCGATGGTCGTGGTTCCGGGGGGCACGTCGTCTCTGATCCCTTACTCGTGTTCCGGCTGATCCTCAGAGGATAGGTCGGGCGCTCAGCCCGCGGCGGGGACGCGGACGATCAGGGCGTCGCCCTGGCCACCGCCGCCGCACAAAGCCGCGGCTCCGACACCGCCACCGCGGCGCTGGAGTTCGAGCGCCAGGTGCAGCACGATGCGGGCGCCGGACATGCCGATCGGGTGGCCCAGGGCGATGGCGCCGCCGTTCACGTTGATCTTCTCGAAGTCGATGCCGAGGTCCTTGGCGGACTGGACCGCGACCGCGGCGAAGGCCTCGTTGATCTCGATCAGGTCGAGGTCGCCGACCTCCAGGCCCTCCTTGGACAGCGCGTGCCTGATGGCGTTCGAGGGCTGCGACTGGAGCGAGTTGTCCGGGCCGGCCACGTTGCCGTGGGCGCCGATCTCGGCGAGCCAGGTCAGACCCAGCTCCTCGGCCTTGGCCTTGCTCATCACGACGACCGCCGCCGCGCCGTCGGAGATCTGCGAGGAGGTGCCCGCGGTGATGGTGCCGTCCTTGGTGAACGCGGGACGCAGTTTGCCGAGGGTCTCGGTCGTCGTCTCGGCGCGGATGCCCTCGTCCTTGCTGAACACGACCGGCTCGCCCTTGCGCTGCGGGATCTCCACCGGGACGATCTCGGCGTCGAACAGGCCGTTCTTCTGCGCGGCCGCCGCGCGCTGGTGCGAGGCCGCGGCGACCTCGTCCTGCTCGGCGCGGCCGAGGCCGAGGCGGGTGTTGTGGTTCTCGGTGGACTCGCCCATCGGGATGTTCTCGAAGGTGTCGGTCAGCCCGTCGTAGGCCATCGCGTCGAGCACCTCGATCGAGCCGTACTTGTAGCCGGCCCGCGACTTCGGCAGCAGGTGCGGGGCGTTGGTCATCGACTCCTGGCCGCCCGCGACCACGATGTCGAACTCGCCGGCCCGGATAAGTTGGTCGGCCAGCGCGATCGCGTCGAGGCCGGAGAGGCAGACCTTGTTGATCGTCAGCGCCGGGACGTTCATCGGAATGCCGGCCTTGACCGCGGCCTGGCGCGCTGGAATCTGGCCGGCGCCGGCCTGCAGCACCTGCCCCATGATCACGTACTGGACCTGCTCGCCGGTGACGCCGGCCCGCTCGAGGGCCGCCTTGATGGCGACCGCGCCGAGGTCCGCGCCCGAGAACGGGGCGAGCGAACCGAGCAGCCGACCCATCGGGGTGCGGGCTCCGGCGACGATGACGGAGGTGGTCATGAAGGAGACTCCCATCGCATGCTTCAGGTATGGGGACGTGACTTCACACTATCGCCGAATGGGCTACTCGCCAGTAGGGTCTGTAGCTGTCATCTCCGACACACCCGTGCCGGGGACCCTATCCCTGCACTACGGAAGGGCACCTTCACAGATGATCACCCGCGTCGACCACATCGGGATCGCCTGCCGCGACCTGGCCGCGAGCATCGCCTTCTACGAGCGGACGTATGGATTCACCGTCTTTCACCAGGAGGTCAACGAGCAGCAGGGCGTCAAGGAGGCCATGCTCCGGATCAACGGGACTGATGACGGCGGCTCCACCTACCTGCAGCTGCTCGAGCCGCTGCACGCCGAGTCGCCGATCGCGAAGTTCCTGGAGAAGAACGGCGAGGGGGTGCACCACGTGGCCTTCGGGACCGCGGACGTCGTGGCCGAGACCGCGGCCGTGACCGGGACCGGCGTGCGCGCGCTCTACGAGGAGCCGCGGCACGGAACGTTCGGCTCCTCCATCAACTTCCTTCACCCCAAGGACTGCCAGGGGATTCTCACGGAACTGGTACAGTCCCCGGTCCATGAGTGACCTGAACGGACCGTCCGAGCCGGTGCCGAACCAGCTGCGGATCCTGGCGGCGCAGGAGAATCTGGGCACCCTGATCTCCATCCACCGCCCGGCCACCTGGTTCGCCCGGCGCGTCCTGAAGGCCTCCCGGGTCTACCTCTTCGACCGCGGCTTCGTGCTCTCCAACGGCCGCGGCGCGCTCGGGCTCTTCCTCGCGGACCAGGTGACCGTCACCGAGAAGGCGGGCACCTGGCTGGTCACCCGGCAGGACGGCGCGCGCTTCCGGCTGACCAGGCATTGGACCGAGTACCGCGAACTCGGGCGACGGCTGTCTTCCCGGTAGACTTTCCGGTCTGGTTTCACACCCAGTCCATTCCCGGAAGGTCCCTGAATTGCCACAGCCCGACGCCGCGTCCGCCGAGATCGAGCGCGAGCAGCTGCACGTCGACCGCGTCTACGAACGCCTCGAGGCCACCCGCGCCCGGGCCCGCGCCTATGAGGCGGAGGGCCATCGCCGCGCGCAGTTCGGGCACGAGGGCGGCCTGGTCGAACGCGACTCGATCGTCTACCAGGCGGCGGTCTGGCTGCAGCGTCTCGACGCCGAGGAGGAGGGCCTGGTCTTCGGGCGGCTCGACTTCGAGGACCGCGAGGTGCAGTACATCGGCCGCCTCGGGGTGCGCGACGAGGACTACAACCCGCTGACCGTGGACTGGCGCGCCCCCGCGGCGGCCGTCTTCTACCAGGCGACGCCGGTGGAGCGGCGCGGGGTGGTGCGCCGCCGCACGATCAAGAGCGCGGGCCGCCGCGTGACCCGGCTGGACGACGACCTGCTGGCGCCGGAGAGCCCGGTGGCGCCGGAGCTGACCGTGATCGGCGACGGCGCGCTGATGGCGGCGCTGACCCGCAAGCGCGGCACGGTGATGCACGACATCGTCGCCACCATTCAGCGGGAGCAGGACCTCGCGGTGCGCTCCCCCGGCGACGGCGCGACGCTGATCACCGGCGGCCCGGGCACCGGGAAGACGGCCGTGGCGCTGCACCGCGCGGCCTTCCTGCTGTTCAACGAGCGGCGGCGGTTCGAGTCCGGCGGCGTGCTCATCGTCGGCCCCTCGCGGGTGTTCACCCAGTACGTCGAGCAGGTGCTGCCCTCGCTCGGCGAGCACACGGCCGCGCTGCGCTCCCTCGGCGAGCTGCTCGACGGCGTGCACGCGACCCGGCACGACACGGCGGCGCTCGCGGCGGTCAAGGGCGGCCTCGGCATGCTGCCGATCCTGGAGCGCGCGGTGCGCGGCGCGCCCCCCGGCGTGCCCGAGTCCTTCCGGGTCACGTATCAGGGCCACATCATCCACCTGGACCGGCGGGCGCTGGACCGGGTGCGCTCGATCGCGCTCGGCCGCGGCCACCAGAGCGGCGGCCCGCAGCCGAACGCGCAGCGGGCGCACGCGGCCACGGCGCTGCTGGAGGCCGCCTGGGAGCGGCTGCCGCGCGAACTGCGGGACCGGCGCAGGACCGAGCGCGCGCACTTCGACCGGGACCTGCGGGACCGGACCGAGTTCGACCTCTTCCTCGAGCGGTGGTGGCCCTACCGCAGCCCGGCCGAGGTGCTGCGCGGGCTCGCGGAAGACGCGGCGCTCGGTCCGGTGGCGGAGTCCTGGCGCGACGGCGCGTGGACCGTCGAGGACGTGCCGCTGCTGGCCGAGCTCGACCAGCTGCTCGGCCCGGTGCCGGTCGAGGAGCGGGAGCCCGAGGACCCCTTCGCGGACGCCGGCGTGGCCGAGGTCTCCTCGTGGGTGGACCGCAACCCGGCCAGGCAGGACCTGAACCGGGAGACCTACGCGCACATCATCGTGGACGAGGCGCAGGACCTCTCGCCGATGCAGTGGCGGGTGCTCGGGCGGCTCGGCCGGCGCGCGTCCTGGACCGTGGTCGGCGACCCGGTGCAGTCCGCCTGGCCGGACCCGGAGGAGTCCAGGCAGGCGATGGAGCTCGCGCTCGGCGACCAGCGGCGCTACCGGCACGAGCTGCGCACCAACTACCGCAACTCGGCCGAGATCTACGAGTACGCGAGCCGGTTCGCCAAGCGCGCGATGCCGGACGTGGAGCTGCCCGAGGCGGTGCGCAAGACCGGCTTCCCGCCGGAGGAGCTCGCCGACCTCGGCGCGGCCGTACGGGCGGCCCTGGAGGCCGTGGAGGGCACGGTCGGGGTCATCACCACGCTCGCCGCGTGCGACGGCGTCCGGGAGCGCTTGGACGCCGATCCGCGGCTGATCGTGGTGACCGACCTGGACGCCAAGGGCCTCGAGTACGACGCGGCCGTGGTGCTGGACCCGGACGCGATCGCGGGCGAGTCCCCGGCGGGTCTGCGCACCCTCTACGTGGCGCTCACCCGGGCGACCCAGCGGCTCTATGTGGTCAGCCCCGGATAGCCATCCGTGCAGGCTGTAAGGCTGGGACCGCAGAAATGTGGTCTCAGCCCCTAGCCAAGGCGAGCCTCGATCGGCATAGTTACTCGCAAGTAGCAATGCCGCTGCTCTAGCGACCATCCTTTCGGAGGCCGACACCCCTATGAGCATCAACGAGATTCGCGCTGCCATCCTGAGCGGCACCGCGACCCCCGAGGACTACGCCCACCTGCCGCTGCCCGACTCGTACCGCGCCGTCACGGTGCACGCGGACGAGGTCGGCATGTTCGAGGGCCAGACCACGTGGGAGAAGGATCCGCGCAAGTCGCTGCACCTAGACGACGTGCCGCTGCCCGAGCTCGGCCCGGGCGAGGCCCTGGTCGCGGTGATGGCCAGCGCGATCAACTACAACACCGTGTGGACCTCGATCTTCGAGCCGGTCCCGACCTTCGCCTTCCTGCGCAAGTACGGGCGGCTCTCGGAGCTGACCAAGCGGCACGACCTGCCGTACCACATCATCGGCTCCGACCTGGCCGGCGTCGTGCTGCGCACCGGCGCGGGCGTGAACAAGTGGAAGCCGGGCGACGAGGTGGTGGCGCACTGCCAGTCGGTCGAGCTGGAGGACTCCGCCGGGCACAACGACACGATGATGGACCCGGAGCAGCGGATCTGGGGCTTCGAGACCAACTTCGGCGGCCTGGCCGAGATCGCGCTGGTCAAGACGAACCAGCTGATGCCCAAGCCGGACCACCTGACCTGGGAGGAGGCCGCCAGCCCCGGCCTGGTCAACTCGACCGCCTACCGGCAGCTGGTCTCCCGCAACGGCGCCGGGATGAAGCAGGGCGACGTCGTGCTCATCTGGGGCGCCTCGGGCGGCCTCGGCTCCTACGCGACCCAGTACGCCCTCAACGGCGGCGCCATCCCGGTCTGCGTGGTCTCCTCGCCGCAGAAGGCTGAGATCTGCCGCCAGATGGGCGCGGAGCTCATCATCGACCGGACCGCCGAGGGCTACAGGTTCTGGTCCGACCCGCAGACCCAGGATCCCAAGGAGTGGCAGCGTTTCGGCGCCAGGATCCGGGAGCTGACCGGGGGCGAGGACCCGGACATCGTGTTCGAACACCCGGGCCGGGAGACCTTCGGCGCCTCGGTCTACGTGGCCCGCCGCGGCGGCACGATCGTCACCTGCGCCTCGACGAGCGGCTTCCAGCACGAGTACGACAACCGCTACCTCTGGATGAATCTGAAGCGGATCATCGGCTCGCACTTCGCCAACTACCGGGAGGCCTGGGAGGCGAACCGGCTGATCCAGAAGGGCATGATCCACCCCACGCTCTCCCGCAGCTACAGCCTGGAGAACGCCGGGCAGGCGGCCTTCGACGTCCACCGCAATCTGCATCAGGGCAAAGTCGGGGTACTGTGTCTTGCACCGGGCGAGGGACTCGGCGTCCGTGACGGCGCGTTGCGCGATCGTCACCGGAGCGAGATCGATCGCTTCCGAGACGTCTAGAGCCGGAGCCCGGTCTTCTGACACCATAGGCACTCATGGGATACGGGCGCGTGGACGAACGGACCTCGTACGGTTCACGCCCCCACCATGCCTATTCCGGCAACGGCGGGTACCCGGGGAACTACCAGGGGCAGGGCGGCCAGCCCGGCATGCCGCCGCAGGCCCCGCCGCCCTCGCAGGAGCAGCTGAGCTACAACCGCTACGAGGTCGACGCCCATCTCGACGAGATCGAGACCGAGCTCACCCGGCTGCGCGAGGAGCGGGACGAGGCGGTCAACCACGCCGAGGACCTGGCGTACCAGATCGAGGTCCTGCGCTCGAAGCTGCACGAGTTCCGCCGCGGCCTGCACCCGCAGTTCAACAACATCTCCGGCCGGGTCGACCAGATGCTGCGCAACGCGCAGCAGCAGGCCGACCAGCTGCGCGCCCAGGCCGAGCACGACGCGCAGCGGCTGCAGTCCGAGGTGGCCGAGCGCAGGGCGCTGCTCGAGACTGAGCTGGCCGAGCGGCGCCAGGGCGTCGAGGCGCAGGTCAACGAGTCGGTCGCGTGGGCCGAGCGGGTCCGCAGCGAGGCCGACGCGATCCGGCACCGGGCCATCGAGGACGCCAGGGCGCAGGCCGCCGAGGAGATAAGGGCCCTGCGTGAGCAGGCCCAGGCCGAGGTGCTGCGGGCCCAGGAGTTCGCCAACCAGGTCAGGGCCCAGGCGCAGGCCGAGGTCGACGCCGGCCTGGCCGAGGCGCGCAAGCGGATGACCGACAGCGAGCAGCGGGCCGTGGCGCTGCAGGAGGCCGCCGCCAAGCAGAACGCCTCCGCGTCCACCAGCGCGCAGAAGCTGCTGACGATGGCTCAGACCGAGGCCGCGCGCGTGCAGGCGGAGGCCGAGGAGGTCGCCAACCAGCTGCGCGCCGCCGCCGACCAGGCCGCGGCGAATCTGAAGGCTGAGTCCACGGCCGAGGCGCGCCGCCAGGTGGACGAGGCCACGGCCGAGGCCGCGCGGATAAGGTCGATGGTCCAATCCGAGACCAACGAGCTGCGTGAGACCACTGAGGCCAACGCGGCTCGTCTGCGTGAGCACACCGAAACGGAGTCCGCGAGGCGGCTGGCCGCGGCGGATCAGGACGCCGCGCACACCCGGGCCGAAGCACAGGCGCGCGCGGCGGAGCTCACCGCCGAGGCGAACGCGACGGCGCAGGCGGCGCGGGACAGGGCGCGCGCCGAGGCCGAGCGCGCCGTCAACGAGGCGACCGCGGTCGCCGCCCGGCTGCGCACCGAGTCCGAACAGGCCGCGGCGCGACTGCGTCAGCAGGCTGAGGAGCGGGCCGAGGGGATCGTGGCCGAGGCGGCTTCGCAGGCCGCGAAGACGCGCGAGGACGCCGACCTGGCCGCGGCCGCCCGCGAGGAGCAGGCCGCGCAGACGCTGGCCGAGGCCGCCGCCGAGGCGGAGCGCGCCGTCGCCGAGGCCCGCGCGGCCGCTCAGCGGCTGAGCGACGAGGCCGCGGCGGACCTGGAGCGCAGGCAGACCGAGACCGCGCGGCTGCGCGAGGAGGCCGGGTCGCTGCACGAGGACGCCAGGCGGCTGCGCGGCGAGGCGGCCGAGCTGCACGAGGAGGCCTCCGGCGCGCACGGCGTGGCCACCGCGGCCGCGAAGGAGATCACCGACGCCGCGACGGCCGAGGCGACCTCGGCGGTGGAGACGGCGCGGGCCGAGGCCGAGCGTCTGGTCACCGAGGCGACGGCGCGGGCCGAGCAGCTGCGCGCCGAGTCCACCGAGGCCGCCGAGTCGCTGCGGGTCACGACGCAGACGGCCGCCGACAAGCTGGCCGCGGAGTCCACCGCGACGGCGACGAAGCTGGTCGAGGAAGCGACGTCGCAGGCCGAGAAGACCATAGAGGACGCGCGGGCCGCGGCGAACACGCTGCGCTCGGAGGCCGAGGCGGCCGCGACCAAGGCGCGCCGCGAGGCCGCCGAGGAAGCCGACAAGATCCGCACGGACACCGAGGCCGGCGCCGAGGCCATGCGGGACGCCGCCCGCAAGGAGGTCGCGGCGCTCCGGGCGAAGAACGAGGAGCAGATCGCCGCGAAGTCCGCCGAGGCCGAGCGGGCCGCGAGCGAGAAGCTGGCCGAGGCCCAGCGCGCGGCGGACGCGCTCAAGCAGACCGCCGTGGCCGAGGGCGACACCGTGCGCGAGGCCGCCAAGGCGGAGGCTGCTCGGCTGCGCGAGCAGGCCGAGGCGGACGCGGCGTCGATCCGGGCCCGCGCGGACGGGATGATCACCTCCGCCCAGCAGGAGGCCGCGACCGTCAAGGCCGAGGCGGAGACCGCCGCCCTCGCGCTGAAGCAGCAGGCTGACAAGGCACTGGCCGAGGCCCGCGCGGACGGCGAGCGCTCGCTCGGCGAGGCCCGCACCGAGGCGCAGCGGCTGCGCGACGAGGCCGCCGCGGAGACGAAGGCGCTGCGGGACGCGGCCGACGTCGAGACGAAGGCGCTGCGGGACACGGCCGACGCCGAGACGAAGGCGCTGCGCGAGAAGGCGGCCGCCGAGACCTCGCAGCTGCGGGCGAAGGCCGCCGAGGACGCGCAGCGGATGCGCGACGAGGCCAAGGCCGAGGCGACCAGGCTGCGCGAGGACGCCACCTCGCTGCGGGCCAAGGCCAAGGTCGAGGCGGAGAAGCTCACCAAGGACACGATCCGGGAGAACGCGGACGCGATCCAGGCCGCTCGGGACGAGGTCGCCCGGATCCGGGCGAGCGCCGACGGCGTGCTGGAGTCCGCGCGCAAGCAGGCCGAGCAGCGGCTCGCCGAGGCGCAGGCCAAGGCCGACAAGACCGTGGCCGACGCGAACGCCGCCGCCGACCAGACCCGCAAGGAGGCCACCGACGCGCTGGCCGACTCGCGCAAGCAGGCGATGGAGAAGCTGGCCAAGGCGGGCGGCGAGGCCGACGAGCTGGTCGTCACCGCCCGTCAGGAGGCTGCGAAGATCGCCGCGGCCGCGGCGGCCAACGCGGAGAACTCCAAGGCCGAGGCCCGGTCCGCCGCGGACAAGATCACCGCGGAGGCGCGCGCCGAGGTGGACCGGATCAGGGCCGGCGCCGAGGGCATCACCGACAAGGCGCAGGCGGACGCGACCAAGCTGCTCACCGACACCCGGGCCCAGGCCGACCGCCTGACCTCGGACGCGAACGCCCAGGCCGACCGCACCACGAGTGACGCACGGAAGAAGGCCGCCGATTCGCTGCAGACCGCGGCGCGGCAGGCCGACGAGCTCGTGGCGCAGGCGCGCCGGGAGCTCGAGGACGCGCGCAAGGAGGCGGCCAAGACGCTCGCCGAGGCGCACGCGGGCGCGGACAAGCTGCGCAACACCGTCGCCGACCAGGTGGCGGCCTCGCAGCGGGAGGCCCAGCGGCTGCGCCAGGAGGCCGCGGCCGAGACCTCGGCGCTCAAGGCCTCGGCCGAGAAGGCGGCCGACGCCCTCGTGGCCAAGGCCAGGAGCGAGGCTGAGAAGTCGAAGGCCGAGGCGCAGCGCGAGGTCGACGCCATGATCCGGCGCCGGGACGCGATCACCGACGAGATGGCCCGGGTGCAGGGCGTGCTGGACGCGCTCACCGGACCGCTGCCCGGTTTCTCGGCGGACGCGCCCAAGAAGCAATAGCGGACACGCGCTCGAGTGCCTGCTGGGACAGGGGGCGCGCACGTGTATCGCGAACGTGTAACAGTACGACGGACCGGAGAGGCGGTGGGTTCCACTGAGCAGACCGACGGATAATGTGATGTCGCCGAGGTGCCACTCCTCCAGGTGGGATGCCGCGGCGAATCCGCACGACGCGTACCCAACGGGCTCGGAAACGTGACAGGATTGCCCGAGACCTCCCACGACGTACGTCGCTAGACCAGACACTGTGCCGACAGCCGTACCGCCGGGCCAGCCGAAAGATTCGACCTACCCTCGACGGTCAAGTCAGAGACGGAAAGTAGATGAGCGAGACCACCTCTCCCCTCGGCCTCGAAGTCGTTCGCAGGGGCTATGACGTCGCCCAGACGAACGAGCGCGTCACGAAGCTGACGGCGGAGCGAGACACCGCGCACGCGCGCGTTTCCGCGCTGGAGAAGCGGATCGAGGAGCTCCACCTGGAGAACCAGTCCGTGCAGGCCCAGCTCTCCGACTCAGAGCCCTCCTACGCGGGCCTCGGCGCCCGGGTCGAGAAGATCCTGCGCCTGGCCGAAGAAGAGGCCAAGGACCTGCGCGAGGAGGCCCGCCGCGCCGCGGACCAGCACCGCGAGCTCGCCGAGCAGGCCGCCGGCCAGGTACGCACCGACGCCGAGAACTACGGCAAGGAAGTCCGCGCCAAGGCCGAGGCCGAGGGCGTGCGGATGAACGAGCGCGCCAAGGAGGAGGCGAACCAGACCCGCGCCGAGGCGGCCAAGGACGCCGCCGCCAAGCGGGCCGAGGCCGAGGCGCACTACGAGGAGATCCGGGCGTCGGCCGCGGCCGCCGCGACGGACTTCGAGACCAAGCTCGCCAAGCGGCGCGAGCAGTCCGAGCGTGACCTGGCGGCGCGTCAGGCCAAGGCCGAGAAGCACCTGGCCGAGGTCGAGACCCGCAGCGAGCAGATCCGGCTCGAGGCCGAGAAGATGCGCACGGACGCCGAGCGCCGCGCCCGGCAGACGATCGAGACCGCGCAGCGCCAGGCGGACGACATCATCGCCGACGCGCGCGCGAAGACCGACCGGATCCGCTCGGAGGCCGAGCGCGAGCTGGCGGCCCTGACGCACCGTCGCGACTCGATCAACGCCCAGCTGCACAACGTGCGCGAGATGCTGGCGACCCTCACCGGCGGTGCCGCGGGCGGCGCCCTGGCCGGCCTGATGGGCGGCGTCGGCACCGACGCCGACGCCGACGACTCGGTTCCGGCCCAGTCCCGGTAGTCGGTCCCCCCTTTCGGGACCAGAGGTCCCCCGCACGGCCGCGGCCGTGCGGGGGACCTTTATGCTCTGATCCATGGCGGAACTCTCGGAGTCGGGCGGGCCCACGGCGACCCGGACCGAGCCGCCCTCCCCGCGGCGGCGCGGCCTGCCCTTTCGCCGCTCGCACCCGTACTACATAGGATTCGTCGGCGGCCTCGGCGTCCTCATCTGCTACTACCTCGCGCAGTCGCTGCTCGCCGTCACCACCGAGCTGATCCTCATCCTGATCGCGCTGCTGATCGCGGTCGGGCTGAACCCGCTGGTCGAGCGGCTGACGGCGCGTGGGATGCCGCGCGGCCTCGCCGTGCTCGTCGTGGCCGGCGGCGGACTGCTGCTGATCGCCGCGTTCCTCACCGCGATCGCCCAGCCGCTGGCCACCCAGACCAGCGGCCTGATCGGCTCGATGCCGCAGCGCCTGGAGACCCTCGAGCGCAACCGCACGATCGCCAACCTGGACCAGCGCTACAACGTGGTCGGCCGGCTGCAGACGATGTTCTCCGGCGCGGACACGGCGCAGGTGATCGCGGGCAGCATCCTGGGCTTCGGCGAGTTCGTCATCACGTCCATCTTCGAGGCCTTCACCGTCATCGTGATGACGATCTACTTCCTCGGCTCGCTGCCCGCCATCCGCGCCGCCTCCCTGCGCTTCGTGCCCGCCTCGCGCCGCCCGCGGGTCGCGCTGCTGTCCGAGGGGGTGCTCGCGCGGATGGGCGGCTACGTCTCGGGCGCCGCGACCGTCGCCGCGCTGGCCGGGCTGGCCGCGTTCCTGATGCTCGGCGTGCTGCAGGTGGAGTTCCTGCTGCCGCTCGCGCTGCTGATCGCGCTCACCGACCTGATCCCCCTGGTGGGCGCCACGATCGGCGCCCTGCTGGTGACCGCGATCGTCTTCCTTGACTCCCCGGCGAAGGCGCTGGCGGCGGGCCTGTTCTTCATCGTGTATCAGCAGTTCGAGAACTTCATCATCTACCCGCGGGTGATGTCCCGCTCCGTGGACGTGCCCCCGATGGTCGCGGTGATAGCGGCGCTGATCGGCGCCGCGCTGCTCGGCGTCGTCGGCGCCCTGCTCGCCATCCCGCTGGCCGCCGGGGCGATATACCTTTTCCGCGAGGTTGTCCAGCCGCGCCAGGACGCCACATAGCGCGCGGCGGCCCGCGGGCCCGCGACGTGCCGGAAACCCCCGGAGTTCCCGAGGGTAAAGACCGCTAAAAGCCGGTTTCAGACCTAGGTAATGAACCATCGCGGGGTTCTTTCCCGCGCGCGGCTGTGATTAGGTAAGGACCGGTGGGGCTGAGACCACGCCGCAGTCGAGTGCGGTGCAGCCCGCGTGCCTCGGGATGGCAGGACGGGCCTGCTCCGCGACGGTGCTCCGGCACCCGCGGGCAGGCCGGCCGTGCCTCCCTCTCCCCCGACGGGACCGGCGGCCCCGAAGCAGCGAAGAGCTCTGCCATACCGGCGGCTGCCCGCCACGCAGCGGATTCGCTACAGTGGAAGATGAGAGCGACGTGAGCGCGGCTGCGCGGGGAAGGCGGGGCGGGAATCTATGAGCGGAACGGCCAGCTCGTTCTACCTGGCGGAGATCAGCGCCTTGCAGACGTATCAGAAGGAGATCCTCAAGGCGCTCGACGACCTGACCACGGCCAACCAGGCGCTGACCACCAACGAGGTCCTCACGGCGATCGACTCGGCCACCGGCGCCCTCGGCATGGGCGGCGCCAACAACGGACTCGGCGCCTTCGACGAGGCGGTCCAGCTCAGCAACACGTACAACAGCGTGATGCAGCAGATGATGACCAACTTCAAGGAGATCTCCGAGCTGGTCAACGCGATGGCGAGCTCGCTGGGCAAGAGCGCGCAGAGCTACCAGGAGACCGAGCAGCAGATCACGGACTCCTTCAACAAGATCGTGACGAAGTACGAGACGCAGAGCGGCGGGTTCGGCACGACCCCGACCACCAGCGCGCCGGCCACCACGTCGGGCCAGAGCGGCAGCACCGCCGCGTACTCCTCGGCGACCCCGGCCACGTCGACCACCACGACGCAGGGCACGACGACGACCGGTACGACGACGACCACGTCGTCCACCTCGACGAATTCGGGATCGATCTCCCAGCAGAACGACTCGAACACGTCCAACGACACGAGCAGCGAAGAGTAGGCCCGGGGGAGGCGGCAGACCATGACCGACTACGGTTCCATGTCCCACCAGCAGTTGTACGACTTCGTGCAATCGGGCTCGCCGGCCGACGTCGAGAACGCGGCCACCCTCAACGCGACCCATGCCAAGTCCGTGGTCCAGGCCACCACCGACCTGCAGACCACGCTGAACAAGATCCAGTCCTCCTGGACCGGCGCGGCCGCCGACCAGTTCAGCCAGCAGGCCAACGCCCTGGTCACCCAGATGCAGCAGCACGCCCAGACCGCCGACAACACCCACACCTGGATGAGCTACGCGGGCCAGTCCCTGAACTGGGCCAAGACCAACATGCCCAGCCCGCCCAGCCAGGCCGAGCAGGACCTCGCCGCCATCAACAGCAACCCGGTCTCCGAGTGGGGTCTGGGAATCCTGACCGACGGCGCCTCCTACGTGGCCTCCAAGGCCGCCTCCGACGACATGGCCAACAAGAAGGCCGCGGCGACGTCGGTGATGACGCAGCTGGCGTCGGCGTATTCGACGGCTAATTCGCATCTGCAGGCGAGCAACGGCTACAAGGACGGCTCCACCGACACCGGGACCAACGGGAACGGCGACGGCAAGGGTGACAAGAGCGGCAGCGGTAGCTCTTCGAACGGGTC
Organism: Actinospica sp.; assembly: GCA_035712985.1. Classification (GTDB taxonomy): domain Bacteria; phylum Actinomycetota; class Actinomycetes; order Streptomycetales; family Catenulisporaceae; genus Actinospica. Next base: position 21,738 of record DASTAE010000063.1, read on the forward strand.
TGGCAGCAGTGGCTCCGGCACGGGAATGGTGATGCCGATGCCCGTCGGAATGCCGATCGGCGGCGGCGGTGGCGGCGGCGGAGGAGGAGCCAGCGCCCGAATACCGAGCGGAAGCTACGGCTCGGGTTCGGGTTCCTCGGGCAGCGGCGCGGGCTACTCGGGTTCGGGCGTGACGGACACGCACCTGCCCTCCTCGACCGTGACCTCGGGAACGGGCTACAACCCGACCACCGGCATCACCAGCCCGACGACCACCGGCGTGACCGGCGGCGGTCTCAATCCCACGGGCGGCAGCGGCTACACCGGCTCGTACCCGCCCATCGGCTCGAGCACCGGGGAAAGCCCGTTCGGCGGCGGTTCCATCCCGGGCGAGGGCGAGCCGGGATTCGGCGGCAGCGGCACGGGCGGCGCGGGTGGCGGTCGCTTCGGCTCCGCGAAGCTCAGCGGCCTCGGCGGCGGCGCACTCGGTGGAGAGGGCGGCGGCGCGGGCGGCTTCGGCGGCGCGGGCGGACGTGGTTCCTCACTCAGCGGCGGAACGGGAACCGGCGAACTCGGTGAAGAGGCCGGCGGCACCGGCTACGGCACGCAGGCCGGCGAGGGTTCGGGCACGGCCGCGGGCAGCGCCGCCGCGGCGGCAGCCGGTGAGGCCGAAGGCGCCAACGGCACCCAGAACAACATGATGGGTGGCGGAATGGGCGGCATGCGCGGCGGAGGCGCCGGTGGCGGCCAGGGCGAACGCGGCAATCGGGCCAGCTGGCTCAAGGAGGACCCGGACTACTGGTACGGCGACAAGATGAAGAACGCCGCCCCGCCCGGCGGCGTCATCGAGTAGCGAGTGACGCTAGCCTGGTCCGGGTATGGCACGGGCGATATCGACGTACTGGGGCGGACACGGGAGCGGCGCATGCGGCGGCAACAGCGGTTTTACGGACGGGCGGCGGCACTCGGAGGAGCGCTCGCGCTGGCGTTCGTCGGCTCCGGCGCGGCATTCGCGGCGGCGCAGAACCCCATCGCCGCCCAGGAGTGGGCGCTCAACACGCTCAACGTGACC
>DASTAE010000064.1:0-4651 GCA_035712985.1 Actinospica sp.
CTTGAGCGAATCGCCCAGCGGGAAGAGCGAGCTGGCCAACTGCCCGGCGTCCAGCACCCCGAGCACGTACGACTGGTCCTTCGCGGGATCGGCCGCCCGATGCAGCTCGCGCCCGTCGGGCCCGTCCACGATCCGCGCGTAATGCCCGGTGCACACGGCGTCGAAGCCGAGCGACCGAGCCTTGTCCAGCACCGCCGCGAACTTGATCTTCTCGTTGCAGCGCAGGCAGGGGTTCGGCGTCCGGCCCGCCGCGTACTCGGCGACGAAGTCGTCCACCACGTCGGCGTGGAAGCGCTCGGCCATGTCCCACACGTAGAACGGGATCCCGATCACGTCGGCCGCGCGCCGAGCGTCCCGCGAGTCCTCGATCGTGCAGCATCCCCGCGCCCCGGTCCGGAAGGACTGCGGATTGCGGGACAGCGCCAGGTGCACCCCGGTCACCTCGTGCCCCGCCGCCACGGCCCGGGCCGCCGCCACCGCCGAGTCGACTCCCCCGGACATCGCTGCTAGAACTCGCATATCTCCAGGGTACGCGAGCCGCGCAGCCGCTTTGTCGTACTAGCGGTTGGGGACGGTGAGCGGAATGTCGATCAGGAACGGCACGCTGGTCGTCAGCCGGCCCGTGTGCGTCCTGATCGGCTTGTAGACGCCCGCGTAGAGGTAGTGCTCGTGCACGATCGGCGCGTTGTCCTGACCGCGCTCAATCAGCCAGAACGTGGGAATCCCCATGTGCGCGTACATAACCGGCTTGTCATCGCGGTCCCGCTCCTCGGACTCGGGCGAGATCACCTCGGCGACCATGGCGACCTCACCGGGCAGGTAGATGGTCTTGTCCCAGTCGACGGCGCTCGCGTGCACGATGGACAGGTCGGGCTCGGGCGCGGAACGATTGGTCTTGCGAATCGCCATCTCGCGCCGAACCTCGTACTCCGCGGGGCACTGCTCGCGGATCAGGATCTTCAGCGTATCCACGACGGCCATATGCCAGACCTTCTGCGGGCTCATGACGAGCGTCCCCCGGATCAGTTCTGTGTGCTTCGGCAGATCGGGGGGAAGGTTGTCGAGCGTCCAGCCGTCCGGCGGCGTGCCGGGCAGCACTGGGGCGAAAGCGAGCATGTCCGGGTCCTCCTCGTCCTGCGTCATCGGTCGACCCTTTCTACGCTGCCGTACGGCGATTCTGCCCGATCCTTCGCCGATAATCACACCATCGGTTGAGTAGCTACGCCTGGCATGACCTGGCGCAACGCTCTTTCGACGCCTGCGGCGACGCCTCAGCTCAGTCCTGCCGCCCGGGCCCGGGTCACGACGGCGGGCAGGGCCTCGAGGAGGGCGTCGACGTCGGCGTCGGTGGAGGTGCGGCCGAGGGAGAAGCGCAGGGAGCCGCGGGCCAGGTCCTCGCCGGCGCCCATGGCCAGCAGGACGTGGCTCGGCTGCGCGATCCCGGCTGAGCAGGCGGAGCCGGTCGAGCAGGAGATGCCGCGGGCGTCCAGCAGCAGCAGCAGGGAGTCGCCCTCGCAGCCCGGGAAGCAGAAGTGGGCGATGCCGGGGAGGCGGTCGGGGGCGTCGGCGGGCTCGGGCCGGCCGATGGGCGGGCCGGAGAGGACGGCGTCGGGTACGGTCGCCAGCACGCCCTCGATGAGGCGGTCGCGCAGGGTGGTCAGCCGCTTGAACTCGGCGGGCTGGTCGGCCTTGACCGCCGTGGCGGCCGCGGCGAAGGCGGCGATGGCGGGGGTGTCGAGGGTGCCGGAGCGCACGTCGCGCTCCTGGCCGCCGCCGTGCTGCAGCGCGGTCAGCTTGGTTTCGCGGCCTAGGAGCAGCGCGCCCACGCCGATGGGGCCGCCGAGCTTGTGGCCGGTGATCGTCATCGCGTCGAGGCCGCTCGCGGTGAAGTCGACCGGGAGGTGGCCGGCCGCCTGGACGGCGTCGGAGTGGATCGGCACGTCGTACCGGTGCGCGATCGCGGCCAGTTCGGGGATCGGGAGCACGGTGCCGACCTCGTTGTTCGCCCACATGATGGTGACCAGGGCGACGTTCTCGGGGTCGACGGCGAGCGCGGCGTCGAGGGATTCCGGGCGCACGGAGCCGTCCGCCTCGACCGGGAGCCAGCTCAGTTCGGCGCCCTCGTGCTGCTCCAGCCAGAACAGCGCGTCGAGGACGGCGTGGTGCTCGATCCGGGCGGCCACGATGCGGGTGCGGCGCGGCTGCTCGTCGCGGCGAGACCAGTACAGGCCCTTGACGGCGAGGTTGTCCGCCTCGGTGCCGCCCCCGGTGAACACGACGTGGCTGGGCCGGGCGCCGAAGGCCGCCGCGACCGCCTCGCGCGACTCCTCGACGACGCGGCGGGCGGCGCGCCCGGGGCCGTGCAGCGAGTTCGCGTTGCCCACGAGGCCGAACTGCGCGTTCAGCGCGGCGATCGCGTCGGGGTGCAGGGGCGTCGTCGCCGCGTGGTCGAGGTAGGTCATGGCAAGTCGATTCTAGTGTGCCGCCGCGCCGACCAGGCCCGGCGCCGAGGAACTGCCGGGAAAACGGGCCGTCCCCCCGCCACCAGGTTAGGCGACGGGGGGACGGAGGGAACCGGGTGCGGGCCGAGCGGACCGCTACTTGCGCTTGCCGATCTCCTCGGTGGCCTGCGGGACCACGTTGAACAGGTCGCCGACCACGCCGTAGTCGACGAGCTCGAAGATCGGCGCCTCCGGGTCCTTGTTGATCGCGACGATGGTCTTCGAGGTCTGCATGCCCGCGCGGTGCTGGATCGCGCCGGAGATGCCGGCGGCGACGTACAGCTGCGGGGAGACGGTCTTGCCGGTCTGGCCGACCTGCGACTGGTGCGGGTACCAGCCGGAGTCCACCGCGGCGCGCGAGGCGCCGACGGCCGCGCCGAGCTGGTCGGCGAGGGCCTCGATCACGGAGAACTTCTCGGCGGAGCCGACGCCGCGGCCGCCGGAGACCACGATCGCGGCCTCGGTCAGCTCGGGGCGGTCGCCCTTGGGCACGGCCACCTTCTCGACGACCTTCGCCAGCTTCGCGGACTCGCTGAGCTCCACGGAGACGTCCACGCGCTCGGCGGCGGCGGTCTCCGGGGCCGGCGGGGTCGCGTTCGGCCGCATGGCCACGATCGGGGTGCCCGCGGTCACGGCCGAGTGCACCACCGAGGAGCCGCCGAAGATGGACTGCTCGGCCACGAAGACCTCGCCGTCCAGCTTCAGGTCCACGGCGTCGGTCAGGATGCCGGAGCCGGTCTTGATCGCCAGGCGCCCGGCGACCTCCTTGCCCTCGGCGGTCGCGGCGACCAGCACCGCCGCGGGCGAGGCCTCGGCCACCAGCTTGGCCAGCAGCTCGGCCTTGGGGGCGACGACGTAGCCGGTGAGCTCGGCGTCCTCGGCCACGTACACCTTGGCCGCGCCGTACTCGCCGAGCTTGTCCTTGGCCTTCTCGAAGCCGGCGCCGATGAAGACCGCGCCCGGCGTGCCGAGCTCGCGGGCCTTGGTCAGCAGCTCGAGGGTGACCTTCTTGACGTCGCCGTCCGTGTGCTCGACCAGGACGAGGATCTCAGACATGTGATTCGGTACCTTCCCGGCCTAGACGAACTTCTTGGAAGCGAGGAACTCGACCAGCTCGACGCCGCCGTTGCCCTCGTCGGTGACGATGGTGCCCTTGGCGCGCGGCGGGGCGACGGTCGCGTCGACCACCTTCGAGCGCGAGCCGGCCCAGCCGACGCTCGCGGCGTCCAGGCCCAGACCCGCCACGTCGAGCGTCTCGACCGGCTTCTTCTTCGCGGCCATGATGCCCTTGAAGGAGGGGTAGCGCGGCTCGTTGATCTTCTCCACCACGGAGACGACGGCGGGCAGCGTGGCCTCGACCACGTCGTGGCCGTAGTCGGTGAGCCGGTTGATCCGGATCGCGGTGCCGTCCACCTCGACCTTGGAGGCGAAGGTGAGCTGCGGCAGGCCGAGCCGCTCGGCGAGCAGCGCCGGGGTCAGCGAGGTGCGCGCGTCCGAGGCCTCGGAGCCGAGGATGACCAGGTCGAACTCGAGGGTGCCGAGGACCTTGGCGAGCGCCTCGGAGGTGGCCAGCGCATCCGAGCCGGCCAGCGCCGGGTCGGTCAGGAAGACGGCCTTGTCGGCGCCCATCTGCAGCGCCTTCTTGTAGGCGTCGGTGGCGTCGTCCGGGCCCATCGAGACGACCGTGACCTCGCCGCCGTGCTTCTCGACGAGCTGCAGCGCCTCTTCGACGGCGAACTCGTCCATCTCGTTGATCAGCCCGTCGACCGCGCCGCGGTCCACGGCCAGGGTGTCCGGGTCGAGCCGCTTGTCGGCGGCCGTGTCCGGCACCTGCTTCACCAGGACGACGATTTTCATGCTCGGAGCCTCCGTGGGGAACGAACTCTTCTTCGGACATCGTAGTGGGGATCGCCGACAAAACTACCGTTCAGTAACGTGAGCTGGGCCACACGGGTGAGAGGCCCGCGCGTCCACCTCGGGCCCGGTTCGGACCAGAATTCCCAGCACCTGTTATCAGATGGTTATCACGATTCGAGGTTACCGTTCCGTACGTGGGCGTAGCGTACTCAGGCCACGTCACCTTGGGGGAGGTCACGCCTGCCCTCGCGCGCAAGAGAATCGAGTTCTGATCCATCGATGAACACTGGGGT
>DASTAE010000065.1:0-2623 GCA_035712985.1 Actinospica sp.
TTCACGCAGCTGATGGGGCGCGAGACCTTCGTGCGGGTGCAGGACTCCACCGAGGCGCCGTTGCCGGAGGACGATCTGTTCGCCGGCCTGCGGTAGGGACCGGGAGGTATCGGTCAGTCCCAGAGGCTGAGCTGCTCAGCCCGCGGCTCGGCCTCCGGGGCGGGCGCGGGGGTGACGACGTCGGCCGCGGGCTTGCGGTTGGCGCCGCGGACGGGGCGCTTGATCCCGCAGGCGGCGGCGATCTCTCGCACCTCGGCGGTGACGCGGTCGGCGTAGCCCTGGGGAAGGTAGGAGCCACGGCGGTAGAGGGCCCGGTAGCGCGCCACCAGGTCGGGGTGGCGCTCCTTGAGCCAGGCCGCGTACCACTCGCGGGCGCCGGGGCGCAGATGGAGCATCAGCGGGGTGACGGAGGTCGCGCCGGCGGCCGCGATCGCCTCCACCGTCGCGCGCAGCTGCTCCGGGCTGTCGGAGAGCCGGGGCAGGATCGGGGCCATCAGGACCGAGCAGCCCAGGCCCGCGTCGGTCAGGGCGCGGACGGTGTCCAGGCGCCGGGCGGGGCTGGGGGTTCCGGGCTCGACCTCGCGCCAGAGCTTCTCGTCCACGAAGCCGATGGACATGCTCAGGCCCACGTCCACCTCGCGGGCGGCGCTCTTGAGCAGCGGCAGGTCGCGAAGGATCAGCGTGCCCTTGGTGAGGATGGAGAACGGGGTGCCGGAGTCGGCCAGGGCCTTGATGATGCCGGGCATCAGCCGGTAGCGGCCCTCAGCGCGCTGATAGCAGTCCACGTTGGTGCCCATGGCCACGTGGTCGCGCGTCCAGGAGGGGCGGGCCAGTTCGCGGCGCAGGACCTCGGGGGCGTTGACCTTCACGACGATGCGGGTGTCGAAGTCCAGGCCGGCGTCGAAGTCGAGGTACGTGTGGGTCTTGCGGGCGAAGCAGTAGACGCAGCGGTGGCCGCAGCCCCGGTAGGGGTTCACGGTCCAGTCGAAGAAGGGCATCTGTCCCGGCACGCGGTTGAGCACCGACTTGGCGCGGACCTCGTAGAAGGTGGAGCCGCGGAAGCCGGGGGTGTCGAAGGTGCGCACGACCGGCTCGGCCTCGAACAGCGCGCCCTGGCGGGTGCCGCCGTCCTCCGCGTCGATCAGCTGGCCGGACCATCTCATGCGGCCACTATAGAACACACGTTCGATCTGGTGTTACCGTGAAGGCATGGAAGGGGCACTGCAGGGATCGCTGCTCGACGTCGCGGACGAGATCGTCGTCGGGCCGCTCGCGGGCGCGACGCGGCGGGTCGAGCTGGGCCGGGGAGCTTGGCTCGACGTGCGGCCGCACTGGATCACGGGGGCGGACGAGCTGTTCGCGCGGCTGGTCGATCGGCTGCCGTGGCGCGAGGAGCGGCGGCGGATGTACGACCGGGTCGTCGACGTGCCGCGGCTGCTGTGCGGGTATCGCAAGGGCGAGGCGTTGCCCGATCCGATCCTCGCCGCCGCCCGCGAGCGGCTGAGCGCGCACTACGCCGAGGAGTTGGGGGAGCCGTTCACCAGCCTCGGCATGTGCCTCTACCGCGACGGGCGCGACAGCGTCGCGTGGCACGGGGACCGCTTCGGGCGCGGCAGCTCGCAGGACACGATGGTCGCCATCCTCTCCCTCGGCGCGCCGCGCACCCTCGCGCTGCGGCCGCGCGGCGGCGGCCCGGTCCGGCGGCATGAGGTCGGGCACGGGGATCTCGTGGTGATGGGCGGGACGTGCCAGCGCACCTTCGACCACGCCGTGCCGAAGACGGCGAGGCCGGTGGGTCCGCGGATCAGCGCGCAATTCCGGCCGCACAACGTCGGGTAGGGGTGGCGGCTGAATCAGGATTCGGGGAGGGTCACTGGGGCGGATACCGGGCCGGGGCCGGGGAAATGGCGCCAGGTGCCCTCGGAGACGACCTCGATCTCCGCGCCGTCCACGCGGATCGCGGTCTGGTCGTCGATGAAGTAGATCGGGAAGTCGGCCGCGGCGGCGATGGCCTCGGCCCAGGCGTCGTCGCGCTCGGGGAAGTCGGGCGAGTACAGGTGCGGCTTGAGGTACCAGTCGAACAGGCCCAGCGGCGGCCGGATCGTGGTCGCGCCGAGCAGATGCAGGTCGGCGACGTCGCCGATGACGTCGGCGGAGCGTTCGTCGAGCCGGCTGCTGAAGATCATCGACCCCGCGCTGACGCCGACGTAGACGCGGCTCTCGAGCAGCTCCCGGAAGTCCTCGGCCAGGCCGTTCTCGGTGAGGCTGCGGGCGAGGTGGTAGTGGTTGCCGCCCTCGGCGTAGATGACGTCGGCGTGCCGCAGGCGCTCCAGGACCAGCTCACGCGGCAGGCCGTTGAGCTCCAGGATGTCGAACTCGCCCCAGCCCAGCCCGTGAACGCGGTTGAGGTCCGCGACGAACCAGCCGTGGTCGCCGCGCTCGGCGACGGAGGCCGTAGGCAGGTAGACGATGTTCGATTCCTCCGTCGGCTGGCCCAGCAGGTCGTTCAGCGCCTCGCGCTGGGTCTCGTTGCGCAGGCCGGAGGAGGTCAGGAGCAGTCTCAGAGTCACGCGGCGAGCCAACCATGATCGGCGGTCGGAGGCAACGGGAAGCACCAGGGTCC
>DASTAE010000066.1:0-4085 GCA_035712985.1 Actinospica sp.
GGGGCTTGAGCTCTATGGGTTGCGGAGCGATGGTCGCGAGTTTCCGGTCGAGATCAGTCTGAGCCCGTTGGAGACGCCCGACGGACTGCTGGTCTCGGCGGCTGTGCGCGACGTCAGTGACCGGAAGGCCGCCGACGCGCGATTCAGGGCCCTTCTTGAGGCCGCTCCGGACGCGATGGTGATCGTGGACGATTCGGGTGCGATCCGGCTGGTGAACGCGCAGACCGAGGCCATGTTCGGGTATACGCGCGAGGAGTTGCTCGGCCGGCCGGTGGAGATTCTCGTGCCGGCTCGATTCGGAAAGCAGCACATGATGCACCGCAGCGGTTACGTGGCCAACGGCCAGGTTCGGCCGATGGGCGCGGGGCTTGAGCTCTATGGGTTGCGGAGCGATGGTCGCGAGTTTCCGGTCGAGATCAGTCTGAGCCCGTTGGAGACGCCCGACGGACTGCTGGTCTCGGCGGCTGTGCGCGACGTCAGCGATCGGAAGGCCGCGGAGGCTCGCATCAATGAGCTGGCGGTCATCGTCGAGTCCTCCCAAGACGCGATCCTGACGAAGACCCTTGATGGCACGATCACGTTCTGGAACGCGGCCGCCGCGCGCATGTACGGCTACAGCGCCTCCGACGCCGTGGGGCAGCACGTGTCGATGCTCGCGCCGCCCGACCGCAAAGAGGAGGTCGACCTGCTGCTCACGCGGCTGCGGCGCGGGGAGCGGATCGAGCACTACGAGACCCTGCGCGTGGCCGCGAGCGGGGAGTTGCTGGACGTGGACATCCTGCTGTGGCCCGTCTACGACCGTGCCGGGCGAGTCGTGTCGGTGTGCGCGATCGCGCGCGACATCGCCGAGCACAAGCGGGCCAAGCGTGAGGTGACGCGGCTGTACGAGCAGCAGCGGCACGTCGCGCTGACGCTTCAGCACGCGCTGATGGGGTCGCCGCCCGAGGTGCCCGGGGTGCAGAGCGCCGCGCGGTATTTCCCGGCCACGCAGGGCGCCGGCGTCGGCGGCGACTGGTTCGATCTGATTCCGCTCGGAGGCGGGCGAATCGGTGTGCTGATCGGCGACGTCATGGGGCGCGGTCTGGAGGCGGCGACCGTCATGGGGCAGTTGCGGTCGGCGGCCAACGCGCTGGCCCGGACCGGTATGCCGCCGCAGCAGTTGATGCAGGCGCTCGACGCGGTCGCTCGGGACATCCCTGATCAGCTGACGACCTGCTGCTATCTGGTGATAGATCCTGATGCCGGCCAGGTCACGGCGTGCAGCGCGGGGCATCTTCCCGTGTTGATCGTCGAAGCCGACGGGGGCACGCGGCGGCTGGAGATTCCGGTGAGCGTACCGCTGGGTGTGGGGGAGGTGCCGCATCAGCAGGTCACCTTGCCCGTCTCGGGTTGCTCGACTCTCGTGCTCTACACGGACGGGCTCGTCGAGACGCACGCGTGCGACCTGGATCAGCAGATTGACGCACTGGAGGCGGAGCTCGGCGCCGCGTTCGCCGAGACACCGGATCTCGAACGCGCAGCCGACCGGATTCTCGGTGTGACGCTGCCGCACATCGACGAGCCCCCGGATGACGTGACGTTCCTGCTCGTGCGAATTCCGCCCGCTCCCGACGCGCGGGCGGCACTCGAACTCGATCCCGATCCGCGGTCCGTCGCGTGCGGGCGCCGCTTCGTGGCTCAGACGCTGAACGAGTGGGGGCGCGACGACCTGGCCGACGCGGCGCGGCTGGTGGTGTCCGAGATTCTGACGAACGCGGTCCGGCATGCTCGCAGCCCGATCGGCCTGCGGCTGCACCGCACCGCGCGCGAGGTGACCGTGGAGATCAGCGACGACAACACGCATCTGCCGCAGCGCCGGGTGCCCGACCTGCAGGACGAGAACGGTCGAGGGCTGATGCTGGTCGACACCTTGGCGGACGCGTGGGGCACGCGGCCCACCGACAACGGCAAGACGGTCTGGTTCACGCTCGCTCCGGCGACGTCGCCCTCCTGAAGGGTCAGGAGCGACAGAACGGCCCTCACCACGTCGGATGCGGGACGCGGTGAGGGCCGTTCCAGCCCGCCGGATTACGGCAGGCTGCTCCCCAGGGTGTTGATCAGCGTGCTCGAGGCGTCATCCCCCTCGAGCGAGTAGGCGAAGATGCCGCCGAGGCCGTTGGACGTGATGTACGAGGCCTTCGTGGTGATCGACTGCGGCGTGTCGCCGGTGTAGAAGGTGCCGGTGGACGGGTTGTAGATCCAGGCGGCGTCCGTCGTGCTGTCCCAGTGCTCGTAGGTGCTGTTGGTCAGGCCCGCGCCCTCGAGCTCCTTGTAGAACGCCGTACCCGCCGTCGCGCTCGTGCCGAACTGCGCGCTCGGGCCGGTCGCCGCCTGGTAGAGGCCGTAATCGCTGCCCGCCGAGACGCCGGTCCAGCCGCGCCAGTAGAAGGGCACGCCGAGCACGAGCTTGGCCGCCGGGAAGCCGCCCGGGATTCCGTAGGCGGGCAGTCCCGTCGTGTACGCCGTCACCGCGGTCTGCACGCTGTAGTCCAGGGTGCCGGGGGCGACCGGGGTGGACGGGTCGTTCGCGGCCTGCGTCATCGGGTCCTGGAAGTTGGTCGGTCCGGTGGTCTCCCAGGAGCCGTGCATGTCGTAGGCCATCAGGCTGCCGTAGTCCAGGTACTGCCCGATCTTGTTCGTCTGGATCAGGCCGATCTTGTCCTGGCCGGCCGGCAGGGTCGCGGTCAGCTCGTAGTGCTTGCCGATGGTGGCGCCGTAGGCGTCGAGCTCGCTGCGGAACTCGGCGAGCAGCGCGGTGAAGTTCGCGGTGTCCGCGGCCGAGTAGTCGTTGCCGGTGTGGCCGCCGGAGCTGGCCGGGTACTCCCAGTCGATGTCGATGCCGTCGAACAGGCTCGCGGCCGAGGCCGTGCCGCCGGACGGGTCGCCGGAGATTCCGGTCGGCAGGTTGCCCTTGATGAACATGTTGATGCACGAGGAGACGAAGGCCTGCCGGGAGGCCGCGGTCGCCGCGGCGTCCGCGAAGAACTTCGAGTAGGTCCAGCCGCCGATCGAGACCAGGATCTTGATGTTCGGATACTTGGCCTTCAGCTCGCGCAGCTGGTTGAAGTTGCCCTTGATCGGCTGCGAGTAGACGTCGCTGCCGCCGTCCACGCTGTTCCCGGAGGAGTACTCCTTCTGGTAGTCGGCGAAGGCGTCACCGGCCCCGTTGCCCGCGTTGGCGTTGCTCTCGTCGGTGGAGGCGGCCTGGATCGACTCGAAGCACTGGTACGGCGCGGCGTCCGAGATGTTCTCGAAGGCGTAGTCGATCGTGGTCAGCTTGCTCGCCGCGCCCGAGTTCGCGAGGCTGCTCGGGTAGTAGGAGTTCCCGTAGACGCCCCACTGGTCGAAGTACGCGGACTTCACCGGCGGCGCGGTGGCGGGCGCCGCGGCGGTCGTCGCGCCGACGGCCGCCGAGGTCGCCGACTGGTGGCCGCCCACGTCGTAGCCGGAGACCGTGAACGTGTACGCGGTGCTCGGGTCCAGCGAGCTGACGGTCACGCTCGTGCCCATCGACGTCGCGACGACGCTGCCGCCCTCGTAGACGTAGTACGCGGGGACGTCGCCGGTCTGCGAGCCGTCCGTGGACGCGGTCCAGGACAGCGTGACCGTGGAGCTCGTCGTCCCGGTGACCTTGACGCCGGTCGGCGTGGACACCAGGCCGTCGCCGGCGGGCGGGGTGCCGCCGCCCGGGGCGGTGGAGGTGCCGGTGGCCGTCGGGGAGGCGGAGGCCGAGGTCGCCGTGGCGGTCGGGGTCGCGGAGGCGGTCGGCGAGGACGAGGCGCTGGCCGTGGGGGAGGAGGACGCGCTGGCGCTCGCCGAGGCGGAGGCCGACGCCGAAGCGGAGGCCGAGGCGCTCGCGGTCGATCCGCTCCCGGCGGGGCCGGTCAGCGCGAGGTCGTCGGCGAAGTAGGTGCCCTGCGCGTACCAGCCGTGCGTGTAGACCTGGATCGAGGTCTGCGACGCGGTCGTGGTGAACGTCGTCGTGAGCTGCTGCCAGCCGGTCGCGGACGGGGTCCAGCTGTCGGTGCCGCCGGTCACGCCCAGGT
>DASTAE010000067.1:0-35470 GCA_035712985.1 Actinospica sp.
CCTGAGCGGGACGCGACGATCGTGTCGTGGAACGCGCGGTCCAGGTCGCCGCCTTCGACGCCGAGCCGTTCGCGGCAGGCCGAGGTGTCGACGAAGAGCTCGGAGAGCAGCAGGTCGGCGAGCCACGTCGAGTTCAGGCCCGGCTCGTGGCCGGTGAGGCGGTAGCGGAGTCCGGCGCCGTGGATCGCGGTGCGGAGGACGGACGACGGCAGGCGGCGCACGGCGGCACGCTCGGGTCGGCGTCCGGCCGCGGACGCCAGGCGGCCGAACAGGTCGTGCCAGGTGAGATTCGCGTCGGCGATCGGGATCCGTCCGCCGACCGATCCTTCCAGCGCGCCGGCGGCGGACTCGGCCACGGTCGTCGCCGTGGTGACGGCAGTGCCGCCGCGGGGGGCGAGCAGCGGCAGTCGTGAGCCGAGCCACGGCACGACCGGAGCCCACAGCGGTCGGCGGCCGGGCGCGCTGCCGAAGACGAAGGGGATTTCGAGCACCGCCACGGACGGCTCGATCTCGGTCCGTTCCTGTGCGAGCTGCGCCTGACGGACTCTGCTGCGGATATACGGGTGGCGGTCGGCGAGCAGCCACTCGGGGTGGGTCTGGTTCAAGGTGGCGAAGTAGGAGCCGCACACCACCGCGCGTCCGCATCCGGTTGCCCGCGCGGCGTCGAGCAGGCGCCGGACCGGCTCCACGTTGCCCTCGTGGAAATGCGGCTCCGCTGGAGCACGAGGCGCCTTCCGGTCGTCAACGCCCGCGGCGAAGACCACCGCGTCGAAGCCCTCAAGGGCCCGCGACCATTCGTCCACAGACATGCGCTGTGCGTCGCCCAGGACCACCGTGCGGCCCGGGACTTCACGGCGCGCCATCGCGTGGACCGTGTGGCCGCGTTCCTCCAACTCCGCGCCGATGTGCTGTCCGAGCAGGCCTGTCCCGCCGATCACCAGAATCCGCATCGCCATGCCCATCACCATCACAGCACCGTGCGAAGGTCGCAAGGGTCCGCCGGAGGGGATCACACACGGGAGGAGACCGATAGGCTGACGCCGATGGCGATCGGACGAATGCTCTCGTGGTCGAGCATAGGCATAGTCTCTGCCGGACTGGCGTGCATGATCGGCGGCCTCGTATGGACGTTCTCGGCCGCCGCGGCTGATGACGGGCAGCCGGCCGGCAGCCCCGGCCTCGGCGCCACAGCGTCCACGGCCGTCGCGCGAAAGCCACCGCCGACGGTGGCTGGGCCGGCTTCGACCTCGCCGGTGGCGGAAGCGACGAGTTCGGGTTCCCGGACTACGGGTTCTGATGTGGTGGCCGCGTGGGCCGCCCATATCTCCGCCGCCACAGGCATCCCGGCGCGTGCGGTCCAGGGGTACGCGTACGCCGAGATCGTGCTGTCGAACGAGAATCCGGGCTGCCATCTCGGCTGGAACACCCTCGCCGGGATCGGCATGGTCGAGTCGGACCACGGCCGGTTCGGCGGCGCGACACTGGCCGCGGACGGAGACGAGACAAAGCCGGTCATCGGCCCGGCGCTGGACGGCCTCGACAGTCGCAAGGATCTGCCCGCGTACGATCACGGCGCGCTGACCGGCGATCCGGTTCACGATCACGCGGTCGGCCCCATGCAACTGCTGCCCGAGACCTGGGACCAGTACGGCGATCCCGGCACCAACCCCCAGAACATCGACGCCGCCGCCGTCGCGGCGGGCCGTTACCTGTGCGCCGACGGCCGGGACCTCACGACTGCGAGCGGCTGGTGGGCGGCGATCCTCTCCTACAACCAGTCCATGCCGTACGCCGACCTCGTCTTCCACTACGCCGACACGTACGCGATAAACGGCCGATGAACCATCTTCGAGAAAACGGCCACGTCCCGCCCGCGGTGCCCTCAGCGGGCATCTTGGGACGGTTTACGCGGCGGCATTCGCACGATCCTGGGATGCCGTAGCCGGCGAGCCATGCGAGTAGGTCGTGACGTCGTGCTTGGGCGAGGCTGCCGCCCGTGAACCGGGAGACGCCATCAGCCCGACGCCCGACATCGCTCATTCACTCAGGGCGCGGGAGTGTACGGGGAAATCCGAAGCGGGCCAGCAGTCCCGCGTCCGCGAAGCGGGTGAGCGCGTCCACCTGCTCTCCGCGAACGGCGAGAACGATGAGTCCGCAGGCCCGCCACAGGGAGGCGCTGGGGTCGGGGAGGTAGAGGACGAGGGCGGGCTGGTTGTTGGCCCGCGTCGGGATCAGCTTCAGGGACTGCCCCGCGTGGGATTCCACGAGGAATCTCGCGATCGACTGCGGGCCCAGGTGCGCGGCGGGCTCGGGCGGCATCGAGAGTCGGGAGGTGTCGGTCAGCACGGACACCAACTCGTCCAGGTCGAAGCGCTCGAACGCGCTGACGAACCTGTCGACGACGGCGGTCTCGGCCGGGGATCTGGGAACCGGCACGTCGTGCGGATCACGCTCGGGGCCGATCCCGGCCCGCGCCCGGACGAGGGCGCTGTTGACGGCGGTCTGCGTGGTGCCCAGGATGTCCGCGGCCTCCGCCGCCGGGAAGCCGAGCACGTCCCGCAGGACGAGGACCGCCCGCTGCTGGGGCGGCAGATGCTGAAGACCCGCCACGAACGACAGGGCGATCGACTCACGTGTGTCGTAGCGGGCTTCGGGCCCGGGCACCACGTCGTCGGCATCCTCCGGGTACGGCTCGAGCCACCACGGCTCGTCCGACCGAGCCGGCCCGGCGCCTCCGGCCTCCCAGCCGGGCACGTCGGCCGGTCTGGGCCGTCGCGACTCACCGCGCAGGAAGTTGAGGCACCGGTTGGTGGCGATCCGGTAGAGCCACGCCCGCAGTGCCCGGCCGTCGAAGCCGCCGATCGAACGCCAGGCCGCCAAGAGAGCCTCCTGAAGCACGTCCTCCGCGTCCTGGACGGAGCCGAGGAGCCGGTAGCAGTGCGCCTGCAGTTCGCCGCGATAAGGAGTGATCAGCTCGCCGAAGGCCGCACCGTCACCGGCCTTGGCGCGCGCGAGGGTCACGTCGGTCACGGCGAGGTCCCGTCCTTTCCCATCCCGGCGCCCGCGGACCGCGCAACGCCTCCACGAAGTACAACACCGGCCGCGGCGCGAATTAATCGGCGAATCGCCGGGTCGGCCGGTGTTTCAACCGGTAGCGGACTTGACCAGCGATAACCGGAGGCGCACATGACTTCAGTGGAACCCGGATACGTCGACACCCGGCCTGCGGCGCCGGGCGATCCGGACCGACGATGGCGGGCGTTCGCGTTGCTCGCCCTCGCGGTCTTCATGACGGCCGTCGACATGCTGATCGTCAACGTCGCATTGCCCACGATCGGCGCGAAGCTGCATTTCGCCGAGTCGGACCTGCAGTGGGTGGTGACCGCGTACGCACTGACCTTCGGCGGATTCCTGCTGCTCGGCGGCAGGGCGGCGGATCTACTCGGCCGCAGGCGCGTGTTCATGCTCGGGCTCGCGCTGCTGACCACGGCCTCGCTGGCCTGCGCGCTGGCGACGACCGGCACCTTCCTGATCATCATGCGCGGCGTCCAGGGCTTGGGCTCCGCCCTGCTGCTCCCGGCGGCGCTTTCGATCGTGATGAACATGTTCCCGGAAGGCGCCGAGCGCAATAAGGCCCTCGGGATCTGGGGTGCCATCGGCGCCAGCGGGGCTACCGTCGGCGTGCTGGCCGGCGGCGCGCTCACCCGGTACGCGGGCTGGCCGTACATCTTCTACCTGAACGTCACCGTCGGTGCGGTCGCCCTGCTGCTCGCCCCGCGGGTGCTGCCGGAAAGCAGGCTGGAGCGTGCGCGGCGACGCTACGATCCGCTCGGAGCCATCACCGTGACCGGCGCCCTCGTGCTCCTGGTCTACGCGATCTCGCAGGCGCCGACGGTCGGCTGGGCAACGGCGCGCACGCTCGCCCCGCTCGCGTCGGCCGCGCTCCTGCTGGTGGCCTTCCTCGCGATCGAGGCGAGAGCCGAGGCCCCGCTGCTGCCGCTACGCCTCTTCCGGCTCAGGACCCTGACCGGCTCCAACGCGGTCGGCTTCCTGCTCGGCGCCTCCTTCTACGGCTACATCTTCATCGGCACGCTGTACATGCAGCAGGTACTCGGATATTCGGCGATGAAGACCGGGCTGTCCTGGCTGGTCGTCGGCGCCACCGGGGTACTGTTCGCGGGGCCGGCGCAGCTGCTCGTCACCCGCGTGTCGATCAGAGCGGTGATGGCGGCCGGATCGACCATCACCGGGTCCGGCATCCTGTGGGCGACGCGCCTTCCCGCGCACGCGGGCTTCTGGGCGCACCTGGCCGGGCCGTTCTTCCTGACCGGCGCCGTCACCTGGGTGTTCGTCCCAGTATCGATCGGAGCCCTGGTCAAGGTCTCCGGACGCGACGCCGGCGTCGCGTCCGGACTCATCGACTCGTCCCAACAACTCGGCGGCGCGATCGGCATCGCCGTGGCCTCGACCCTCGCGGCCACGCGCTCCCGATTCCTACTCGGCCACGGCCACCCCGCTGTGGACGCGCTGACCGGTGGATTCCACGCGGCGCTGCTGATCTGCGGGCTCGTCTGCCTCGCCGGTGTGCCCATCGCGCTCCTCCTCGTCCGACCGACCGGCACGGACCGCCGATGAGCTTCGAGCCGAGACTGCGTCACCTTCGATACCGATGGCCGGCCGGGCAGGAAATCCTCGCGTGCCCGGCAACCTTTTCGCTCCCTCGAACGCACTGAACGTTGTCCGGCCGGGTGGCCGGGTCTGGTGCAGTGGCCGAGAGAGAGTGCAGACATATGTCCTTCGCCCACCCACGTCATCGCCGGCGTACGGAGCCAGTGGCCGCCGCACGCGTGGCCGCGTCCGCAGCTCTCGCCGGTCGTCCGGCTCAGCCGTCGCGGGGAGGCGAACGATGAGGCGCCGTCGACGTCCGTTCTTCGCGCGACGCGTGGTCTGGGCGGCGGCGGCCGTCGTCATGGCCGTCATGGCCGGATCAGTCATCGCGATCAGCTCCGCCTCAGCCACGCCCCACGTGGACCTCAAGACGTGGTACGTGCTGGTCAACCGCAACAGCGGCAAGGTGCTGGATGACCACGCCTTCGCCTCCAACGACGGTGCGGCGGTGGTGCAGTGGGACCGCAACGGCGGGACCAACCAGCAGTGGCACTTCATCGACGCGGGTGGCGGGTACTACCGGCTGCAGAACCGGAACTCCGGCAAGGTGCTGGACGACTTCAAGTGGTCGAGGACCGCCGGCTCCGAGGTCGGGCAGTGGAGCGACCTGAACAACGCCAACCAGCAGTTCCGGCTGGCGGACTCATCGGGCGGTTACGAGCGCCTGGTCAATCGCTTCAGTGGCATGGCCGTCGAGGTCCGCAACGCCTCCACGGCCAACGGGGGCGGCATCGACCAGTTCCGCGACCACGGTGGCGCCAACCAGCAGTGGCAGCTCGTCCCGGTCGGGACCATCGGAAACGGCGGCGGCACGGGCACGGCGAGCCCGACGACCGCGCCGAGCACGCCGACCGCGACCGGCAGCACCGTCGCCACGAGCCGGCCGAGCCGCACTCCGGTCGGCACGCTCCCGTCATCGTCCGCTCCGGCGGGCGCCGGCGGCACTTCGAGCACGACGTTCATGGGCAGCAGCACGGTGCTCATCGGCGGCAGCATGTCCGACGCCTCGGCGAACGCCGCGCCGTTCGACGTGCGATACGCCTATGTCCACAGCGCGCCCGCGCCCTCGTCGAACTACTACTCGGCTTCGAAGTGCCAGGACGGGTGGTCGGGTTGGTGGGGCTGCTGGACCGGCAGCACCACAGCGCCCGGCACCTACGTGACCTGGACCGACCAGCATGTGGCCCAGGCGACCTACAAGGGCAGCCCGCGTCCGCAGAAGATGCTGTGGACCTGGTACTCCCTGCGCGACCTCGGGGATCTGGCCGGCCAGGGCGACGGTCCGGGCGAGGTCAAGGCCATCGACCGGCTCGACCTGCTCACCCGGTACCTGAACGACTACCGGTTCTTCCTGCAGAAGATCGGCGGCTCGCACGACATGATCGACATCGAGCCCGACTTCTGGGGCTATGTCAACTCGCTCGGCGATCCGCACACCGTCCCCGCGCAGGTATCCGCCGCGAACCCGACCGATTGCGGATCACAGGAGAACAGCGCCGCCGGACTCGCCCGCTGCCTGATCGCGATGGCGCACAAGTACGCGCCGAACACCGCCGCGGGACTGCACCTCAGCTGCTTCAACTGGCAGAACGACATCCCGGGATGCGTCAAGGACTACGCGAGCCTCGGAGCGCAGAACGCCGACTTCCTGGTCACCGACGTGACGGACCGTGACGCGGGCTGGTACGCCCAGCCGGCGCACGGCGGCCTCAACAACTTCTGGACCGACCAGAAGGCCGCCGCGTTCCTGAACTTCATCAAGACGATGTCCGATTCCGTGGGCAAGCCGGTGGCCTTGTGGCAGATCCCCCTCGGCAACATGGCACAGAACAACACCTACGGCCACTACCAGGACGACAAGGTGGACTGGCTGCTCGGACACATGGACCAGGTGGCGAACGCCCATATCGTCGCCCTGCTCTTCGGCGCGGGACAACAGGAACAGACGACGGTCGAGACCGACGGCGGAAACCTGATCAACAAGACGATCGCCTACCGCAACGCGGGCGGCACACCGCTCAGGTAGACGTCAGTAGACGTAGACGTCAGCAGGCGCCGCGCGAACCCGACCCCATCGAGGAGATGGGGTCGGGTTCGCGCAGGCGTCTCAAGCTCCGGGTCGGTAGTCCGCTGCTCGCACAGCCCCGCCGGTGCCACGAATCATGCGCCGACCGGCTACGATACCGGGGGCGCGTCGCGTCGTACGGGATGAGACCAGGAGGTGGCGTGCCCGCGTTCGGAGAGCTGGAAGCCGCGATCATGCAGCAGGCCTGGGCGTCCGGCCGGCCGTTGCGGGTGCGCGATCTGCTTGATCTGCTCAATGTCGAACAGGGTCGCGAACTGGCGTACACCACCGTGCAGACCGTCGCCGAGATCCTGCACCGCAAGGGCTGGCTGGAGCGGACGAAGGACGGTCGCGCCTTCCGGTACGCGCCGACCGCGTCGCGCGAGGAGTACACGGCGCGGCTGATGGACGAGGCTCTCGGTTCCGCCGCGGATCGTACGGCCGCCCTCGTGCACTTCGCCGGGCGGCTCGATCCCGCCGAGGCCGAGCAGTTGCGGGCCGCGCTCGCCGAGGCACGTCGCAGGCAGGCGGGGTCGTGACCGCCGCGCTCGTGCTGGCCGGATACGCCGTCCTGCTGAGTGTGCTGGCCCCGCGTCTGCTGGCCGGGGCGGCGTGGGTCGAGCGCGCGCCACTGCTCGGGACAGCCATGTGGCAGGCCGTGACCGCCGCGGTCTTCGTCGCCCCGGTACTCGGCGCGCTCGCCCTGTCCGTGCCCACCCTGCACGCGACCACCCACCTGGCCCTGCTGCTGCGCGCGTGCGAGGCCGCGTTGCGCGCCCGGTACGCCACGCCCGGCGGCGCCGCGACCGGAGCCGCCGGAATCCTGTTCGCGCTGACAGTCGTGGCCCGCCTCGCGTACGTGCTGCTGCGCGCGAGCGTGCATACCCTGATACAGCGTCGCCGTCAGATCCGCATCCTCGAACTGCTCGGAACCGCCG
Organism: Actinospica sp.; assembly: GCA_035712985.1. Classification (GTDB taxonomy): domain Bacteria; phylum Actinomycetota; class Actinomycetes; order Streptomycetales; family Catenulisporaceae; genus Actinospica. The sequence goes on from DASTAE010000067.1 coordinate 7,672, forward strand.
ATCCCGCCACCGGCGTGATCGTGCTCGACGACCCTTCACCGGCCGCCTACTGCCTGCCCGGCCGCGCCGGCCGCATCGTGGTCACCCGCGCCGCCCTCGACTCACTCGCCCCCCGGCAGCTCGACGCGGTCCTCGCGCACGAGCGGGCGCACCTGTCGGGCCGCCACGACCTCGCCCTGATCCTCGCCGGCTCCCTGTCCGCGGCATTCGGACGCGTCACGGTCTTCCGCGTCGCCGCCGAGCAGATCGCACGGCTCGTGGAGATCCGGGCCGACGACGTGGCCGTGGCGGCGACCGATCCGCTGACCGTCGCCGAGGCGCTGCTCGCCCTGGGCCGCGGATCCGCGCCGAACGCCGCGCTCGGCGCCTCCGGGCCCGAAGCCGCGGCCCGGATCCGCAGGCTGATCGCGATGCCCACGCCGCTGCACCGCGCCCACCGGCTCGCCGCCGCCGGGACCGTCGCGCTGGTCCTCGCACTGCCGATCCTGGCTTTCGCCGCACCGGCCGCACTCGCCCTCGCCGACCGCGACTGCCCGCCCGGACTGGTCGCCGCACTCTCGCTCCCGCAGCCGTCGGAGTAGGAGAAGAGCTCGGAACGGGCGCATGCCAGGGGGTGCTGCCCGCCCTGGCATGAACCGGGGGGCTGCTGCTACCGACCCGGCACCGCCGCCCGCTCCGAGCAGACTGAAACGGCGTCAGCCGACCGTCGAGTAGCCCAGGATCGTCATGTTGACGTAGTACTCCGAGGACGGGTCGATCGAGGCCCACTGGACGTACGATCCGGGGTGGGTGGCATGGATCATCATGCCGTTGCCGATGTACATCCCGACGTGCCCCGGCCCGTCGGCCGCGGACGCGCCCGGCTCGAGCATGTAGATCAGGTCGCCGGGCTGAAGCTCCGAGCGCGATATGTGCGGCAGCGTGTCCCACTCCTCGAAGGAGGTGCGCGGTATCGAGATCCCGGCCGCGAGCCACGACTGCTGCATCAGTCCCGAGCAGTCGAACACGTTAGGGCCGTTGCCGCCGTACACGTACTCGTCGCCCACCTTGGACTCGGCGTAGGCGACCGCGATCGCCGCGCGGCCGGAGGCGACCGGCAGTGTGCCGGAGTAGTGCGTCCACTTGCCGCCGGAGCCGATGTTCACCTGCGCCTGCTCGGCCGGGGTGAGCGAGGCGACGAGCTGCTTGGCGGCGGCGGTGAGCGCCTCCGCCTTGGCCTTGGCGGCCTTCGCGGCGGCGAGCGCGGCCTGCTGCTGCTGAACGAGGGTCGCGGCGAGCGCCTGCTCCTGCTTGAGCGCGGCCTGGTCGGTCGCGATCACCTTGAGCTGCTTGGCCTCCTGCACCGCGATCTGGTTCTGGCCGGAGAGCTTGTCGAGGTACGTCGACGGACTCGCGGACAGCGCCAACTCGAGCGTGCTGCTCATACCGCCGTTGCGATACTGCTGCGCCGCCTGCAGGCCGATCGTCTTCTGCAGCGTGGCGATCTGCTGGTTCTGCTGGCTGATCTCGCCCTGCAGCGCGTCGATCTTCTGCTGCAGCTGCGCGTACGCCTGCTCCTGCTGGTCGTAGACCTGGCCGGCCTGCTCGCTCTGGCCGAGGTCCGCCTGGTACTGCGCCTTCGCCTGCGCCAGGGTCTCGGCCTGGCCGGGGCCCGCCGCCGTCATGACCGCTGTGCCCGCGGTGAGTCCGACGACGGCGAACGCGGTCGCGTTGCGGGGACTCACGATCTTCGAAGCGCGATGCGCGGCGGCACTCATGGGCTCCCACAATTCCTTCCGACGGCACGACTCGGCGCGACCCGGGCACGGACGAGCTCGGGCGCCACCCTGCCAGGCGAACTCCTAAGGAGCATAGTGGTTCGCCCGAAGTCCTCCCGGCCCACCGGCGCCGGGATCGACCGCACGAGCCGTCATACGCTCCGGTATGCGTGAATTGTCGGCGGACGAATCGGGCATTCGGCCGACCCGGATCGATCATGCGAACCCTGAGTCGCAGGCCGGTCTTGCCGACGCCGTGTCGGAACCCTCGGACGCGCAGCGCCCGGCGCCGCAAACCCCCGCTCGGCGACGCGGCCGACGTTCCGGTAGTCCGGGCCTTCACGGTCCGCGGCCGGTTCGGCATCGGCTGAGCCGCCACACCATGCTCATCTGCGACGGCGGACGACGACCAGACCGACGGCCAATGCAATCAGCAGCACGAGGAAGATGAGCGAGCCGGTCACCGCGTCGACCGCACTGTAGGCAGGCAGCACCTCTACGGCCACGGCGGGGTTGTTCATGCCAGGTGCCCCCTGTCGATCGGCGGCGGCGCTCGACCATCCGTGATAGTCGGCGAGCATGTACGAGGGCCGTTGTCGTCCACTCCCGCTACGGCACAGGTGAGACGCCGTTCAACCTGTGACATCGCAGACCGCACTCGCGTATGCGCCGCTGGCAGACGAGGTACTCGGCGCGTGTCCGTCAACGCTCGCAGCACAGGTCGCGGTGCCACCGCCGGCTCCGACCGTGATGGTGAGCGAACCTCCCTTGAACAGCCCGGACGTCGTCTCCATCTGCTTCCACGGAAGCGTGACGTCGTGCTGATCCATCGAGACGTTTCCCTGGTTCCAGGTCGTGTACGTCACGGTCACGCTGCTCGCGGTGCCCGTCACCTGGTAGACGACGGTTTCGGTCTTGTTGATCTCGTGCGAGATCGAGGCGACGATTCCGACCACGCCACCGATCACGAGAATGATGGCGGCCAGGAGTATCCACAGCCACGTGCGATGTCTGCGAGGCGGCGCCGGAGGCTGCTGATACGGGCTGTAGCCTGCCGTCGCCCACCCGCCAGATGGAGGTTGAGCTCCCCGCTGTGGTCCTTGAGGCCCGGGAGCGGGCGGTTGCGGCGGCCAACCAGGCCGCTGCCGGCCTTGGTCGGGTTCCCGAACAGGCGGGGTGGACATCGCGCTCACCACTTCCCCAGTCGTCGCAAATAACACCGAATTGATATTCAGCCTAAGAATCAATTCTCGACGGGCCCACGGGTCGAACGACCTCAGCCGACCGGGCAATTCGTCCCATGTCCCACGGAGTGACGGCTGTGTCCGGAGCACCAGGCGGCCGGCCCGTTGACGCTCGCCTCGGACCGCGCCGACCTTCTGGTGGTATTGCTCGGATGCGTGTCGGGCGCGGGCTTCTCCCGGCGCCCGAATCCACCTGCCCACCTGGCCCGCGCTTCGCTCAGGTGGGGTCAGTCTGCCTCAACCGAGCGCCTCGCGTACCGCGTCGAGGATCTCCGTGAGCCGGGTGCGCTGCTCGGCGTACTCCTCGCCGACGAGCCGGGGCAGGAGCAGGGCGGTTCGCTGCTCGCATTCCTTGAGGGCGGCGGACACCATGGCGCCCATGTCGCTGCGTTCCGCGCCGAAGGTGCGGATCATGTTCTCGCGGCACTCCCAGGCGAATCCGTGCAGCGCGACGGAGAGTTGGCAGTGCGCGTGCAGGTGGTCGGGGTCGGCGGAGACGAGCGCGCGGAGGGCGACGACGAACGATTCCATGCCGGATCCCTCCGGCAGGGCCTGGTACCGCACGACGGCGGCGTTCAGGGTCAGCAGCCTGCGATAGCGGACCGACTCCTCGTCCGTCCACGGGGCGAAGGCCTCGGTGATCGTCTCCGGGGTCGGGACGTCCTCCTTGGACTCGATCCAACGGGCGAACGCGTTCGTCAGCAGCACCCTGAGCTCCTCGTCGTCCGGGTGCGCTGTGAGCTCGGCGCGCAGGAAGGCGACGGCCGACGGGTACGCGCCGCGGGCGACGTCCAGCCGGGGGCGCTCACGGCGGACCTTCTCCCGGCCCAGGGCGCTGAAGGCCTCGGCGGCGGCGCGATTCAGCACGCGCAGGGCCTGTTCGTAGCCGCCGAGGGCTCCGTGCATCCTGGCCAGCAGGCGGGCGGGGCCGGTGGCGCCCGGCAGCCGGTCCAGCCACCGCTCCAGCACCGGCACCGCCGCCGTCACGATCTCCCGCTCGCGCGGGTCGCGGACCCGGCCCGAGTTCCAAATGATCTGCCGGGCCGGATCCACGGTCTCGGCGTACATCTCGACGGGGTCGTCGAGCTTCTCCAGCAGGACCTCGGGCACCGGGTTGCGGCCCCAGGATCGGCCGACGCGCTGGAACAGGTCGGCGAAGGCGCGGACGTCGGCGGCCGAGTCCGCCGCCTTGCCGGCGAGGAGGATCCGCTGGTACGCGAAGGCCGCGGCGTAGTCGGAGAGGTCGTCGAGCCGCTTGATGAACGCGGCCGGCTCGGCTCCGGGCTGGAACCGCCGGAGGTAGGCGCACAGGATCTCGTCCGTCGGATCCAGCGCCAGCTCGTCGATGAGGCGCAGGTTCCCGATCACGGCGCCGGAGTACTCGGTCAGCGGCCAGTCGGCGTCCGCTCCCGCGATCGCGGTGAGGATCCCGTACTTCCACCGAACCCGGCGCTGCACCCAATCCCGGTGCGCGGCCTCCTCGGCATCGTCCCCGGGACGCCGGAAGCGGCCCTGCGCCCGCGCCGCCTCGGTGCCCGCGTCGTCGAGCAGACGGAGGCACTCCTTCTCGAACGGTCCGCGGATCCGTTCCGGCAGTCCGGTCACGGCCTCGGCGAGCGCGGTCGCGCGGCGCCCGCGGGCCTCGGCGACCGCGTCCGGCGCGTTCCGCGCGATGCCGAGCAGCAGCGTGGGTCCGCGGTGCGCGTAGGTGTGGTTCAGCTCTTCCAGCCGCAGGTGAGCGGCGACGGCGGCCACCTTGGCACGGCGGGCGAGCAGCGGCGGGATCTGCCGCGCGGTCTCCTCGGGGTCGGCGTCCGGGATCAGGGCGCAGCACAGCGGCGCGGTCCCGAACGAGGCCGCGAACACCGAGTGCAGCTCCGCGCGGGCCGCGGCGCCGCGGCGGACGTCCCCGTTCAGCAGATCCCGGAGGTAGATCGCGTCGAGGTGCCGCTGCCAGGCCTCGGCGGCCGGGGTCGGATCTCCCGCCGAGGTATGCGCGACGGCGAGGTTGCGCAGAACGTCCGGGTGCACCGGATCGTCGGCGAGCAGCGCGGCCCAGCGACGCCGTGCCGCGGTCGGCCGTCCGAGGCGGAACTCGGCCTCCGCCTGCCGTCCGCCGATATAGCCGCGCAGCAGCACGAGCGCGTCCCGCTCGCGAAGCGCGGCCGGATACGCGTCAAGACTCTGCCAGGCCTCGGCGAAGTTGGCGTCCAGCGCCCCCTCCGCGGCCGCGATGGCGTGCGCGACACGTTCCTTCCCGGTCGCCGTCGAGGGCGGGGGCGGGGGCGGCGTGCGCGGATGGAGCGGAGCGGGTTTCTCCGCGGCGGGCTCGTCGGGGTCGGCGTCGGCGTTCTTGAGTTCGGCGAGCCGCACGGCGAGGTCGAGTGCCTCCCGCGAGGGACGCGGCTCGACGGCGGGGTGCTCGGTTCGGGCCGACCGCAGTGTCCTGTCCAGCCGCTTCAGCGGATTCAGCAGCTTGGTGATGGACTCCTGCAGCTTCCTTTCGCATTCCCGGTACCTGGTATCGAACTCGGCGGACTCCATCGCCAGCCGAGCCGGGTCGACCGGCATGAGTCGATGGAGATCCTCGAGCCACCCGGTGCGCAGCTTCTCGAGGCCGCCGACCAGTTCGCCGAGCAGGTCCCGATCTCCGGCTACCCGAGCGAGGTCCGGCTCCGCCTCGAATCTCTGCTTGGCCAGCAGCTTGATCTGCCTGTTGATCTCGGCGGCCAGATCCGTCATCGCCGCCTCCGCCTGCTCGAAAGCTGCGAGCTGCTCGTCCGGGGGCGGGGTCTGCGCGGCGGACTCGGCCTCGCGGTCCGGGGCGTCGGCCATCGGCTCGGGTGGTTCGGGGCTGAGCTTGCGCCAGGCGGCCTCGAGGGCCTTGACGTGCCTCGCCGCGTCGCCCTCGGCGAAATCGCGGGCCGCCGCGAGGGCTCCTAGGTCCGGGAAGCGGAGCGGGCGCCAGAACATGCGCTGACGGTGGATCAGCGCGACGAGCACGTCCGGCAGCGAGCCCTCGGCCAGGCACGCGGCGAGGCGGGTCGGGAGCTCGGCGAGATCGGCCTCGAACAGCTCGCAGACCAGCCCCAGCAGGCGCGCGCAGGCGCCGTCGTCCTCGGGCGCCGGCTTCGCCAGCCTGCGGATCGTCGCGGGCGGGTATCCGTAGACCAGCCACTGCACGGCCAGCACGGCGAAGGCGGCGGCGCCGCCCTGGCGGTGGGCGGCGAGTTCGGCGACGTCGCGCAGTTCGGCGGCCAGCGTCTTGCGGGCGCTGTCCGTGGTCCGGGCGCGCAGCGTGACGTCGGCCTCGAGGTCGTGGATGCCGGACCAGCGGCACACGCCGGGCCGGATCAGCGCGACGGTGTTCGAGGTCTCGCCGTCGCCGAGCTCGAACACGTCGCTGCCTTCGCGGACCGCGGCGGCGATCCGCTCGGCCTTCGCCTGGTCCTCGTTGCCGTAGCCCGCGGTGCCCTGCCGGAGCGCGTGCAGCTCCCGGTACGCGAGGCTGAGATGGGCCTGGACGCGGTGGTTCACCGGCGAGAGCCGGGCCGCCGCGGCCAGCCAGCGGACCGCCGCCTCGGGCCGGCCGTGCCGCAGGTGCAGGAGCCCGAGATGGTACGGGTGCTTCGGATTCGCCGAGTCGAGCCGGTGGGCGCGCGCGAGCACGTCCAGCGCGGTGGCGGTCGGAGTGCCGCGGTGCACGCCGATCCGGAAATACGCCTCGGCCAGGGCCTCGGCGTGGACCGCGGCCAGTCGCTTGCCCTCGTCGAACCGCCGGTGCAGCGGGTCGATCCGCCGCCACAGCGTCTCGGGACGGGATTCGAGCAGCTGACGCGTCGTCATCGCGCGCCCGCCTCCTCGGGTTCGGCGTCCACGTCGGTGAGCTCCCCGATCGGCAGCATCATCAGACGGCTGCCGTCGGACAGCGCGACCCGCTCCCCGTCCGGGGTGACCGCGAGCGGATGCGCGGACACGTATCCGGCCCGGCCCTGCCGGACCAGGGCGTGCGAGCCGTCCGGGTGTTCCAGGACCAGCAGCCGTCCGCCGATGCCGGAGTCCACCGGCCGGGCGCCGGGCACGGTCCGGAAGCCCACCCCGACCGCGAGTTCGGCGTCGAAGCAGACGAATCGGCCCTCGGCGTCGACGATCGCGGTCAGCTCGGCGCCGGGAAGCGCGCCGGTGATCCCGGTCACCGGCTGCCTGACCTGGAGCAGCTGGTCCTTCGCCAGGTCCAGCCGGTAGACCTGCTGCTCGCCGACGATCACCCCGTAGCCGCCGACCACCCCCGCGGCCAGCAGCAGCGGTTCGAGGCGGCGTTCGGCGAGCAGGCGTCCGCCGACCACGTGCCGGGCGGTGCCGTCGAGGCCGCCGATCAGGAAGCGGCCGGCGTCGACCGTCAGCACCTGGACCCCGGCCGGATGCACGAGGACCCGTTCCGGCGCCGCGTCGCCGAACGGAACGGACCAGACCTCGCCCGCCCAGGTGCCGACGTACAGCGCGTCGCCGTCGAAGGCGAGCGCGCCGGGCACGTTGAAGCGGGAGCGGGTTCGGGCGGCGCCGCGCTCGGGGACGTCCCAGACGCGGATCCCGCCGTCAGGTGACGCGAGCAGGACGCGGCCGGACCAGTCGGCGACGGCCAGCAGGCTCGTGCCGCGCGCCCACAGCCGCGGCTGCCCCTTGAGCTTCGCGGAGCCGGCGGCCTCGTGCCGCGGCGCGGGGTGGACGGTCAGCGTGTTCTCGTCCAGGACGGCCAGGGACTGGCCGTCGGGGAAGAAGACCGGGCGGCCGCGCGCGTCGAGCACGCCGCGGTCGGCCCCGTCGTCCGGCGGCGGCACGTCCACGGTGCGCACCGGGAAGGCGGCCAGCTCGGCGCGTTCGCAGCCGGGGGCCGTCGCGACGAGGCGGACCGCGTCGGCCTGCGCGTGCAGGACGAGGTCGTTGAAGACGGCGGTGCCGTCGGCGGCGGGGGCGGTGAGCGTGCCGGTCAGCCCGACGTCGGCGGGTTCGGCCGCCAGGGTCACGGAGGTCTCGGCCGAGCGCGCGGGCGAACCGTCCGGCAGCGACACCCGCACCCGCACCGGCTCCAGCGTGCGTCCGGCGACGGCCTCGTGGACCGGGGCGCCGAATCGCAGGATCCGGCGCGTGGCCGCCACCTGCAGGCCGGCGGCCGATCGCAGCTGCTCGATCCAGTCCGGGCGGGTGGTCGGGATCCAGTTGATCGAGAGGTAGGCGTAGGGGACCGTCTTGTCGGCCCGCGGATCGATGAGGATCGGCAGGAGCGGGACCCCTTTCTGCACGTGCAGCAGGTAGGAGCGGTGCAGCTCCCACTTGCAGATCTCCTTCTCGAAGTACGTCGGCGAGTACAGGGCCATGACGCAGCGGCTGTGGTTCAGGGCCTCCTCGATGTAGCTCTGCCAGTCGGCCCCGGCGGGTGTGCCCATATCCGCGGAGACGTCGAGGTAGATTCGCGGTGCCGTGCCGTCCGCCGTGACATATTTCAGCAGCGCGTCGTGCACGTTCTTGGCGTGCATGAAGTCCTCGCGCGCGTAGCTGATGAACACGTCCCACTGCTCGGCCGCCGTCATTGCCACAGCCTCCCGATTGTCGTGATGATCGCGTTGAGCTGTTCGAGGTCCCGGGAATCGAGCGAGCGCCCGATCCGGTCGCGCAGCCGGCGCGCCTCCTGATCGATCGCCTGCAGCTTCAGCAGGGAGCCGGCCCACTCCTCGGGCCTGCGCGCGCTGGAGTACACCGCGCCGATCTCGTTGAACCGCCGCACCAGATCCACGACCTGGACGGTGAGGTTCGCCCGGTCGATCTCCGCGCGCCACGAGACGATCGCGGCGGCGAGCTCCGCGACGGCCGCGCGGCCGTCGGCGGTCCGCACCGCCTTGCGCAGTGCCGGAATCCGGCGTTCGACCTCCGCGAGCCTGCCGCGCAGCGCGGGCAGCTGCTCCGGGGTGACCGTGTCGCGCAGGGTGTCGGTGATCGCGATGAACTCCTCCACCACGGGATTGATCGCGATGGCCTCCTGCCAGGCGTGGATCGCCGACAGCAGGGAGCGGGCCTGGCCCAGCGAGGGATCCCGCAGCGCCGCGGCGGCGCAGGCCTCGGCGCGGGCCGGGTTCCGGCCGAGTTCGTAGAGGCAGAACGCGTAGATGAAGTTGAGCACGGCGAAACCGGGCAGCTTGTCCACCAGGAGGCCGAGCAGCCGCTCCGCCTGGTCCATGTCGCCGCGGGTCAGCAAGTCGAGGGCGCGCTGCAGGTCGGTCTCGGCGATCAGCGAGTAGAGATCCTCGGCGCGGTCGTCGGGGAGCATCGGCTTCGGCGGCACGCGCGGGTTGTCGTGTTCGATGACGAGGGCGAGGTAGCGGTCGAAGTCACGGATGGGACCGCTGTCGCGCCAGCGCGGTTCGAGCCGCGCGAGCATGGTCCTGGCGCGGTAAGGATCCCCGGTCTTGTACGCGCCCGCGGCCGGGGCGGCGATCTTCCGCAGCAGCATCAACCGCAGCCCTCGAGCGAGCTGCTCGAGCTGCCCGCGTTCGGTGTCCGCCTCGGCCGAGCCGCGCTCGGCCACCTCGAGGGCCCTCTCGATCTCGCCGCGCCTGGCGTATCCCAGGGCCAGCAGCTTGGCGAGTTTCCCCTCCTCGGGAAGGAGTTCGAGTACGGCGCCGAGCCGCGACAGCGCAGTCCCGGGATCGCGTTTCGCGGTGGCGGCGTACACGGCGTACTCCCCCGGCACGAACAGGCGGCGCAGTTCGCGGCGCAGCTCATGCACCCGGTCGCGCAGTTCCTTCGGCGTCGGCTCGTCGCGCAGCGGGCGCAGCACCCGCAGCGCCTCCTCGTAGCGCGAGTCCCCGAGGCGGTAGAGGCAGAGCGCGCGCAGGAAGCGAGCCTCCTGATGCGCGGGCGAGGTCCGAAGGTACTCGTCCAGCATGCTCAACGCGATCATGTGCTCGCCCCCGGCGATGCACCTGCGCGCGTCGGCGAGCAGCGACTCATCGCTGGCGAAGTCGCCCAGCTTGAGCGGCATGGCCTCGGCGACGTTCAGCACCTTGGCCAGCCCGGGATCCGGCACGCGCCGGGCCTCGATCGCGGGCGACGCCAGCTCCGCCAGGATCCGGTCGTGCTCGGCGAAATCGGTGCCGCCGCGCTGGAATCCGCCGAGCGAGAGCGGGGGCCTGGCCAGCCGCGCGGGCGGGGTGTCCCGGCGCAGTCCGCCCGGGGAACCGTCGTTCTGGCTCACAGCCGCCCTCCTCCGGGCTCGAAGTTCCTGGGATCCGGCACTCGGGGCAGCGCGTGCTCGGCCAGCCGGCGGCAGAGCAGGTACTCGTACTCCTGATCCACCTGCAGCATCAGCAGCAGCACCTTGGGGATCGAGGCCTCCTCGAACAGCCGCTCGTCGTCCGCCGGCGCCTGGTACTCCACCGGCGGCAGCCGGTCGAGCAGCTCGTCGAGTTCGATCGGCCGCAACCGGCGCGGCAGGAATCCGGCCAGGCGCTCGAGCCACGGCGCGGACCGCGGCTCCGGTGATCGGAGGGTCATCGGATCTCCTCGGGCAGCAGGGTCTGCGCGGTGGTGGTGAACAGCCGCAGTTGCGCCTCGTGCAGCACGCCCGCGCCCTCGGCGGCGACCCCGGCGGCCTTGTCGAGCGCCGCGAGCAGTTCGCGCAGCAGCTCGCGGGCCGGGGCGTCCTCCGGCAGGTCCCTGATACGCGGGTAGACGATCAGCTCGACCCGCTGGCGCAGGGCCTCGGCGCGCTGCCGGGGGTCGTCCTCCGGGGATCGCGGCTGCGGCTGCGCCTCGTCGGGCTCGATCGGTTCGGCGAAGCGGGCGAAGCGCTCCTTGAGCGCGCGCAGCCGCGCGCGGTCCTCTTCGGGGCGCCCGGGATCGTCGAGGAACTCGGTGAGCAGCGAGAGGTACTGCGAGATCGGATCGCCCTCGCCGAGCTTGCGTTCGCGCGTGACGAGTTCGACGACTTCGGGCGGCCACACGCTCTTCGCGACGGCCTCGCCGCGCTCCAGGATCTCCAGGGCCCGCTCGCGCTCCGGCTGGCTGAGCGCGAAGTAGTAGCGCACGAGCCCTTCGATGAGGTTCGCGGCGCCGAGTTCGCGATCCGCGACGCGCACGTCCTCGGCGCGCCGCTCCAGCTCCGCGAACTCCTCCGGCGTCGGCGCCCCGGACAGCGCGGGCTTGCGCAGCCATTCCCGGAGCAGCGAGATGAGCCGCAGCACGGCGATCCCGGTGGCGAGCTCGTCGGCGGACGTGTCGTCGACCGGCAGCCGGTCGAGCTGGTCCGCGATCCGGCCGAGCCGGTCGCCGAGTTCCTTCGGATCGTCCCGCTCCCACGCGCAGACGATGAGTCCGACCTCTGCTTCGTAGGCGTGACGCCCCTGCTCGACGGCGCGCGTTCGGGCCGCCGCGAAGTAGTCGCGGGCGTCGTCCAGTTGGCCGTCGAACACGGCCTGCACGCCGCGCACGAGCTGAAGGTCGTCCACCCCGTGCGGAATCTCGTCGGTCAGCTCGCCGAGCTCCTTGACCCGGTCGAAGTTGCGCAGCGCGCCCTCGGCCTCCCGCCGCCGCCAGTGCGCGCTCGCGAGTCGCAGGTGTGAGACGGCTGCGATACGTCGGCTGTCCGGGCGGGCCGCGAGCAGCTTCTCGTGCTCCGCGAAGAGCTCGACGACGCGCTCGTGGGCCTCCATCCGCGCCTGCAGCCACAGTTCCAGGAAGGCGGTCTGCCCGGTGCGCCCATCGGCGGCGATCAGCTCCTCGAGCGCGGTCGCGGCGGCCGCGTGGCGATGCGGGTCATACGTGCCCTGTTTCGCCCGCACGCAGACCCGGGCCAGCCGGATCCTGGACAGGTCCGCGCCGCGCGGCCCGGCGTTGATCGCGTCCCCGAGCAGCTTCTCGGCGAGTTCGAGGTCGTCCGGATCGTGGCTCGGCAGGAAGGCCACGGCCCGCTCGTACGGCAGCCGCCAGCGGCGCGGCACCAGCACGAGGAAGTAGCCGGCGGCCGCCGCCGTCCCCAGGAGCAGCACCAGCAGAACGACGGCCGACAGGATCGTGTTCACGAGCCTTCCTTCCGCTTGCGCGCGGCGAGCAGCCGCTGGTCGAAGCCCGCCAGTCGCATGCCGTGCTTGTGGATCTCCGAGGGGCTCATCTCGTTCTTCTCCCTGACCCGGACGAGGCCGGTCCTGGTCTGCTCGGCGACCTGGCCGGCCTCGTCGAGCCTGGCGAGCAGCAGGAAGGTTTCGGCGTAGTCGAGCATCAGCGCGAACTGCCACCACATCAGCGTGCCGTCCTTGAACAGCCACCGGTGGACGAAGGCGTTGGCCTCGGCGACGCGGCCCTGGCCGATCAGGCAGCGGGCCATCTCGTGCGCGTGGTCGCGGCGCTGCTCCTCGGACAGCGCGTCGAAGGCCTTGCGGGCGGTGGCGTCGAGCCGCGCGGCGAAGGAGCGGTCGTACGCCGCGACCATCCGGCCCGAGGCCGCCGACCACAGTTCGCTGATGATCGAGAGCTGCTCCACGTACGCCCGGCCGCGCCGATCGTCGAACTCGACCGCGCGTTCCAGCAGCGACAGCGCCTCGAAGGGCTCGCGCAGATCCTGCCGGGCGATCTGCGCGGCGAGCAGCACCAGCCGGAGGCTGGGCCGGTCGACGAGCGCCGCGTGCGCCAGGCCGACGGCACCCCGCGGATCGCCGGCGGACCGCTGCGAACGCACCGCCGTCACCGGGTCCATCGCCTGCGCGGCCGCGTCCAGGGCCGCGTCGAGCCCCGCTCCCGGCTCGTTTCCGGCGTCGCCGGGCCGCAGGCCGGTGAGCACGCGGAGCCGCTCGCGGACCGCGGCCACCTGCTTCACCTCGCGCATCCACGAGGGCAGCCGGCCGTCGCGCCGCTGATCGGCGAACGCGGTGCCGGACGCGGTCCGCTGCAGCAGCCGCCCGCTCTCCTCCTCCGGCAGGGCCTCGAAGCAGCTGCGGGCGGCCACGGCCAGGGCGTGCAGCCCCGGCACCCGCTCGTCGCGGACGCCGCGGGCCGCCTCGGGCGTCAGGTAGGCGACGCGTTCCGGTTCCGCGAAGACCTGCGCGGGGGACGGCGGTCCCCAGTCCGGCAGCGGCAGCAGCAGCGGCCGGTGCGCGGCGAGCACGATCTCCGTCGGCAGCGCGACCAGCCCGGGGCCGATCGCCTCGCGCCAGCCGCGGAGTCCTCGCAGCGCCTCGGCCGTCGCCTCGACCCGCTCCGCGGCCCCGTCCAGCTCGATCGCCTCGGCCAGGCTGCGCTCGGCGTCCGTCTCGTAGCAGACGACCTGGAACCAGCTGCCGCCGAGCTCCCCCTGGTCGCCCGGCCACCTGGGGTCGGAGACCACCGGGACCAGGTCGGCGCGGCGCGGCGTGGTCCGCCAGGCGGCGAGTTCGGCACGCTGCTCGGCGTCGAGCTCGAGGGCCGGGATCAGCCGGTACCAGAGCCGGCGCTCGGGGGCCCGGAACAGCAGCCCCCACCAGCCGACCCCGGCGTACTCGGCGTTCAGCTCGCCGGCGATCCGCCGCTTATCGGGTACCGGAGTCATATGCGTCCTCGAGCCGGTCGGCGAGCTCGTCCAGGTTCTCGTCGTCCGCGCCGGCGTCCAGCGCGGTGACGAAGTCGAGCAGGGCGCCGCCGAGGGCCGCGGTGGCGCGGCCCTCCTGCACGGCCTGCAGGGCCCGCTTGACCGTGCGACGGTAGTCCCGCGGGACCGCGTCGAGATCGACCTCCGGGATGGCGGCCGGCTCCGGGAGCCCGCCGACCGGCGGCGGCACCGCGAACCGCTCCGCGCCGGTCGGCACCGGCTTCGCGGGAGCGGCCTGCGCGCCCTCGGTGTACAGCTTCAGCAGCGCGTCGCGGCTCAGCTGGAGCTCGTCCTCCGCGCCGATCGTCGTGCTCTGATCGAAGGTCGCCTGGTACTCCTGACCGGTGTTGGTGTGGATCACCCGCACCTCGAGCAGGCCGTTGACATCGAGCGAGAAGGTGATCTCGAAGCGGTGGTGGCCGCGCGGCTTCGGCTCGATGTCGTCGAGGTGGATGGTGCCGATCAGCTCGTTCTCGAAGATGAACTTGTGCTCGCCCTGATAGATCGGGGCCGCGAGCTGCATCGAGCCCTCGTTGTTGGTGTACGGCCGCATCTGCTTGGCCGGGATCTTCGCGCCGCGCGGGATCAGCACGTCGAACTCGCCGCCCTCGACGCCGACGCCGAGCGAGTGCTCCGCGATCAGCGTCAGCGCGTAGTCCTGGTCGTCCGCGGACCGCTCGCCGGCCGCCGGGCTGCTGAGGTCGAAGGCGTCCGAGGCCTCGAAGCGGTTGGCGACGATCGCGGCGCCGCGGGCCACCAGCGTGTCCGGATTGGCATCGGCGCGCACGAAGCCCTCGTCCTGCTCGAAGTAGTCGAGCAGCATCTGCTTGACCCGCGGGATCCGGGTGGATCCGCCGACCAGCAGCACCGCGTTCACGTCCTCCCGGCTCACGCCCTTCGCCTCCTGGGCGAAGCGCAGCGCCTCGTCGACCTGGCGCAGCGAGCGGTCCAGCACCCGGCCGATCTGCTCCTCGAAGGTCGCGCGATCGAGGTCCAGCGTCGGCAGGCCCTCGCCGAGGTCGACGACGGTCGCCTCGCGCAGCGACAGCTCCCGCTTGGCGGCCTCCGCCGCTGCCTTGATCCGCAGCCGGTCGAAGCCCTCCGGCAGCGCCTCGCCGAGTCGCTCGACGATCCACTCGACGATCCGGTCGTCGAAGTCGCCGCCGCCGAGCCGCTGGTCGCCCGCGGTCGCGATGACCTCGATCTCGTCCTCGCGGGTCTCGATGATGGACACGTCGAAGGTGCCGCCGCCGAGGTCGAAGACCAGGTAGACCTGCTTCTCGGTCTCGGCGCGGTCCACGCCGTAGGCGATCGCGGCGGCGGTGGGCTCGGGGATCAGCTGCCGGGGATAGAGGCCGGCCAGCAGCGCGGCCTCCTTGGTGGCTTTCTTCTGCCCCTCCATGAAGTACGCGGGCACGGTGACCACGGCGTCGTGGATCTCGCCGCCGAGCGCCTGCTCGGCGATCCGCTTGATCTCCATCAGAACCAGGGCACTGACTTCCTGCGGGCGCAGCCACCGGCCGCCCAGCCGGGTGCGCACCGGGTCCTTCTCCTGGTAGACGCCGACCGCGCCGAAACGATCGAGCCGCTCCGCGTCCTTGAAGGTCGCGCCCATCTCGCGCTTGATCTCCAGCACGGTGTCGACCGACGGGCCGGTTCCCGCGGCGATGGCGTTCTTGGCGTCGTGTCCGATGGAGAGCGCTCCGCCGGCCGCGTCCAGCCGCACCACCGAGGGCATGGCGATCGCGGCCGCGCCCTCGCGTTCGGGGTCGGCGAGGATCTTGGGGCTGTAGTCCTCCGCGTCGTACGCGGCGACGGCCGAGTAGGTGGTGCCGAGGTCGATGCCGACGACCCGGTGGAGTGCAGAGTCCATGGCGCGGTCCTTAGGAGTCACTCGACGGTGTCGCCGTCGAGCAGCGGGCAGTGGGCGAAGTCGCCGGAGAAGTCCGTACGCGTGGTGTCTGACGGACAGAAGACGCTCTCCCCCGCGGCGGCGAGGAAGGCCTCGATCTCCCGGCGCAGCACGGCGAGCGCGGCGTCCCGCTCGTCGAAGATCGGGGCCCAGGTCGGTTCGAGGCGCAGCAGCCCGAGCGGCGGGTACCGGGCGTCGTACTCGGCGCGGGTCTGGGCGTTCTCCAGGTTCACCTCGTGCGCCGCGGCCAGCTCGTCCGCGTCGGCGCCGCGCGCCTTGAGCCGGGCGTCGCGGCGGGCGGCCGCGGCCCTGATCTCCTCGGCCGTCGCCTCCGGGGGCGCGCCGAGCCGGGAGTACTCCGTCGATCCGGGGATGACGAACGGCAGTTTGAACAGTTCCGGCATCTTCCTTCCCTTCCGTCGGAGGTACTGACGGACAGGAGGGTCAGCTCCGGCGGACGCCGCGCGGCCAGAGGATCGTGACGGGCCGGCCGACGGTGCCGGCGTACCGCACGATGTCCCCGGTGCCGCCGAGCCCGCGGGCCGGTTCGCCGTTCCAGACCGCCGCCAGCAGATCGCAGTGCTCGACGACGTACAGCCCGGCCGCGTAATACGCGGGTTCGCCGGGCTCGTCGTAGTCGAGGACGGTCGTCTCGGCGGCGGCCGCGAGCAGTTCGCGGTAGGTGGCGAGATCCGCGGGACCGAAGGTGCGATCGTAGTCGCGGGACGGGATCACCGCGTGCAGCGAGCCGCCCGCCTCCAGCACGAGTCGGGCGAAGAGCTGGTCGGCCCCGGCTGCCAGGCTGCACATCCCGCGCGGATCCGGATCGTCGGCGAGCAGCCGGCGCAGTTCGCGCTCGGCGTATTCGAAGGCGATGAGGGGCATCTCCTGATGCCCGGTCAGACCGATGACGGTCACAGATAACCCCGTTCGGAGAGATGCCAGTAGTGCCGTCCGAGCGCGGTCAACCTGCATCCGCCGCTCTCCACGGCCGCGTAGTAAAGGTGCTGATGACCGACCGGCTCGACGAGCTTCGCCGAACGGCAGGCCTGCAACCGCGCGAAGATCGCCTCGTGTTCCGGATTCCGCGGCAGGGCCTCCGGCTCGTAGCTCGGATCGAGCCGGTAGACGTGGTACGGCGTCGGGAACCACTTGACCAGGGCACGCAGTGTCTCGATGTCGACGGCCGGCCGGCAGTGGCGCAGCGGATGGAGGCGTTCGACGTTGGCCTTGAAGGTCGGGCGCTGGTCCCAGGCGCCGAAGGACTCGGAGAGGAACGCGTACACGCTCGCGACGGTGACCTGGCCGAGCACGTCGGCCGCGCCGCCATCGAGCGCGGCTTCGAGGAACACCGAGAACTGCCCGCGTCCGTCGCCCTCCCACGAGACCTGATCGCCTCGGCTCGCCGTGAGGATCGAGAAGCCTGGCCGTAGAACGGCGGCGCTGCTGTCGAGCAGCGCGAGTGTCCCGGCGCCGCCGGAGAAGCAGCAGTCGAGGATGACCACGACCTCCCGAATCGACGAGCGGCTGATGCGTTCGAGGACTTCGCGGAACGCCACGCCGAGCGTCGGCTCTGAGCCGTCCGTGGTTCCGAGCGCCACGTCGCCGTAGGCCGCCACGCCGTGTCCCGCGAAATAGAACAGCGCGAAGTCCGCTCCCGGAGCGAGCAGCCTGTCGAGCGCGATGAGCAGTTCGTCGCGGAGGACGGTTCCCGTCGCCGTACGGCAATCGAAGTTCCGCGTGCCGTCCTCGTGCCGTGCCAGCAATCGCGCCAGGGCCTGAGCGTCGGCGGCGCAACCGGCGAGACCGCGTGCATGTCGGTACTCGTCGATGCCGACGAGCAGTGCCCGATTCAAGCCGTTCCCCTTCGCGGCGGACGTTCTCCACGCCGGGTCGGGCGGGAGCTCCAGGTCCCGGCTGAGCCTCATCTCTTCTGCCATCACCTATCAGACTGACGGACCGCGCGGCTGTCCGTCAGTTGGCTGTCGAGCGTAGAGAGGGAGTTGGGTGATGAGTTCTCAACTCACGGCGGAGTCAGCGAGAGCACTGACCCTGCGGGCCGCCCACGCGGCGACCCGGCAGGCCCCGTTGAAGGTCGCCGAGTACAGCGAGCAGCTCGACCGCGTGCGCCGCGCCGAGGCCCTCTCGGGAATCGACGCGGCGCTGTGGCTGCGCACGGCGACGCAGGTGCTGGAGTTGAACGCCAGGATCACGATGTCCGCGGCCCGCGCGGCTCGCGGCGGCCGCTGGATCTCGCTGCCCGAGCCGCTGGCGCTCGGCGGCTGCGACGCCCGCCGAGCGTCGATGTGGTGCGTGCGCACGGCGGAGCGGCTGGAGGCGACTCAGGTCAAGCTGTACCGCAGGCTCGTCCGGCCGCGCGCGGCGGGCGCGCTCGCCCTCGAGGTCTCGGCCACGCTCGACCGCTATGAGCGGATGCTGCTCGACCGCTACCGTGGCGAGACCGGCTGTCCGATCGTCACGCGGCTCGACGCGGACATGTGGGTCGCATTGCGGTCCTTGGACCCGGACGCGTACGAGGTGGAGAACGCGCGCGTGCTCGCCGTGGTCGGCCAGATTGCCAGGCTTGTCACGTACACGCCGGAGACGGCGCCTTATGTCGCGAAGCTGCGGAGCACGATCGACGCCGCCAACGACGCCGTCGCCGGACGGCGCCTCGCCGCGAAGTGGCTGCACGCGTCGCGGGCCACGATCGCGGCCGGCACGCGGGCGCCGGCGTTCCACACGTCGTCGATGGCGATGATGCACCGCGTCGTCGCGGGTGACGCAGAGCTCGACGAGTCCGCGTGCCGCGAGGCCGTGTGGGCGACCGAGTGGGCCTACGGGCACGTGACACGCGCCCACCTGGACGGATCTCCGCTGGACCGCGCGGAGGTGCGGGACAGGTGAGCGACGGCGAGGATCCGCCGCCCGGGGACGCCGATCCCCGGAAGGGGGAAGCCGCCGAGCTGGTCGCCCGCGAACTGGCCGCGTCGTGGACCCGGGCCCGCGCGGCCGGAACGAGCGCGCGCGACCTGGCGGCCGAGTCGCGCGACCGGCTCGCGCGGCTCCGATCTCTGCCCACGGCGCACAACCCGGCGCACTCCGTGTCAGAGCCGGAAGACAGGAAACGGCGCGTCGCGGGGCGGGCAATTCCGTCCCGCACGGGTTCGTGGGTGCAGGATTTCAGCATGACGCCTGATCAATTCATCGGGCGGGGAAAAGAACTTTCCCGCCTTTCCGCCGTGCTGGACGCCGCCCGAGCCCGGCACCCCGCAACCGTCCTGCTGGCCGGCGACCCCGGCGTCGGCAAGACGCGGCTGCTCGACGAGTTCACGGCGCGCGCGGCGCGGGACGGGGACGGCGTCCACGTGCTGCGCGGCGAGTGCGTCGACCTGCGGGAGGCTGTCGTCCCGTACGGGCCGCTGGTCGCCGCCCTGAGCGCGTTCGCCCGACGGCACGGCGAGCAGGCGCGGCGACTCGCGGGCGCCTCCGGCTGGGACCGGCTCGCCGGGCTCATCGCGGATTTCACCGACCAGGCGGAAGGACCGCGGCGCAATGCCGGTCCGCCGACGGCCGCGGTGATCTACGGCGCCGTACTCAGTGTTCTCAGGGTGATCGGCGACAAGAAACCGGTCGTGCTGATATTCGAGAACATACAATGGGCCGATCAGTCGACCCTCGATCTCATCGCCTATATCAGTAAGCATTGGGACGGCGAGCGCGCGCTGCTGATCTGCAGCCACCGCAACGCGCTCGTGCCCGGCCATCCGCTGCGGACCCGCCTGCAGGAGCCGAACCTGTCCCAGGTCGTCGAGAACATGCTGGTGGAGCCGTTCACCGAGGACGAGCTGCGCACCTTCCTGAACCTCGACCACGAGGCGGGCCGGGACCAGGTCCGGGTGGCTTTCCAGCTCTCGCAGGGCAATCCGTTCTTCATCAAGGAATTGCTGCGCAGCGGCGCGCTCGACGGCGGGGACGCGGCCGTGCCCACCTCGCTCCAGGACTTGATGCTCGGGCAGCTGAGCCAGCTCAGCGATCAGGCGCGCGGGCTGCTCGATATCGCGGCCATCGCGGCACGCCGAGTCAACCACGAACTGCTCGCCGCCGTCAGCCCGCTGAGTGAGGACGAGCTGGAGCAGGCGCTGCGCGAGTGCCTCGACCACCGGATGCTCGTGCCCGATGAGGCGAACGACGCCTACTACGTCTTCCGACACGCCCTGCTGCGGGAGGCCGTCTACCAGAACGTGCTGCACGCGACGCGGATCCGCCGACACGCGGCGATGGCCGAGGCGATCGCCGCGAACACGTCGCTGAGCCTCGACCAGGACGTGAGCTCGGCCGTCGAGCTCGCGCATCACTGGTTCCAGGCGGGTCGCAAGCCGCAGGCGCTGGTCGCGGAGCTGCGAGCGGGTGCGATGACCGCGCGGCTGCACGCCTTCCCGGAAGCCGAGGCGCATTATCGGCGTGCCGTGGAGCTGTGGAACAAGGTCCAGGAGCCGCAGCGGGTCGCGGGTACGACGCGGGAGCGGGTGCTGATCGAGGCGGCCGACACGGCGCGCTGGGCCGGGCATGTGGCCGACGCGGTGGAGTTCATCAGAACCGCGATCAACGAGCTCGATGACGCGGCCGGACCGAGGCGGCGAGGTCGGCTGCACGAGCGGCTCGGCAGCTACCTGTGGGAGGCCGGCGACGCGGAGGGCTCGATGGAGGCCTACTCCACGGCGCGCCGCGTGCTGGCCCAGGAGCCGCCGGCCGACGGGACCGACGTCGTCGTGCTCGCGGGTCTGGCCGGCGCGCACAGTCGCGCCGGCCGGCACACGGAGGCGCTCGGTCTGGCTCGGGAGGGCGCCGAGTTGGCCGGGGAGGTGGGCGCGGTCACCGCGCGCGGCCGGGCGCTGAACGCGGCGGGCATCGCGGCGACGATGCTCGGGCGGCCCGAGGAGGGCGTGCGCGATCTGGAGGAATCGCTGCGGATCGCGCAGGACTCCGACCAGTTGGAGGACCAGTTCCGCGCCTACGGCAATCTCGGATTCGCCCTCGAACACGCCGGGGACACGCGGAGGGCGGCGGATGTGGCCCTGAAAGGCCTCGAACAGGCCCGCCGCCACGGCCTCGCCTTCGCCCGACAGGCCGGGGTGCTGGCCAACAACGCGAGCATGGCCCTGCGTCAGCTCGGCGAGTGGGACCAGGCCGTCGAACTGCTGGACGCGGCGCTCGGCGACCGGCCGCCGGTCCGGGAGAGCGCCTATCTGCGGCTGAACCGCGCGGAACTCCACGTGGCCCGAGGGGACTTCGCCGACGCCGACCGACTGATCGCGGAGATCGCGGACCAGCGGATGACCGATCCGCGCTTCGTCAGCGCGCTGCGCGGCTGCGAGGCCGAACTGGCCTTGTGGCGTGGGCTTCCCGAGGAGGCGCTGGCCAAGGTCTCCGATGCGCTCGCCGAGGTAGGGGTCGGCGAGAACGGTCCCGAGGAGGTCCGGCTCTGCGCGCTCGGCCTTCGCGCGGTCGCCGACCTGAGACTGCGCGGCTCGGCGGAGACCGCGGTGGTCGCGCAGGGCACCGAGCTGGCCGACCGGGCCGCGCAGCGTGCCGCGCACGGTCCTTCGCTGCCCGAGGTTCCGGCCCTGCGTCTGCAATGCGCGGCCGAGCACGATCGGGCGGCGGGAGGCGATTCGCCCGCGACGTGGGCCGCTGTCGCGCTGGCGTGGGAGGAACTGCGGCAGCCTTATCCGGCTGCGTACGCGCGCTGGCGTCAGGCGGCGGTTCTGCGCAGGGAACACGCCGAGGACGACGCGGCGCGCGTCACCCGGGAGACGCTGGAGCGGCTCGTGCGGGTCGGCGCGGCGCCGTTGGAGACCGCGCTCGCCGGCGAGGCCGGTGTCCCGGTCCCCGGCCCGGGGGCCTTCGAGAATCCGCTGACCCCGCAGCAGACCGAGGTGGCCCGGCTGGTGGCCGGCGGCCTGCGCAACGTGGACGTGGCCCAGGAGCTACGCATCGCCGAGGGCACCGTCGCCCGGCACATCTTCGACGCCGGCACGACCCTGCGACAGCTCGGATATCCGGTCCGCGGTCGCGTGCAGCTGGCGAATTTCATCCGCGAGCACGGCCTACTTGAGGAGGAGAGAGGCGCGACATGACCGGACACGCCCTGCTGATCGGGAGCGAGACCGACGGCCTGACCGGCGTCGGCAACGACCTGGACCTGATGGAGGACGCGCTGCGCCCGTGGGCGTTCGCGGTCCGCCGCGTCACCGGGCCCCAGGCCACCCGGGACGGGATCCTGGCCGCCTATCGGGAGTTGATCGATACCGTTCAGCCGGGCGACCCGGCCGTGATCTACTACAGCGGGCACGGCGGGCGGGTCGAGGCGCCGCCGCCGGGGACGGAAGGCCCGTCGCTGATGGACCTCCAGTTCATCGCCCCCACCGACTTCCACGACTCCTCCCCCGGCGACTTTCGCGGCATCACCTCGGTCGAGTTGTCGGTGCTGTTGAAGCGGTTGACCGACCGGACCGAGAACGCGACCGTCATCCTCGACTGCTGCCATGCCGCGCACATGTCTCGGGACCGCGTGCTGCGCACCAAGGCCGTGCCGAGGCGGGCGCCGTACGACGTACTACGCGCGCATATCGAGAAACTGCTGGCCGAGGGAGCGCTGCCTGCCGGGCCGCTCGACCCGCTGGGCAACCGCCACGCCGTGCGCATCGTGGCCTGCGAGCCGGAGCAGTCCGCGTTCGAGTACCTCGGCGTGGACGGAGAGACGATCGGCGTTCTCACCGAGTCGCTCGCGATCGCGTTACGCGAGGCGGGTTCGGCGCGGGTGAGCTGGGCGACGGTGCTGGGCCGGGTGCGCCGGCGGGTGCTGGATCTGAGCCCCTTCCAACGCCCCGAGGTCGAGGGACCCGCGCTGCGGTTCCTGTTCGACGTCGCCGAGGACGACGCCGGACCGCTTACCCCGCTCGCCGCGCTCGACGACGGCCGCGCGGGCGTCCCCTGCGGCGCGTTGCTGGATGCGCAGGTCGGGGACATCTTCAAGATCGACGGCGTCGGCGCGCTGCGCATCGACCGGATGAACGGCTTCACCGCCGAAGGCTCGGTCGCCTTCGACCCGGGTGTGACCGCGTTGCCGCCCGGCGCGAAGGCCCGGCGCGTGAAGTCCCGCGCGTCGATGCCCGTACTCGTGCCCGATCGGCTTCACGACGCCATCGACGCCGCCCCTGGACTGCGCGCGGCACGACCCGACGAGCCCTGGTACGCGGCGATTCGGACCGGGACGCAGGACGAGCTGACGATCCACGACCGGATCGGACCGCTCCCGGGTAGGTATGCCGCCGATGCTGCCGGAATCGCCGAGGTGCGCCGCGGCCTCGAAGCGCTCGCGCGGGTCCGCGGCCTGCGCGCGCTCGCGGCCGGCTCGGCCCAGACGTTAGGCGCGAAGATCAGCGTCGAATGGGGCACCGTGCACGAGGGCGTCCGCACGCCCCTACCCGCCTCGGGCGCCACCGTGCACGCAGGCGACCGCGTCTACCTGAGCATCAGAAACGACTCCGAGGACACCGTCTATCTCTCGCTGGTCGACCTCGGCATCACCGGAGGGGTCGCGGTGCTCACGTACGATTCGCCCTCCGGTCGGGCACTCGATCCTGGTCGTGAGCACGTGTTCGGGTTCGATGGTCGCAGCGTGCTGCCCGGAATCCGGGTCGGCTGGCCTGACGGCCTCGATCCGGCCCAGCCTCGTCCCGAGACGGTGCTGCTTCTCGTCACCGAGCAGCGCCAGGACATCAGCATGCTCACGCAGCGCGGCGTCGACGGGGCCGATCCCCGGGACTTCGACCTGCCGACGATCGACGGCCGTGCGGCGCGCTACGACATGCACACGATCGACTTCGAACTCGACCCCGCGACGGCCGACGGCTTCCTGATCGACGAGCTGCCGAGCCGATCCGCGCTCGCGAAGGCCTCGCGTGACGCGACGACGCACACGATCGCCGTGCGCCTGGACGAACTGCTCGTGCACCGGAACCACGCTTGGCGCGGCGCCGACATCCGCGTCGACACGTTCGTCGCCACCGGCGTGGGCGGCGAACGCGACGGATTCGAGGCGCGCACCGAGCGCTTCCCCGGCATACGGTCCGGCGACGCGCTGCCGGTCGATCGGATGCTGCTCTACCACGGGCCCGCACGCGACTTCCTCGACCTCGCGATCTGGGTGTCCAGGGACACTTCGGGCAAGCCCACGCTCGCCGAGCTGCTGAGCTCGGAAGCGGCCGACTTCGAACTGCGCGAGACCCTCGCCAGACTCACGCCGAACCTCGAAGCGATGCCCGGGGTCGCGGGAGCCGTGACGGCGGTCGGCATCGGCGCGCTGCTCGTCAGTCTGGGCTACCGGCTGCTGCGTCGCGACGGCGCCGAGGTGATCGGCCTCTATCGCGGCTCCCGGCTGGCCCACGAGCGCTTCGGCGCGGGTCGGCATCCCGCCGAGGGCGCGCGCCGGGTGCAGGACTTCTCGCTCGCCTTCACCGTGGAGGAGGTGCCCGGTCCGTCAGTCTCCGCATGAAAGCAGTCTTCGGAGAAAGGAACATGGGCGATGAGCGACAGGCAGATCGTCATCGGCGGCACCGCGTGGCGGCTCCCGGAGGGCGACGTGACCGGCACCCTCAAGCAGATCCAGCGCGCCCTCGAGGCCGGCGCCGCCACCCGGCTCGAACTCGGCGACGCCGACACCGGCGCCGCGGTCACCGTCTACCTCAACGGCGCCGCCACCGACACCGTCTCGGTCGACCTGGGCGGCGGGCCGCGCCCGAGCGAGATCTCCGGCTCGGCGGTGACCGCGCAGCCGGAGCGGCGCATCACGATCGGCGGGTCCACCTGGCGGCTGCCGGCCGGCGACGTGACCGGACCGCTCAAGGTGCTGGAGGGCGCGCTCGGCAACGGATCCGTCGCCCGGCTCGAACTGCTGGACGCCGCGGGCCGCGAGCTGACCGTCTACGTCAACGGACGGTCCGCGAGCACGGTCGCCGTCGACCTCGGCGGCGGACCGCGGCCGAGCGAGATCTCCGGCTGAACGCCGGCAGCCGCTCCCGCCGGAATCGAGGGCCCGAGACCCACGGGGGTCTCGGGCCCTCGCCGCTTCCCGGTTCCTTGAGGCCGCGCCGCGAAGTACTCCCCCCATGCCTCAATACTCCGCCGCACCGCCCGAATTCGAGGGCTGTGAACTACCCGAATCTGTGTACCCATCCGCTCATCGGGAGGGCTCCCCTCGCTCCAGCTCTACGGTTTCGCCGGGACGTGATCCAGCGATCGACCACCGGCTGAACAGGAGCAGAGCATGGTCGGCTCATACGGCGAGGAAGCGGAACACGATTTCCTCGAAGCGGCCGCGGCGGGTCGCCTGGCGGAATTCATCGCGACCGACGAAAAGCACGGTAATGCGGCCCTTTACTCTCTTGTATCAGGGGTCATCTATCAACACCTCACCCGGCCGCTGGAGCTCAGGCGGGGTCACTTCCGGTGCGCGGTCGACGCGGGCCGACTGGAGCCGGAGTGTCTGGACGGCCATCAGGACGAAGTCGAAGCGGCCCGCGCGTATGTGCTCGCCCATGCGCACGAGCGCTTCGAGAACCTCGGCGGATGGCTGGCGAGCAGGCTCACGTACATCAGCGTGGACGCGCACCGGCGGCGCCGCGCGGAAGTCGGCGCGCTGCAACGGCCACGGCTGCCGAAGTGGCTCATCGAGCGGATAGGCCCGGACGAGTGGCTGCACGAACTGGCCGTCAAGATCCTCAATTGGGTCGGCGCCTCGACGACCGCCGGGTACGAGGTCTGGCCGCTGGCGGCCTGGGCGGAGCAGCGCGCGACGAGCACGGGACGTCCGGAGGTCTCCGAGGCGCGGATCCAGGTCGAGATAGACCGGATACTGACCGCGATGCGCACCCGCCCGGCCTGGTACGCGAATTACGTCGAGCGGCCGCTGGGCCGGAAGCAGGCGCCGCTGATCCCGGCGCAGCGTACGTCCCCTGACGAGGCTCGCGAGTTCGACTACGTGCGCTACGACGAGCCGGACGACGCGGAGGAGGCGCTGCTGCGGGAACTGGCGTCGACGGCGATCACGACCATCGCCGAGCTGATTGGCCAGGGCAGGCCGGTGCGCGAGGCCGCGAGCGAGGTGCTCCGCGTCGTCTTCGGCGCGGACGACCGCGCGGCGCGACTGGTCCTGGAGCCCGAAGTGCTCGACCGCGTCGTCGACACCGTGCTGCGGATCATGGCCGCGCCGGTCTCCGTGCGGCCCTGACGGCCGGTCGGCGGCCCGACGCCGAGCCGGGCCGCGTCGGCGCTGTAGCGGCCGTTGGGGAGTGAGCTTGAACTCTGTATCCGAGCACGGCCGGGCGCCGCATGCGTCCGGCCGTGTCACGGGCAGTGCCACGGGCAATTCGGCTACGCCGCGGCGGCCAGGGCGTCGGCGATCTCCTGGTAGCGCGTGGTGAGTTGGTGCTCGGGGAAGGTCTCGACGAACAGCGTCTGCCCGGACACCTCCGCGACCTCGGCGACGGCGGGCAGTGCCGCGGTCACCGGCAGGCGGTAGGCCTTCTCGAACTCGAGGTCGAGTCCGGTCGGGCCGACGCCCGAGAGCACCAGCATCAGTTGGCCGCGACTGAGGGTCTGCACCAGGTCCGCGTTCAGCCGCGCGGTGTTCAGGTCGACGCGGTCCGACCGGACGAGGGTGAGCACGGTCCGGCTGCCGGCCAACGCCACCAGGGTCTCGTTGCTCATACCCGCACTCGTATCGAGGATGAGGTAGTCGAGATCGAACTCCTCGGACAGCAGCCTGAAGGCCTCGCCGAGCATGCCGATGTCGTACCCGCGGTTCTTGATGATCTCGATCTTGTAGGGCAGGTTGCAGGCCGGCAGCGCGAACAGCCGGCCCTCGGTGCCCAGCTGCCCGCGCCCGCACGCACGCCGCGATCGACGCCATGCACACCGACTTCGGCCTCGGCGACTTCGAAGGACGCTCCTACCGCGGCTGGCACCACCACGTCACCCTGGTCAGCGCGGCCGCGGCCTTCCCGAGCCTGGCCACCCGCGCCACCCTCGAAGACGTCCGGCTAGGCAGTGTCTTCAAAGCTGCGGGGTTGGGCAATGCTGCTGGTCACGGTCCGATCGCGGTGGCGTGTCGCAGGATGCGTATGAGTGAGGTCTCCGGTAGGTGATGTCGTCGACCAAGATGACGTTCGATACCGGAGACCTCGGATGCAGACGATACCTGCTGGCGCCCGTTTCGATTTGACCGACGCCCAGTGGGCGGTGCTCGAACCGCTTCTGCCGGTCAGTGCGGGGCGCCCTCCGGTTCACCCGCGACGCCGGTTGATCGACGGGGTGCGCTGGCGGGTGCGGGTCGGCGCGCCCTGGCGCGATGTCCCGGAACGCTACGGCCCCTGGCAGAGCATCTACACGTTCTTCCGCCGGTGGCAGCTCGCCGGGGTGTGGGCGATGCTGGTCACCGCGCTGCAGGCGCGGGCCGATGCCCGCGGGCTGATCACCTGGGACGTCTCGGTCGACTCCACGATCGTGCGTGCCCACCAGCACGCCGCCGGAGCGCGGCGAGGCCCGGCCGTCGAGGGCGAACCTGCGGATCACGCGCTCGGGCGCTCACGCGGCGGTTGGACCACGAAGCTGCACCTGGCCTGCGAGCAGGGCCGCAGGCTGATGTCCCTGGTGCTCACCGGCGGCCAGCGCGGAGATAGCCCGCAGTTCATCGCCGTCCTCGAACGCGTCCGCGTACCCCGGCTCGGGTCCGGGCGCCCGCGTGTACGCCCGGACCGGGTGCTGGCGGATAAGGCGTACGCCTCCCGGGCCAACCGCGCCTACCTGCGCCGACGCGGAATCAGAGGCACCATCCCTATCAAGGTCGACCAGGCCGCCAACCGGCGTAAACAAGGCAGCCGCGGCGGGCGCGAGTACGCCTTCGAGCCCGAGCACTACAAGCAGCGTCACGCCGTCGAATGCGGGATCAGCAAGCTCAAACGACACCGCGCTGTGGCCACCAGGTACGACAAGCTCGCCGTACGATACGAGGCCACCGCGCAGGTCGCCGCCATCAATGACTGGCTATGACATTGCTTTGAAGACACGGCCTAGGGCAGCCGCTTCGCCGAGTCGCAGACCTCTTCGACAAGATTGCTCAGCAAGCGCCCGTCGTTCATCGTGAATGCGACCGAAGCGTCGCCGGCGCGGCTCGCCTTGACCCGCTTCAGCAACTCCGCGTATTCGGGGA
>DASTAE010000068.1:0-36956 GCA_035712985.1 Actinospica sp.
CATGGTCGATGCTCCGGTTTCCACCGACTCCGTCCCCCGCAAGCGAGTGCTGCTCGCCGCGCCGCGCGGCTACTGCGCGGGCGTGGACCGCGCGGTGCAGACCGTCGAGAGCGCGCTCGAGCGCTTCGGCGCCCCCGTGTACGTGCGCAAGGAGATCGTGCACAACAAGCACGTCGTGCAGACGCTCGAGGAGCGCGGCGCGATCTTCGTCGAGGAGAACGAGGAGGTCCCCGAGGGATCCCTGGTGATCTTCTCCGCGCACGGCGTCGCCCCCGAGGTGCACACCACCGCCGCCCGCCGCAACCTGCGCACCATCGACGCGACCTGCCCGCTGGTCACGAAGGTGCACAAGGAGGCCGTGCGCTTCGCCGACGAGGGCTACGACATCCTGCTGATCGGGCACGAGGGGCACGAGGAGGTCATCGGCACCACCGGCGAGGCCCCCGAGCACATCAAGCTGGTCGACGGCCCCGACTCGGTCGACTCCGTCGAGGTGCGCGATCCCTCGAAGGTCGCCTGGCTCTCCCAGACCACGCTGTCCGTGGACGAGACCCAGCAGACCGTGGCCAAGCTCAAGACGAAGTTCCCGATGCTGCTCGACCCGCCGTCGGACGACATCTGCTACGCCACCCAGAACCGGCAGACCGCGGTCAAGCAGATCGCCGGCGACTGCGACCTGCTGCTGGTGGTCGGCTCGAAGAACTCCTCGAACTCGGTGCGCCTGGTCGAGGTCGCGCTCGAGGTCGGCGTGCCCGCCTCCTACCTGGTGGACTTCGCCGCCGAGGTGGACCCGGCCTGGTTCGAGGGCGTGACCACGGTGGGCCTGACCTCGGGCGCCTCGGTGCCGGAGAACCTGGTGCAGGACGTCCTCACGCTGCTCGCCGAGCACGGCTACGGCGAGGTCGAGGAGGTCCGCTCGGCCCAGGAGAAGCTGCTGTTCGCGCTCCCGCACGAGCTCAAGCGCCTGTAAGCGCGGCGGCTGTGGATCAGAGGCGGCGGCGCGCCGTGCGCGCCGCCAGCAGGACCGCGGAGAGCGCCGTGCCGAAATAGAGCGCCTTCGCCTTCGCGGCGAGTAGCTCGAAGGTCGTGGCGGCCAGTCCGAGCAGGCCCGGTCCGAAGGACTGCGGCATCAGCTCGGCCAAAATCACCATCGCCACCGCGAAGGCGATCGGCGGGGCCACCAGCGCGACGTACCAGTCGGCGCCGCGCACCCGCTGCGCCGTGTACCCACAGGCCGCCACGTACAGCGCCGCGACCGCCCAGGCCGCCCCGCCGACCAGCAGCAGGTCGAGCAGCGCGCCGAGCACGCACGCGGCCAGCAGCACCAGCGACACGCCGAGGCCGGTCAGCGGACCGAGCCCCTCGCTCGTGCCGCGGGCGACGGGACGCGGCGCTCTTCTCACGGCCGGCGAGACGCGGGTCTGGCTCATGTAGCTCACATTACGAGCTGACAGGCCGACAGAAGGCCCACGCCGCACGGTCGGCCCGCCCGCTCACTCTTGTGGCTGACTGATCGACCGCGCCGCCGTGTCCAGGCTCCGCGCGCTCGGCGGCTCCCCGTCGTCGAGGCCGAGCTCGCGCAGCCGACGGGCCGTCACCAGCAGCCGCGCGTCGAGCGAGCCCACCGCGCGGTTGTAGGCCGCCACCGAGGCGCCGAGCGACCGGCCGACCCCGTCCAGCGTCTCGGTGAACACCCCGATCCGGTCGTAGAGCTCGCGCCCGAGCTCGACGATCGTGCGCGCCTCGCTGGCGAGCGTGTCCTGCGTCCAGGCGTACGCGACCGTACGCAGCAGCGTGATCAGCGTTATCGGGCTGGCCAGCACCACCCTGCGCTCCGCCGCGTACTCGACGAGCTCGGGGTCGGCGCTCAGGGCGTGCGAGAGGAAGGCCTCGCCGGGCACGAAGAGCACCACGAACTCGGCCGTCGGCGCCCCGACCGCCGCCATCCGCTTCCAGTAGCCGCGCGAGGCCAGCTGGTCCACGTGCGCCCGCAACTGCTTGGCGTGCGCCCGCAGCCGCTCCTCCCGCCGCAGCTCGTCCGGCGCCTCCGCGGCCTCCAGGAACGCCCCGAGCGGAACCTTCGCGTCCACGACCACGTGCTTGTCCCCGGCCAGGTGCACGACGAGGTCCGGCCGCGCGACCCCGGCCCCGTCGCCCGTGTCGGCCCCCTCCTGCGCCGGAATCACCAACTGCTCGGTGAAGTCGCAGCGGTCCACCAGCCCCGCGAGCTCCACGGCCCGCCGCAGGTGCAGCTCGCCCCAACGCCCGCGCACCTGCGGCGTGCGCAACGCCGTGACCAGCGCCGCCGTCTGCCCGCGTAGCTCCTCGCCGGTCGTTCGCACGTCCTCGATCTGCCGCGCCAGCGCCGCCTGCGCCGCCGCCCGCCCCTGCTCGATCTCGCGCAGCCGGTCGTCGAGATGCCGCAACGACTCATGAATCGGCGCGCTCGCCTGCGCCAACTGCCGGTCCGCGGTCTCCAACAGCACCCGCGAGGCCCCGTCGATCGCCGCCGACGTAGCTGGATCCGCCCGCGTAGCCCGCCGCGAGCGTTCCCAGAGGACGCCGAGAGCGGCGCCGAGGGCCAGTCCGAGGAGCAGAAGCAGCAGCGCGCCGAGAGTCACTCCGTCATTCAACCGCATCGAGGGAGTTCGACCGCTTCAACGCCGCCGCATGCCGTACGCAAGCGGTTGGTGCGATCAAGTGAGTATTCCTCATTGTAGTCGACCGCTGACGACTCCCGTGCAGAATGGGGCAGATGAAGATAGTCGTGCAGGTGAAGCTGAAGCCGACACCGGATCAAGCGGTGTCGCTCGCAGCCACCCTGCACACGTGCAACCAGCCGGCGAACCGGGTTTCCGCATCTGCGTTCAGCAGCGGACGAAGATCGCGGGCGTCACTGCAAGCGGACACCTACCGAGACTGAGCGCGCCGGCGTGCCCCTCGTGTACGTGGATCCGGCCTACACCAGCCAGGCTTGCTCGTGGTGCGGGCATGTCGAGAAACGCAACCGGCCCTGCCGGGCACAGTTCGCCTGCCGATCCTGCGGCGTCGTTGCGTACGCGGATGGGAACAAGGCTCGGAACATAGGACTCCGTGCCGAGAGAGTCTGGGCTGCCGCCAACCAGCCCGATGCGGCGGCCCCGTCACAGCCAGTGGCGCCGGCCGGCTGCGAGCCCCGGGCTTCGAGAGCCTCGCGGTTGACCTAGACTTGCTGTTCATGGGTCTGCAAATCGGCATCGTCGGCCTGCCCAACGTGGGCAAGTCGACCCTTTTCAACGCGCTGACGAAGAACGACGTGCTGGCGGCGAACTATCCCTTCGCCACCATCGAGCCGAACGTCGGGGTGGTCGGCGTGCCGGACCCGCGGCTGGCGCGGCTGGCCGGGATCTTCCACTCCGAGCGGGTGCTTCCGGCCACGGTCGACTTCCTGGACATCGCCGGCATCGTCAAGGGCGCCTCCGAGGGGCAGGGCCTCGGTAACAAGTTCCTCGCGAACATCCGCGAGGCCGACGCCATCTGCCAGGTCATCCGGGTCTTCACCGATCCCGACGTGGTCTTCGCGGACGACAAGGAAGCGCCGGACCCCAAGTCGGACATCGAGACGATCAACACCGAGCTGATCCTCGCCGACCTGCAGACGATCGAGAAGGCCCTGCCGCGGCTGCAGAAGGAGTCGCGGATGCGCAAGGAGCTGCAGGAGAAGGTCGCCGCCGTCGAGCAGGCGCAGAAGCTCCTGGAGACCGGCACGACGGTGTTCGCCGCGGGCCTGGACACCGAACCGCTGCACGATCTCCACCTGCTCACCGCGAAGCCCTTCATCTACGTCTTCAACCTCGATTCCGACGAGCTCGGCAACGAGGACCTCAGGAACGAACTCAGCTCTCTGATCGCGCCGGCCGAGGCCGTCTTCCTCGACGCGAAGATCGAGTCCGAGCTCATCGAGCTGCCCGAGGACGAGGCGCTGGAACTGCTGCAGTCCATCGGCCAGGAGGAATCGGGCCTCAGCCAGCTGGCCCGCGTCGGCTTCGACACCCTCGGCCTGCAGACCTACCTGACGGCAGGACCCAAGGAAGCCCGCGCCTGGACCATCAAGAAGGGCGCCACCGCCCCCGAGGCCGCCGGCGTCATCCACACCGACTTCCAGCGCGGCTTCATCAAGGCCGAGATCGTCTCCTTCGAGGACCTCGTGGCCTGCGGCTCCGTGGCCGAGGCCCGCTCCAAGGGCAAGGCCCGCATCGAGGGCAAGGACTACGTCATGGCGGACGGCGACGTGGTGGAGTTCCGCTTCAACGTGTAGCCGGATTCGCCGGGCGGGTCGGGCCGGAGAGATCCACAGTGATTTCTCCGGCGAGCACCTGGTCGAACGTTAAGATCGTTTCCGGCGCGTTTCCAATTCCCTTAAATCTCAACGGACTTTCCCGCCTCGTGATCGTGCGGCTCTTGTCACACGGGTGACGGGAGAGTACTAACTCGTGGTAGCACTTTCCGCCGGCCCGGGTCTTCACACTGCCGATCGCCCGGGCCACAGCCGGGGAAGGACCCACGAACTTATGGCTTCTGAGATATCGCGCGCGCGGATTCGGAGGCGGCGGCTCTCTGCGAGCGTGCTGGCCGCCGCCGCGTTGACCGGATCGTTCGTCACCGCGACGGTGGCGACGGCGTCGAGCGCGGCAAGCCCCGCGACCGTCGCGGGCACGGCGCCCGGTTGGGCGACGGCGTCCGCGGACCGGGGGGCGGTGGCGGCCGGGAGCCCGGTCAGCTCCACCGTCTACCTGGCGGGCAAGGACCAGGCCGGCCTCGCGGCGTACGCCCAGGCCGTCGCCACGCCGGGCAGCGCGCTCTACCACCACTACCTGAGCGCCGCCCAGTTCCAGTCGCGCTACGGCACCTCGGCCGCGCAGGTCACGGCCGTCGAGTCCTGGCTGCGCTCCGCGGGCCTGCGCGTCGTCTCCGCCGACAGCCACACCGTCGAGGTCTCCGGCACGGCCGCGCAGACCGAGGCGGCGTACGGCACGTCGCTGCACTCGTACTCGGTCAAGGGCAAGACCTACCGCGCGCCCTCCTCCGACGCGAAGGTCCCTGCCGCGGTCTCCGCCGACGTGCTGACCATCGACGGTCTGAGCAGCATGGCCACGTACATGAAGCCCGCCGGACTGGTCAGCACCGCGCAGTCCGAGGAGCAGATCACCGGGCAGAAGCCGACGATGACGAAGAGCGCCGACGGCGCCTACTACATCGGCCAGACGCCCTGCTCCGGCTACTACGGCCAGATCAAGGACACCAACGCCCCGGCCGAGAACGGGACCTCGGACAACCCCTACGTCATCTGCGGCTACGTGCCGACCCAGCTGCGCAGCGCCTACGGCGTGGCCGGCGGGGTCAGCGGACGCGGCGTGACGGTCGCGGTCGTCGACGCGTACGGCAGCACCGACATGCTGGCCGACGCGAACAAGTACGCCGTCAACCACGGTGACAAGGAGTTCCGCTCCGGCCAGTACCTCGACACGGAGACCCCGGCCGACTGGATCGACCAGAGCCTCTGCGGCGGGGCGTCCGGCTGGTCGGGCGAGGAGCACATCGACGTCGAGGCCGTGCACGCGATGGCCCCCGGCGCGACCGTGCACTACTACGGTGCGAACTCCTGCGAGGACGCCGACCTGCTGGCCGTGCTGCAGACGATCGCGGACACGCACTCGGCCGACATCGTCACCAACTCCTGGGGCGAGCCCGTCTACGCCACCAGCGGCGACCTGAGCGCGACGACGCTCGCGGCCTACGACCAGGTGTTGATGCAGGCCGCGGCCGAGGGCATCGAGATGAACTTCTCCTCGGGCGACTGCGGAGCGGACATCCCGGGCACCGGCTGCGCGGCCAACGACGGCTCCTCGCAGCCGCAGGCCGACTGGCCGTCGGCGTCCAAGTGGGCCACCTCCGTGGGCGGCACCAGTGTCGCGATCGGCAAGCACGGCCAGGTCGAGTGGAACACGGCCTGGGGCACCGACATCTTCCTCAACACGGGCACCGGCTGGAGCGAGTACGGCTGGTACTTCGGCGGCGGCGGTGGCACCAGCGCGACGGAGACCCAGCCCTGGTACCAGCGCTGGGCCGTGCCGCACTCGCTGGCCACGACCCTGCCGACCGGGGTGAGCACCGCGTACCCGATGCGCGTCACGCCGGACGTCTCGATGGACGCCGACCCGTACACCGGCTTCCTGGTCGGCCAGACGCAGACCCTGCCCGACGGCAGCACCGGCTACGGCGAGTCCGCCTGGGGCGGCACCAGCCTGGCCAGCCCGCTGTTCGCGGGCCTGCAGGCCGACGCGATGCAACTGCAGGGCTACGAGCCGATCGGCTTCGCCAACCCGGCGATCTACGCGCGCAACGGCAGCCCGGCGTACTACGACGTGACGGCGAAGGGCCCGGGGACCAAGGCGTACAACGACATGCCGACCTCGGACGGCACCGGCACGGCGTACGCGGTGGACTTCGGCGACACGGTGATCCTCTCCGCCACCCGCGGGTACGACGACGTGACCGGAGTCGGCACGCCGACCCCGCTCTACCTCTGGTCGCACCTGATCTGGTAACAGGGGGCTGATGAACGACGGAGGGCCGTCCCGGTCGTCGGGGCGGCCCTCTCGTTTGCGCTGAACCGGCTAGGACGTCGAGCTCGTCGAGTGCGTCACCGCGAAGACGATCAGCAGGATCCAGCCGACCAGGCCGATGAGGCTGATGATCAGGCCCGCCTTGGAGGTGCCGGACGGCTGGCCCTGGTTGGCCCGGGACAGGCCGATGCCGCTGAAGATGACGCCGAAGATCAGCAGGCAGGGCAGGAAGACCCCGATGATGCCGAGGGTCAGGCCCGCGGTGCCCATGCCGTTGCTCTGCTGCGCCGGCCGGTACTGCGGCTGCCCGGCGGCCGGGTAGCGGTAGCCGGTGTTCTGCTGCGGCGGGTACGGCTGACGCTGCTGCTGGGGCGGCATCGGCGTCTGGTGCGGCGGCGTCTGCGGGTAGGACTGCGGCTGCTGGAACATCTGCTGCGGCGGGCCGAACGCGTTGTTCGGGCCGCTGTTCGGCGGCGCGAAGACCGGGTTCTGCGGGTTCGACTGCACCGGCGGCGGGCCGAAGGTCGGGTTCTGCGGGTTCGAAGGGTGCGAGGGCGGCCCCGACTGCGGGAACGGCGGGGCGAAGGGCGGCCGGTCCCGCGGTCCGGAGCCGTCCATCGTGTTGAACGCGGCCGAGGCCGTGGTCAGCGCCTCGGTGGCCTGGGTCAGGATCTCCTGGGTCACGTTCCCGGGCAGCCAGCCCGGCACCGGCTTCTCGCCCATCTCCCGCTCGAAGGCCGTCACCAGCTCCCCGGCGGACGGCCGGGAGACCGGCTCCTTCGCCAGCGCGCGGCTGATCGGCACGGCGATCGCGTCCGGCAGGTCCGGCGCGACGGTCGGGCCGACGGCGATGGCCCGCGCGTACAGCTCCTGGGCGCCGCCGCGTCCGTACGGACCGGTCGCGGTCGCCGCGTAGTGCAGGATCGAGCCGAGCGAGAACACGTCGGAGGCGGGCCCGAACTCGCCGGAGACCAGCTGCTCCGGCGCCATGTACGGCGGCGAGCCCGCGACCATGCCGGTCTTCGTCAGCCCCTCGTCGCCGACGCCGCGCGCGATGCCGAAGTCGATCACCTTCGGGCCCTGCGCGGTCAGCAGCACGTTGCCCGGCTTGAGATCCCGGTGCACCAGGCCCACGGCGTGGATCGCGGCGACCGCGCGGGAGACGCAGAACCCGAGCACCCGCACCGACTCGGCGGGCATCGGCCCGTACTTGCGTACCGCGTCCTCGACCGAGATGCCGGGCACGTACGCGGTGGCCAGCCACGGCACCGCCGCGGCCGGATCGGCGAGCACGACCTCGGCGATGTACTCGTCGCGCACCCGCAGGGCCGCGTTGACCTCCTGGGTGAAGCGGGTGCGGAACTCCGGGTCCGCGGCCAGTTCCCCGTGGATCGTCTTGACCGCGGCGTGCCGCCCCGAGCCCTCGTCGCGGCCCAGGTACACCCGCCCCATCCCGCCCCGGCCGAGCCGCGCGACCAGGCGGAACGGGCCTATCCGGGCCGGATCCTGAGCGGTCAGTGCTTCCATGAGATCCCCAACCCACGACAAAGATTTTGCGCCCATTGAATCGATCCCGGGGTACGGGCGCAAGTCGCTCGCGCGCCCCTGGCGTGCCAGGGCCTTGCCATGCCGGACGCAGCGTGCTATCCATGATTCGCTTTCCGCACGCTCGTGCGGGTCCAGGGGGAGGGAATCCGGATGCCGGATGCAGTGGAGCTGCGCGATCACATCTGCCCGAAATGCGGCGCCACGGCCCGGCTCGACGCGAGATTCGTCCAGTGGTGCACGGATTGCGGCCACAACGCCGATCCGAACCCGCCGCAGCTGAGCAAGGGCGCGCAGCGGCGCGCGGATCGCGAGGTCGAGCGTTCGCGGCGGCTGTTCGAATCCTTGCGCACGACGCCGAATCTGCGCCCGACGAGCCTGACCGGCGTCTCCGTGACGCTGATCTCCGGCGTCGTGCACCTGATCAGCCTCGCGGTGCCGGTACTGCCGATCCTGCTCGTGGTGCGGACGAACGAGGCCGTGTGGGCGGACCTCGTGCTGATCTTCTCCGTGCTCGTCTTCCTGGTGATCCGCCCGCGGGTGCCCGGCCGCCATCTGGACCCGCGCCGGAACCTCGACCGGGCCACGGCGCCGAAGTTCTACGAGCTGCTCGACCGCTGCTCCGCCGAGCTCGGCTGCACGACCCCGGCCCAGATCCGCTTCACCACGGACTACAACGCGGCGACGGGTCGCGCCGGTCTGCGGCGGACACGGTTCCTGCTGCTCGGCGTGCCGCTGTGGACCGTCCTGGACGGCCAGGAGCGGATCGCCCTGCTGGGCCACGAACTCGCGCACCAGATCAACGGCGACACGACGCACGGCCTGTGGGCCGCCTCGGCCCGGCGCTCGCTGAACGAGTGGACGAAGCTGCTCGACCCGAGGCAGTCGAGGTACGAGAGCGTCAGCAACCGGCGCATCGCGTGGGGCTCGGGCCGCGCCGGCATGGGCGGCCTCGGCGCGCTGCTGGCTCCCATCGTGATGGCGATCGTCTTCCTGCCGTTCTTCGCCGTCGCGGTCGGCTGCCAGGTCGTGGTGACGCGGCTGGACCTCTACTGCGGCCAGCGCGCCGAGTACCTCGCCGACGAGTGCGGCGCCCGCCTCGCCGGAAGCGAGGCGGCGGCCGGCCTGATGGCCGAGCTCGCGCTCGCCGAGACGGCCCGCCACTACGTGAACGCCGCCAGGAACAAGCCCAAGGCCCAGCGCGAGGCCGCCGTGCGCGGGTTCTGGACGCGCTTCGCCGAGTACATGGAGTCCATCCCGGAGACCGAGCGCCAGCGCAGGACCGCCGTGGACCGGCTGCGCAACACCCGCACCGACCGCAGCCACCCGGCGAACCACCTTCGCAGCGCCCTGATCATGACCCGTCCGCAGCTGCCCGGAGTCTTCAAGCTCTCCGAGGACGAGTGGGCCGCGATCGACGCCGAACTGGCCGCCGCGCACGACGCCGCGGCCCGCGCACTCGTCGAGTCCGCCTGAGGGCTAAGCCATCGTCGCCAGGATCTCCTCGACGACGGCGAGGCTCGTGTCCGGGTGCAGGAAGGCGAAGCGGGCGACCGTCTCGCCCTCCCAGCCGGTCGGGGTGACGAAGGCGATCTGGCCGGCCAGCAGGCGGTCGGACCAGGCCTGGTAGTCCTCGGCGTTCCAGCCCCTGCGGCGGAACAGCACCGAGGACAGCTCCGGCTCGCGGATCAGCTCGAGCTCGGGGCGCTCGCGGATGAGCTCGGCGGACTCGCGGGCCAGGGTCAGCGCGGCCTCGATGGCCTCGGCGTAGGCGTCCGTCCCGTGCACGGCCAGCGAGAACCACAGCGGGAGGCCGCGGGCGCGCCGGGTCAGGTGGTAGGCGTAGTCGGTCGGGTTCCACTCCTCCGGCGTGTCCATGTGGATCACGTCGAGGTACGAGGCGTCCTGGGTGTGCACGGCCTTCGCCAGCTTCGGGTTCTTGTACACGAGAGCGGCGCAGTCGAAGGGGGCGAAGAGCCACTTGTGCGGGTCCACGACGAAGGAGTCGGCCTGCTCGATGCCGTCGTAGCGCCCTCGCACGCTCGGGGCGAACAGGCCCGCGCCGCCGTAGGCGCCGTCCACGTGGAACCACAGGTCCTTCTCGCGCGCGATCTCGCCGACGCCCCGCAGGTCGTCGATGATGCCCGCGTTCGTCGTGCCGGCCGTGGCGACGACGCCGATCACCGGGATGCCGCTGTCGTCCGCGTCCAGGGTCGCGCGGAGGTTGGCGCCGGTCAGCCGGTGGTCGTCGCTGGGCACGACGAGGGGCTCGACGCCGATGATCCGCAGCGTGTTGCCGATCGAGGAGTGCGCCTGGTCGCTGACCGCGATCCTGACCCGGTCGTAGGGCCCGAGGCCGAGCCGCTGCCGGGCCACGTCGCGGGCCACCACCAGCGCGGACAGGTTGCCGGCCGAGCCGCCGGTGACGAAGCAGCCGCCCGCCTCCGGCCCCATTCCGGCGAAGTCGGCGATCAGCCGCAGCACCTGGTTCTCCGCCGCGATCGCGCCCGAGGCCTCCAGCCAGGAGATCCCCTGCAGCGAGGCGCAGGAGACGACCATGTCGAACAGCAGCGCGGCCTTGGTCGGCGCGGCCGGGATGAAGGACAGGAAGCGCGGGCTGTCGCAGGAGATGACGGCCTGGGACAGGTGGTCGTCGTACACCGCGAGCACCTTGTGCGGGTCGTGCCCCTGCGGGCCGATCAGCCCGGCCAGCACCGAATCCAGCTTGTCCTTGCGGCCCGGGTGGTCCAGCGGGACCGGGTCGAGTTGGAGCCGCTCGCGCATGTAGTCGAAGATCAGGTCGGCGAGTTCGGAGTCATATGCGTGCATGCTGGGCATGAACCCCAGTATCTCCATCCTCACGAAGGCCCCCGCAACTCGCGAGCTGTAACCGGTTCGGCGGCGGAGCCTGGCACCATGGAGCTCATGACCGAACTCATCCCCGTCGTCGCCGCCGTGATCGAGCGCGACGGACGCTTCCTGGCCGCCCGCCGCACCGAGCCGGAGGCGCTCAAGGGCCTCTGGGAGTTCCCCGGCGGCAAGGCCGAGCCGGGCGAGGACGACGTGGCCGCGCTGATCCGCGAGTGCCGCGAGGAGCTCGGTGTGGAGATCGCCGTGGGCGACCCGGTGGGCCCCGAGTACCTCTCGCCGAACGGCCGCTACCTGGTGCGCACCTACCGCGCCGAACTGCTGTCGGGCGAGCCGGCCCCGATCGAGAGCCACGACGAGCTGCGCTGGCTGACCCCCGGGACGCCCGAGGTGCGCGAGCTGCCCTGGCTGGAGGGGGACTACGTGATCCTCGACGCGCTCGACAATGAGGCGCACTCCGGGACCCGGGTGGCCTAACTCACGCTGAAAGTCCTATTAAACGGGTTGTCTTTGGGGATGAGTCAGGTGTAAGGCACGTCCGATCAACCCCAGGACCCCTATGCCCAGCACCTCCTCGGTACCCGAGGTGGCCGGAGTGCGCGTCGCGTTGCGGCGCCGCACCGGCCTGACCGGGGCGGAGGGCGGGGACTGGTCGGACGCGCTGCGGCTGCCGGGCAACCGGCTGGTGCTCGTGGTGGGGGACGTGCTCGGCGGCGACCTGCCCACGCCCCCCTCGGTCGCCGACCAGTTCCGCAGCGCGGCGCGGGTGCTGACGCAGATGGACCTGAGCCCCGCGCAGGTGCTGCACCGGCTCGACGTGCTCGCGGAGTCCCTCGGCGACGAGTTCACCAGCAGCTGCGTCTACGTCAGTTGCGACCTGTCCGACGGCATGGCGGTCTTCGCCTCGGCCGGGCACCTGCCGCCGCTGCTGCGCACCCCCTACGATCCGGCCTACCGCGTCGCGCTGCCGGTCGGCCCGCCGCTCGGCGTCGGCGGCGGCGAGTTCGAGGAGCGGCAGTACACGATCCCGCCCGGCTCGCTGCTCGCGATCTACACCGACGGCCTGCTCGGGCACGCTCTCGGCGAGGACGCCGATGCGGCGATCTCCGAGCTCGGGCGGCTGCTGGACAAGGCCGAGGACGTGCCCGACGAGCAGGTGGACCAGGCCTGCGATCATATCAATAGCATGATGCTCGGTAACGGCGAGCACACCGGCGACGCGACGCTCGTGCTCGCCAAGATGGGCCGGATGCCCGAGTCCGCGGCCGCCGCGTGGACGCTGACCGCCCGGCCCACCGCCGTGGCCCAAGCCAGGGACCTGATCCGCGACCGGCTCAACGACTGGGGCCTGCAGGGGCTCGCCGACGTGGTCGAACTGCTGGTCAGCGAGCTGGTCACGAACGCCCTGCGCTACGGCATCGCGCCCTTCGGCCTGCGGATGACCCGCGACTCCGCGAACGTCATGATCGAGGTCTCCGACGGCAATCCGACCGTGCCGCGGCTGCGCAACGTCCAGGTCGGCGACGAGGGCGGCCGCGGCCTGCACCTCGTCGACGAGCTGTCCACCGACTGGGGAGTGCGCAGCCATCCCCAGGGCAAGACCGTCTGGTTCACCCTGGGGACGGCACTGACGCGGTATTGACCGATCAGCCCGAGTAGGGCAGCGTCGCCAGGCCCAGCTCCGCGGAGGACGAGAGCATCGGGTGGGTCGGCACGGCGCGCACGGTGTAACCGAACGGACCGGACTGCTCGAGGTCGATCACGCCCTCGTAGCGGTTGCGGCCGATCTCGTCCACGCCGAGGTGCTCCAGCGTCGCGATGGCGGCCGAGCGCAGCTGGTCGTCCTCGTCCACCCGGCCGAACACGGCCTGCACCTGCACCTCGTCCGGGGCCAGCTCGCCGATCTGCACCAGCGCCCTGATCCGCAGCCCGCCGCCGAGCCGCGGCCGGCCGACCCGCTCGTCCTGCGCGTCCGACTCCGCCTCGGCGTCCACGTGCTCGATCGCCACGTTCGGCCACAGCCGGCGCACCCGGGTCGTCCAGGCGGCCAGCTCGCGCGAGCCGGCGAAGCCGTCCGCGGACGCGGCGCGCAGGGACCGCGCGGCGGGCTCGTAGAGCTTCTGCACGTAGTCCTGCACCATCCGGCCGGCCAGCACCTTCGGGCCCAGGCTGGTCAGCGTGTGCCGCACCATCTCGATCCAGCGGGTCGGCAGCCCGGCGGCGTCCCGGTCGTAGAAGCGGCGGGCCACCGAGTGCTCGATCAGGTCGTAGAGCGCGGCGGCCTCGAGCTCGTCCCGCCGATCCGGGTCCTCGACGCCGTCCGCGGTCGGGATCGCCCAGCCGTTCTCGCCGTCGAACCACTCGTCCCACCAGCCGTCCTTGATCGACAGGTTGAGCCCGCCGTTCAGCGCCGACTTCATGCCCGAGGTGCCGCAGGCCTCCAGCGGCCGCAGCGGGTTGTTCAGCCAGACGTCGCAGCCGGGCAGCAGCGTCTGGGCCATCGCCATGTCGTAGTTCGGCAGGAAGGCGATGCGGTGCCGCACCCGCGGGTCGTCGGCGAAGCGCACCAGCTCCTGCACGAGGCGCTTGCCGCCGTCGTCCGCCGGGTGCGCCTTGCCCGCGATGACCAGCTGCACCGGCCGGTCCGGGTTGGTGAGCAGCCGGATCAGCCGCTCTCGGTCGCGCAGCATCAGGGTCAGCCGCTTGTACGAGGGGACCCGGCGGGCGAAGCCGATGGTCAGCGCGTTCGGGTCGAGCAGCGCGTCGGTCCAGCCCAGCTCGGCGGCCGAGGCGCCGCGGGCGAGCCAGGACTCGTACACCCGCCGCCTGGCCTCGCGGACCAGCTCGGCGCGCAGCCGGTTGCGGATCTCCCAGATCGTCTTGTCCGGGATCCGGCCGACCGCCTCGAAGGGCGCGTGCATCGCGTCCGGGCCGAGCTCGCGCTCGATCAGCTCGGTGACCAGCGGATGCACCCAGGTCATCGCGTGCACGCCGTTGGTGATCGAGGTGATCGGCACCTCGGGCGCGTCGAAGCCCGGCCACAGTCCGCCGAACATCTCCCGGGAGACCTCACCGTGCAGCAGCGACACGCCGTTGGCCCGCTGCGCGAGCCGCAGGCCCATCACGGCCATGTTGAAGGTGCCCGGGTCGCCGCCCGGGTAGGTCTCGGCGCCGAGCGCGAGCACCCGCTCCACCGGCACGCCCGGGTTCCCGTTCGCGCCGCCGAAGTGCTCGGCGATCAGGTCGCGCGGGAAGCGGTCGATGCCCGCGGGCACCGGGGTGTGCGTGGTGAACAGGGTGCCGGCGCGCACGGCCGCGAGCGCCTCGTCGAAGTCCAGGCCGTGGTCCTCGACCAGCTCGCGGATCCGCTCCACGCCGAGGAAGCCGGCGTGGCCCTCGTTGGTGTGGAAGACCTCGGGCGCAGGCTGGCCGCTGATCGCGCAGTACGCCCGGACCGCCCGGATGCCGCCGATGCCGAGCAGCATCTCCTGGTGCAGCCGGTGCTCGGGGGAGCCGCCGTAGAGCCGGTCGGTCACGTCCCGGCCGCCGTCCGCGTTCTCCTCGATGTCCGTGTCGAGCAGCAGCAGCGGCACCCGGCCCACCTTGGCCAGCCACACCTGGGCGACCAGCTCGCGCAGCGAGGGCAGCCCGATGGTGATCCGCACGGCCGAGCCCTCGCCGTCCCGCAGCTTGGCCAGCGGCAGGTTGTCCGGGTCGAGCAGCGGATAGGTCTCCAGCTGCCAGCCGTCCCTGGACAGCGACTGGCGGAAGTAGCCGCGCTTGTACAGCAGGCCCACGCCGATCACCGGAACACCCAGGTCGGAGGCCGCCTTCAGGTGGTCGCCGGCCAGGATGCCGAGGCCGCCCGAGTACTGCGGCAGCACCGCGGTGATGCCGTACTCGGGGGAGAAGTAGGCGATGGACCGCGGCGGGTTCTCAAGGTCCTGGTACCACTTGGGCTTCGTCAGATAATCCCGCAGGTTCTCCGCCGCGGCCGCGACCC
Source organism: Actinospica sp. (assembly GCA_035712985.1). Lineage (GTDB taxonomy): Bacteria > Actinomycetota > Actinomycetes > Streptomycetales > Catenulisporaceae > Actinospica. The sequence continues at coordinate 15,022 of DASTAE010000068.1, forward strand.
GCGCCGTGAAGTGCTCGTCCGCGGCCAGTTGGGCGAAGCGCTCGGTGCGTACCGAGCCGAGCAGCCGAACGGGGTCTTGATGGGACCTCTCCCACTGCTCGGGGTCGATCGCCTCGAACAGCGCCCGCGTCGGCTCATGCCAGGACCAGCGCAGGTTCGACGCCAGCTCGGTGAGGGCGGAGAGGGGTTCGGGCAGGACTGTGCGCACCGTCAGGCGCCGGATCGCCTTCATGCTGATCGAGCCTAGCCGCATGTGAGCGTGCTCGTACAGCGAACGCCCACCATGCGAGAGCCATTCGGTGTCGGGCAGGTCACCCCGCGTTCGGCCGTGGGCGGTAGTACGGACGGCCGGATTCGGATAGAACTGGAAGTGTGATCGGACGCATCCCGCTGCTCGATGTCCAGCCCCGAGTCCTCGACGGCGCCCGACCGGCCAAGGCCGTACCGGGCGAAAGCTTCCCCGTCTCCGCCACCGTCTTCCGCGAGGGCCACGACGCCGTCGCCGCGAACGTCGTGCTGACCGATCCGGACGGGCGGCCCGACGGCTGGCACCGGATGCGCGAGGTGGCCCCGGGCACCGACCGCTACGAGGCCTGGGTGCAGGCGGACCGGCCCGGCGAGTGGACCTTCCACGTCGAGGCCTGGGACGACCCGATCGCCACCTGGTACCACGTCGCCCGCGCCAAGATCCCGGCCGGGCAGGACGTCGAGGTGGTCTTCGCCGACGGGGCGGCGCTGCTGGAGCGCGCGGCCGCCACCGAGACCGTGATTCCGGTCACACCGGGCCAGGACGTCGAGTTCCCCGGGCAGGAGCTGCTCGAGGCGACCGCCGAGCTGCTGCGCGACGAGAATGCGAGCCCTGAGGCGCGGCTGGCGCTGGCCGAGCGCTACGAGGTGCACGAGGCGCTGTCCGTGCGCCCGCTGCGCGAGCACGTGACCGCGAGCGAGCCCCTGCCGCTGCGGGTGGACCGGGAGCGGGCGCTCTACGGGTCCTGGTACGAGTTCTTCCCGCGCTCCGAGGGCGCCCGGGTCGATCCGCTGGGCCGTAACGCCCCGGTCTCCGGCACCTTCCGCACCGCCGCCGAGCGGCTGCCCGCGGTCGCCGCGATGGGCTTCGACGTCGTCTACCTGCCGCCGATCCACCCGATCGGCACCAGCTTCCGCAAGGGCGCCAACAACTCGCTGACCCCCGGCGAGCACGACCCGGGCTCGCCCTGGGGCATCGGCTCCCCGGAGGGCGGCCACGACGCCGTGCACCCGGAGCTCGGCACGCTCAAGGACTTCGACGACTTCGTGGCCCGGGCCACCGAGCTCGGTCTGGAGATCGCCCTCGACTTCGCGCTGCAGTGCTCCCCGGACCACCCGTGGGTGGAGAAGCACCCGGAGTGGTTCCGGCACCGCTCGGACGGCACCATCGCGTACGCCGAGAACCCGCCGAAGAAGTACCAGGACATCTACCCGATCCACTTCGACACCGACCTGCCGGGCCTGCTCGACGAGTGCGAGCGGGTGCTGCGGCACTGGATGGCGCACGGCGTGCGGATCTTCCGGGTCGACAACCCGCACACCAAGCCGGTGGCCTTCTGGGAGGTCCTGCTCGACCGGATCCACGCCAGCGACCCCGACGTGCTCTTCCTGGCCGAGGCCTTCACCCGGCCGGCCATGATGCACACCCTCGCGGCGATCGGCTTCCACCAGTCGTACACGTACTTCACCTGGCGCAACGCCAAGGGCGAGCTGGAGGACTACCTGCGGGAGCTCTCCGGGGACACGGCGTCCTTCCTGCGTCCGAACTTCTTCGTCAACACCCCGGACATCCTGCACGCCTACCTTCAGCACGGCGGTCGTCCGGCCTTCGAGATCCGCGCTATCCTCGCCGCGTCACTCGCACCGACGTGGGGGGTTTACTCTGGATACGAGCTGTGCGAGAACCTGCCCGCGGCCCCGGGCAGCGAGGAGTACCTGGACTCGGAGAAGTACCAGCTGAGGCCACGCGACTGGGCCGCCGCCGAGGCCGAGGGCCGGTCGCTCGCTCCTCTGCTCACCAGACTCAACACCCTCCGACGTAACCATCGTGCCCTGCAAGGGTTGCGGAATCTGCATTTCCATCACACCGACAACGATGCTGTGCTGTGCTACTCCAAGCGGGATCAGGAGGGCGACACGGTGATCGCGGTCGTCAATCTGGACCCGCACAGCACGCGGGAGGCCACGGTCCACCTCGACCTCCCCGCACTCGGCCTCGGCTGGACGGACCGCCTCGTCGTGCACGACGAGCTCGGCGGCGGCACGTTCCACTGGGGACGGGACAACTACATCCGACTCGACCCTCACGAGAACCCCGCACACCTGCTGACCCTCCGGCGATGACTCGGGCAGCGGTGGGGGTGCTCATCCATCTGGCACCGCAGAGTGCTCCTCCTGAAGCCAAGGAGTGACCGTGATCGTCAACGAGCCTGTCTCCGACAGCCCGCTCGACCTGCCCAAGAGCGAGCGCGACCCGGATTGGTTCAAGCGCGCCGTCTTCTACGAAGTGCTGGTGCGCTCCTTCCAGGACGCCAACGGCGACGGCATCGGCGATTTGAAAGGCCTGACCTCCCGCCTGGATTACCTCCAGTGGTTGGGCATCGACTGCATCTGGCTCCCCCCGTTCTTCAAGTCGCCGCTGCGCGACGGGGGCTACGACGTGGCCCACTACACCGACGTGCTGCCGGAGTTCGGCGACCTCGGCGACTTCGTGGAGTTCGTCGAGCAGGCGCACCTGCGCGGGATCCGCGTGATCATCGACTTCGTGATGAACCACACCAGCGACCAGCACCCGTGGTTCCAGGCCTCGCGCAGCGACCCGGAGGGCCCGTACGGGGACTACTACACCTGGGCGGACGACGACAAGCAGTTCAGCGACGCCCGGATCATCTTCGTCGACACCGAGACGTCGAACTGGACCTTCGACCCGGTGCGCAAGCAGTACTTCTGGCACCGCTTCTTCTCGCACCAGCCCGACCTGAACTACGAGAACCCGCGGGTCCAGGAGGAGATCCTGGCGGCCCTGCGGTTCTGGCTGGACCTCGGCATCGACGGCTTCCGGCTCGACGCGGTGCCCTACCTCTACCAGCGCGAGGGCACCAACTGCGAGAACCTGCCGGAGACGCACGCGTTCCTCAAGCGGGTCCGCAGGATGGTCGACGACGAGTACCCGGACCGGGTGCTGCTGGCCGAGGCCAACCAGTGGCCGAGCGACGTGGTGGACTACTTCGGCGACCCGGCCTCGGGCGGCGACGAGTGCCACATGGCCTTCCACTTCCCGGTCATGCCGCGCATCTTCATGGCCGTGCGCCGGGAGAGCCGCTACCCGGTCTCCGAGATCCTGGCCCAGACCCCGGCGATCCCGGAAAACGCCCAGTGGGGCATCTTCCTGCGCAACCACGACGAGCTGACGCTCGAGATGGTGACGGACGAAGAGCGCGACTACATGTACTCGGAGTACGCCAAGGACCCGCGGATGAAGGCCAACGTCGGCATCCGGCGGCGGCTGGCCCCGCTGCTGGACAACGACCGCCGGCAGATCGAGCTGTTCAACGCGCTGCTGCTGTCCCTGCCGGGCAGCCCGGTGCTGTACTACGGCGACGAGATCGGGATGGGCGACAACATCTGGCTCGGCGACCGCGACGGCGTGCGCACCCCGATGCAGTGGACCCCGGACCGCAACGCCGGCTTCAGCCAGTCCGACCCGGGCCGGCTCTACCTCCCGGCGATCATGGACCCGGTCTTCGGCTTCCAGTCCACGAACGTCGAGGCCGCGACCAGGAACTCCTCCTCGCTGCTGCACTGGACCAAGCGGATGATCGAGGTCCGGAGGCAGAATCCGGCATTCGGCCTAGGCACGTACACCGAGCTGGGGTCCACCAACCCCTCGGTCTTCGCGTTCATGCGGGAGCTGCGCGGGAGCGACCCCTCGCAGGACGACCTGGTGCTCTGCGTCATGAACTTCTCCCGCTTCCCCCAGCCGACCGAGCTCGACCTGCGCGAATACCAGTCCATCGAACCCGTCGAACTGCTCGGCGGGGTCCGCTTCCCGAAGATCGGCGAACTACCCTACCTGTTGACACTGGGAGGTTACGGGTTCTACTGGTTCAGATTGCAGCGTCCCTAGCGGGTAATAGGGAAGCTGAACGGCTCGGATCTCCCGGCGCCGGCGCACGGGCCCCCTTGGGCAGAAAGGGAGTCGCTGACCATGACCTCGATCGTCGACCACGTCCACCTCGCACCCGCGAGCGGGCTCGATGCCAGGCTGGCCGGGCTGCTGGCCGAGTGGCTGCCCCGCCAACGCTGGTACGGCGGCAAGGGCGCGCGCATCGACGCCGAGACCGGGGTCAGGGTACTGGCGCGGCTCGACCTGCTGCCCGACCGCGACCCGGGGCTGGCCATGCTCGTGGTCGAGGTCCGGCCGGACGGCCGGGATCCCGAGCGGTACCAGCTGTTCCTCGGGGCGCGCCGTGAGCTGCCGGAGAGACTGACCCACGCCGAGATCGGCTCCGTGGCGGACGACCACGGGGCCGAGTGGCGCTGCTACGACGCCCTGCACGACCCGGAGCTCGCGGGCTGGCTGCTGGAGCGGCTGGCCGCGGGCGAGCAGATCGGCCCGCTGCGCTTCCACGTGCTGCCGGGGCGGGTGATCGACGAGGGTCTCAGGTCCCTGGTGCTCACCGGAGAGCAGTCGAACACCTCCGTGATCTTCGGCGACAAGCTGATCGCCAAGTTCCTGCGGCGCACGGTCGCCGGGGTGAATCCGGACCTTGAGCTGTCCCTCGCGCTGGCGGACTCGGGGAGCCGGAACATCCCGCAGCCGGTGGGCTGGATCGACCTGGCCCTGGAGCTCGAGCACCTGTCCACCCCGCCGCGGACCACGGGCCCGGCCCCGCGCGCCGCCGCCGACGACGAGGACCGCCGCGACGCGAACGGCCGTCCGGGCCCCGAGCGGGGCGGACCGGGCGGAGGCGGCTACGGCGACTACGGCGGCCCCGAGCCCATCACCGTGGCCACGATCAGCGAATTCCTGCCCACGGCCACGGACGGCTGGCTGCTGGCCCAGACCAGCGTGCGCGACCTCTACGCCCAGGCGCCGGGCACCAGCCCCAAGGCCGCCGGCGGCGACTTCGGCCCCGAGGCCAGGCGCCTGGGCAAGGCCACCGCCCGCGTCCACCACGACCTGGCCACGATGCTCCCCACCGGCCGGATGGAGCCGGAGGAGCTCGAGCGCGTCTCCCAGGCCATGATCGACCACCTGCACCACGCCGCCACCAGGGTCCGCGAGCTCGAGGACTACGTCCCGGCGCTCAGCGACATACTGGGCGCCCTCGCCACCCTCGACAAGCCCATCCCCACCCAGCGCGTCCACGGCGACTTCCACCTGGGACAGGTGATGCGCACCGTGAACGGCTGGGTCCTGCTCGACTTCGAGGGCGAGCCCAGCCGCAGCCTGGAGCAGCGCCGCGCCATGGCCCCCGCCGTCAAGGACGTGGCCGGGATGGCGAGGTCCTTCGACTACGCCGCCCACCACCTCGGCGGCGACCCCGCGGCCGCCCAGGCCTGGGCCGAGCGCAACTTCAGCTCCTTCTGCAAGGGCTACGCCTCCGTCAGCGGCCACGACCCCCGCGAGCAGGACACGCTGCTCAAGTGCTACGAGATCGACAAGGCCGTCTACGAGGCCGTCTACGAGGCCGCCAACCGCCCGACCTGGCTGCACATCCCGATGGGCGCCATCAAGCGGCTGGCGCAGGGGCGGAGCGAGTAGCGGCGACCCGCTCGGTGACGAACATGAACTCGCGTCCCGGGCGGTCGGGGGCGTCGCGGAGGTCGAGCACGCGGAAGCCGCAGGCCGCGAGGCTCGCCTCGACCTCGTCGCGGGTGCGGAACCTCAGGGTCGAGTCGGAGGTCAGCACGGCGCCGTCGCCGGCGAAGCGCCAGGTGCTGCGGAAGGAGACGAGGGGGAGTTCGACGGCGGTCACCTCGTTGCGCGCCTCGACCGGCCCGATACCTGGGACGTAGCGCGTCGTCGGGGCGGTGTCGGCGGCCCACTCCTCCCAGGCCCGGCGCTCGGGGCGTCGCGTCTCGAAGACGAAGCGGCCGCCCGGACGTAGCGCGTCGCCGATCGCCCGCAGCGTCTCCGACCACGCGTCATCGGTGAGGAACACCTGCGCCACGTTGCCCGTCATCGTCGCGAGGTCGGCGCCCAGCCGCGGGAGCGCGGTCGCGTCGCCGAGGAGCCAGGTCACGGCCGAGGCGCCCGGCTTGGACCTGGCCACGTCGAGTGAGGCGTTCGCCGGGTCCACGCCGAGGACGCGCCGGCCGCTCGCCGCGAGCAGGAGGGCGAGATTTCCGGTACCGCAGCCTACGTCGACGACCGTCCGCGCCTCGAACTCGTCGGCGACGGCCAAGTAGAAGTCGAGGTCGTCCCGGGGGCCGTCGAAGGCGTCGTAGACCGCGGCCAGGCGCGGCTCGGCGAAGATGGGGTCAGGCATCTACCGGCGGCTTCCGGGCGGTGAAGATCCAGGTGTCGCGGTACGGGCGGCCCGGGCGGTGGTTGCGGGCCTCGGTGAGCTTCGCGTCGGTGGGGAGGTCGCCGTCCTCGCGGCGCAGCTCCTCCTCGTGCGACTCCCAGAGGTCGTTGAGGCGGTCCCAGAGGCCGCGTTCCTCGGGCCTGGGGACCTTCGCCTCGAGCTCGAGGCCCGCGGCGGCGATGCTCTCTTCCCAGGTGGGGCGCCCCGGCCGGTACATCGGGTGGCCCGGGTTGTTGCGGCCGCCGGTGAAGACGGCTCTCGCGCCCGGTTTGAGGATCCGGCGCAGTTCGCGCAGGGACGCATCGCGGTCGGGGCCGAAGGAGAGGGCGTCCATGACGACGAGGCCGTCCGCGCATTCATCGGGCAGGCCGGTCTCGGCGAAGGTGCCGACCTGGAAGCGGGCGCGGTCGGCGGCCTGGGCCGGGAAGAACTCGGGGATCCGCTCGGTGGCGAGCTCGACCGCCTTCGGCGAGATGTCGATGCCCACCAGCCGCGCGGAGAGCGCCCGCGCCAGCCAGAGGCCCGTGCCGCCGCGTCCGCAGCCGAGGTCGACGAGCAGGGCGTCGGGCCGCAGCCGCAGGCGGCGGACCATCTCGCCGAGCACGGTCCACGTGCAGCTGCTCGACGGATCCACCTCCGCGGGATACTCCTCGCCGAAGGCCTCGGCGTGCAGGCGGTGGGAGAGCCCGCGGCCCGCGGCGGCGGCGTGGAAGGCGTCGGCCAGATCTAGATCCATCGGTATACCGAGACGTGCGAGGTGGACTCGGCGGTGAACTCCGAGCCCTGCCAGTCGGCGCGCCGCGACTCGAGCTCGAAGCCGGCGATTCGGGCCATCAGGTCCAGCTCGGCGGGCCAGATGTAGCGGTGCGGGCTGCGGGTGAGGCGGGCCTCGCGCGAGTTACCGCCGGGCTCGAAACGGAAGTGGTGCGAGACCACGTGCTGCTTGACCACGTCGACGGTGTCCAGGCCGATGTAGTCGGGCCGCGCGCTCCAGACCGAGGCCGGCCGGCCCGGTGGCAGGACACGGAGTTGGGGGACCCAGAGCTCGATGACGAAGCGGCCGCCGGGCGCGAGGTGCCGGGCGGCGTTGCGGAAGCATTCGACCTGCTCGTCCTGCGTGAGCAGGTTGGAGATCGTGTTGAAGACGAGGTAGGCCAGCCGGTACGTGCCGGGATCCGGCGCGGTGGCCGACGTCATGTCGCCGACGACGACCGGGATCTCGGCCTCATCCGCCTTGGTGCGCAGCTGCTTGACCATCGGCCGGGACAGTTCGATCCCGGCGAGCGGGATGCCGCGGCGCCGCAGGGGGATGCCGACGCGTCCGGTGCCGATCGCGAACTCCACTGCGGGGCCGCCCCCGGCGAGTTCGGCGAGCCGGTCCACGGTCGGACCGAGCACCTCCGGGGCGAACATGCCGCTGTCCGGGGTGTCGTAGCCCTCCGCGGCCTCGTCGTCCCAGAAGACCTCGTTCTCGTCCTGACGCATGGTTCGACTATCCCGAGCCGGGCCGGGGGCTGTCGATCGATTTTCCGGCCGCGGCGCGTCACGCCGGGAGCGGGAACGCCCGCGCCAGCCTGGGGATACGGACCGCGGCGGCCGCCTCGTCGCTCGCGCTCCAGTGCTGCTCGGCGAGGTAGTCGGGGAGCGGCGCGGGGTAGACGTCGGCTTGCGCCACGGCGTCGTCGAACGCGTCCTCGTCCTCCTCGCCGGTCACGCTCGCGTAGGCCTCGGCCGCGAGATAGGCCAGCGATTCCCAGCTCGGGTACTCCGCGTCGTCGTCCCACGCGCTCGGGCGGCGGCCGATCAGGCGCTGGACCTCCGGCGCCTCGGCCAGCGAGTCGGGGTCGGCGACGGCCGGCTCGAAGACCTTGCGGCCGCGGCCGATCAGCCAGAGCCGGAAGTACTCGAAGCCGTCGTCCGAGCAGAAGCCGCCGAGGATGCGCGCGGCGGCGCCCCACAGGTCCCAGCGGTCGGCGCGTACGCAGAGATTGTCCACGAGCGCCTGGAAGTCGGGTATCTCCTCGGCGCTCAGCTCGGCCAGCCGCGCGGTCAGATAGCGGCCGCGTTCCGCGTGGCCGGGGGAGTGGTCGAGGCTGTCCTCGATCAGGGTCCAGAAGGTCTCGGTGTTCACACCTGAGACTATGTCAGCCGGGTCTGACAATATTGAGCGTGCGGGCAGCTCAGGCGAAGTAGACGACGGAGAGCAGGCCGACGACGCCGCAGTAGATCGCGAAGGGCACCAGCGACTTGTTCTCGAAGTAGCGCACCAGGAACTTCACCGACAGGTACGAGGCGATGAAGGCGACGATGCCGCCCACGACGGCCGGGCCGCGCCAGGCCGCGTACTGCGAGTCCAAGAGGATCGGCAGCTTGTAGAGGCCCGCGAGCAGGATGACCGGCGTGGCCAGCAGGAAGGCGAAGCGCGCCGCGTCCTCCCGGCTCATCCCCTTGAACAGGCCCATGACGATCGTCGAACCGGAGCGGCTCAGGCCCGGGAACAGGCCGGCGATCTCGGCCGCGCCGACCATCATGCCGGTCTTCACGCTCAGCCGGGACAGGCGCACGTCGCTCGCGATGTCCGGCGGCAGTTCGCGCCCGTGCTTGTCGAGCTCGCGCACCGACGTGTCGGAGGAGGCGCCGCCCCTGCTGCGGCGGCCGCCCTTGTTCTGCTTCGCCGCCAGCGCCCTGCCGGGGCCGCGCTCGGCCAGGTACAGCACCAGGCCGTTCAGCATCAGGAAGACGCCCGCGTACAGCGGCTTTCCGAGCGAGGTGCGCAGCACCTTGTCCAGGATCACGCCGGCGACGCCGACCGGGATGGTGCTGAAGATCAGCAGCCAGGCCAGCTTCTCGTAGGGCGTGCGGATCCGCTTGCGCTTGACCGAGCTGACGAAGCCCTGGAACACCCGCACCCAGTCGTCCCGGAAGAAGACCAGCAACGCCAGCGCCGTGGCCACGTGCAGGGCCACGATCAGCGCCAGGTAGGGCGAGTTCGGATTGGTCATGCTGAGGTCGGAGGCCCAGGAGCCGCCGATGAATGCCGGGATCAGCACCGCGTGTCCGAGGCTGGACACCGGGAACAGCTCCGTGACCCCCTGGACCAGGCCGAGCACGATCGCCTCGACGTAGTGCTCGATGGAGGTCAGCGAGTTTGAGATCGACGACATGAGCCGTAGCTTAGCCAGTCCTTCGGGCTTCATGGTCGGGCCGTGGTGTCCGGCCCGCTACAAGTCTGTAGCAGTGCCGAACCGGCGACTCGGCGTAGCGCCGCGTAATACGCTCGCGCCATGACGATCGACTTCACGGAGCTGTCCACGCCGCTCATCGCCGACGCCTGCGTGCGCCGGGGGGTGCCCGCCTACGTCGCGCCGCCCGGGATCCGCCCGGTGACGCCGGAGGTCCGGGTCGCCGGCCGAGTGCTCCCGGTCCGGCACTACGGCAGCGTGGACGTCTTCCTGGAGGCCTACGAGTCCGCCGAGCCGGGCGACGTGCTGGTCATCGACAACGGGGGGCGGGTCGACGAGGCCTGCATCGGCGACCTCGCGGTGCTGGAGGCGAGGTCCGCGGGCGTGGCCGGGATCGTCGTCTGGGGACTGCACCGGGACACCGCCGACCTGCGGCCGATCGGCCTGCCGGTGTTCAGCTACGGCGCCTTCCCCTTCGGCCCGCTGCGGGTCGATCCGCGCGAGCCGGACGCGCTCTCCAGCGCCCGCGTGGGACCGCATCTGGTCGACTCCTCGCACGCGGTCTTCGCGGACGAGGACGGCGTGCTGTTCGTCGCCGGCGACCGGGTGGCGGAGCTAATGGAGACCGCGCACGGGATCGGGACGACGGAACGGCGCCAGGCCGAGCTGATCCGCGGCGGCGAGACGCTGCGGCGGCAGACGTCCTTCGACGCGTTCCTGCGCCGCCGCGCCCAGGACCCCGGCCACACCTTCCGCGCCCACCTGCGCGCCGTCGGCGGCGCCATCGAGGAGTGACGCGGTCCGCGGTCAGGAGTTGATCAGCTCGTCCGGGGTCGAGAACCAGGTGGTCAGGGCGGTCGGCGTGGTGCCCGCGGCCTCGGCCACCTGGTCCCAGGCCAGCGGGTCGGGGCCGCCGGCCGCGATGCCGATCACCTCGCGCAGCATGGAGTCCACCACGCGGCGCGCCTTGACCAGCGAGGCCAGCGCGTTCTCGTAGGAGTAGCGGTCCACCTCGCGGATCGTCATCGGCAGCCAGCCGTTGATCATGCCGATGAACTGCCGGCGCAGCGTGGGGTCCAGCTCGCCGAGCACCGTCACCGAGCCGTCGCAGCGCACCTCGGCCAGCATCATCCCCTCGGCGTCGCGCACGATCCCGCGCACGCGCTGATAGCTCTCGTAGCGTCCCGCGGTCGAGCCGGCGTCCAGTTCCACGCCGGTGAGCCGCTCCGCGAAGTCCCGCAGCCGCGGCGCCACCGACGCCGCGTATGCCCGGAAGGCGTCGCCGTCCATCGGACGGCCGCCTTCGACCAGCACTGACGACGGGTCGACAACCTCGACGCCCGCCGTGCTCCACAACCTTCGACCGTCGTGACCGCTCGACACCACCATGTCGTAGTCGATCCGGTCCGGGTGGTAGAACCGTGTCATTCCGTCCACCTCGTCACGATGGACCATTGTGCGAGGTTGCCGGGAACGTCAAGGGAACCGGGCATGGCCCCCGGGTGAACTCGCGCGTACCGGACGCGGCGGCGCCGTCACCGTGCGATCTCGACAGGTTTATGTACGACGGCTAAGGGATCAGGTCTCGACGATGTGGTTCGAGAAGCGCTCCTTGGCCTGCTTCCAGTGCTCGAGGTCGAACTCGCCGGAGCCGAGCGCGTCGGCCGCCTCGTAGCCCATCACCATCGAGTGGTGCGTGTTGTCCGGGGTGAACAGGCCCTGCCGGCCGAAGGTGGTGATGTGCGGCAGGTTCTCCACCCAGTCCTCGAGCACCGAGAGCTGGTCGCGGTAGCCGCGGTGGTAGATCGGGTAGACGTTGCGCACCCGCTTGACCTGCACCCAGTCCATGTTGATCTCGGGCAGCCCGGTCTCCCGGACGCAGTCGCGGACCAGGTCGGCCAGCTCGTCGTCCGAGGCGTTCCAGATCTCGTCGCCTATGTCGCAGGGCATTTCGAAGCAGATGACGTCGCGGTCCTCCGGGTCCTCCGGGTTGATCCGGTGGTTCATCGGCTCGGAGATCCGGCTCACCGGGGTGCGCCCGCCCGGGATGTAGTGCACGTCGTGCCGGGTCCAGCGGCCGCCCTTGTGCACGACGTAGACCAGCACGATCGCCCGGAACTTGAGGTCCCCGCTCGCCTCCACCGCCTCGTAGGGCGCGCCCGGCGAGGTCATCCGGGCCAGCAGCGGCAGCGGCAGCGTGGAGAAGACGTGCCGGGCGCGCAGCCAGCCGCCGCTGTCCAGGAAGGAGTCCGCGCTCCAGCCGCTGCGCTCGGCGGCCGCGTAGTGGTACTCGGACCGGCCGAGCTGCACGGAGACCTCGCCGTGGCCCACCTCGATCCGCTCGGCCGCGCTGCCCAGACGCAGCCGGGCGCCGGCGGTCACCGCGGCGTCGGCCATCGTCTCGCAGAGTTGGCCGAAACCGCGCCGCGGGTAGAGGTAGGCCAGCGACTCGTTCGACAGGACGTTGCGAACCGCCCGGGTCAGCGCCGAGAGCGCGGTGGGCGCGCCCGCCTTGCGCCGCGCCTGCTCCGAGTCGATCTGGTCCCCGTCGATGCCCCAGAGCTTGCGCGCGTAGGGCGCGTAGACCTGCTCGTACAGCGTCGGGCCGAAGCCCTGCCGCATCACCTCGGCGTAACTCTCCGGGGACTCGCCCGACTTGGGCTTGCGCCAGGGCGTGGACACGGCCTCGAAGGCGGCGCGGGCCATCGGCATCGCGGGCAGCGCCCGGGCCAGCTCGCGCGGCTTGAACGGGTAGGTGATCCACTTCTCGCCGAGCAGCAGCCGGCCGTCCCGGTACCTGGTCTGCAGATCGGCGCCGAGCAGGAAGCGCAGGTCGGCCAGGACGTAGCCGGGCATCTCGGGATTGAGGCGGTGGCTTCCGTAGTCCACCCGGACCCCGGCGATGTCGAAGGAGGCGGCCATGCCCCCCACCGCCTCGGCCCGGTCGAGGACGACGACGGACAGCCCGCGGCGGGCGGCCCGCCACGCGGCTGCCAGACCGGCGGGTCCGGCGCCGAGAACGACCAGGTCAGTGTTAGCCACTTAGAACATCACCCATTGTGTTTGCCAGGCACGGTATTTGCTCGATTCTAGTGGTGAAACGGGGTGTGCGCGCGCAGCTTGGCCGGTCTCGAACGGGAAACGACCTTCAACGCCGCTCGAGCCGGGGGAGCAGCGCCTCCTGCGCCACCAGCTTGAGCGCCGCAGCGGTCGGAATCGCGAGCAGTGCGCCGATGATTCCCATCAGCGCACCACCTATCAACACTGCTACCACGGTCACGATCGGCGGAACGTTCACCGCGTGCCGCATCACCTTCGGAAGCAGAAGATAGTCCTCGGTGAGCCGGAAGGCGATATAGAACGCGAGGGTTGCAATTGCGACCGGCATCGAGACGGAGAGCGCGACGAGGGTGACGATCGCGCCGCCGATGGTGGATCCGATCACCGGCACCATGTCCAGCAGGGCCACCAGCAGACCGAGCGCGGCCGGATACGGGATGCCGAGGACCGCCGTCCACACGAAGGTGGCCAGGCCAGCGATGCTCGCGTTCAGCGCGGATCCGAGCATGTACCGGCCGACCTGGGTCAGGATCTCGTCGCCGATCGCCCGCGCGCGCACCCGGCGGGAGGCCGGGACGGTGCGGAAGACGGCGTTGACCACGTTGGGCAGCCCGGCCAGCAGGTAGATCGTCAGGGCCACCACGGCGAAGGTCGAGGTGAGCATGTCGAGCACGTACTTGCCCGCGCCGACCACCCCGGTCAGCGCGTTGGCGCCGAGGCTCTTGGAGCTCAGCGCCGACTCGACCTTCGCGAAGACGTGGTACTTCCGCTCCATCCGGCCGAGCCAGGTCGACTGGTCCTGCGCCTCGTTGAGCAGATGAGGGATCTGATGCACCAGCGCGGTCACCTCGCGGTCCACCGGCGGCACGATGACCGCGAGGAACCCGGCGGCCAGCGCCAGCACCCCGATCCCGACCACCAGCACGGCCGCCCACCGCGTCATCGGCACCCGGCGCTGCCGGGTCAGGGCCGTGACGATCGGGTTGAGCGAGACCGCGAAGAAGGCGGCCAGCGCCAGCAGCACGAGCACCGACTGCGCGTGCGCGGCCAGCCGCAGCAGCGCGAAGGCGGACAGCGCGCCCGCGGCCAGTCCGAAGGCGTAGGTGAAGTACGACGAGGCCCCGTCCGCCCCGCCGCCGCCCTCGGCCCCCTCGCTCGCGCTCACGGCTACAGGTACAGTCCGGTCGCCTCGCCCGACTCGCCGAGCCGCTCCGCCGCGACCGCGTGGATGTCGCGCTCGCGCAGCAGGACGTAGGCGGTCGCGCGCACCTCGACCTCGGCGCGGTCCTCGGGGTCGTAGAGCACCCGGTCGCCGATCTCCACCGTGCGCACGTTCTGCCCGACCGCGACCACCCGGGCCCAGGCCAGCCGACGGCCGACCTGCGCGGTGGCGGGGATGAGGATGCCTCCGGTGGACTTGCGGTCCCCCTCGGCACCGTCCGCCTGCACGAGCACCCGGTCGTGCAGCATCTTGATCGGCAGTTTCTCGTCGGACGAGGGATTACGGCGGCTCACGGTCTCGACGGTAGCGCATTACCTCCGCAGCTTGCGCGCCGCGACCAGAGCGCCCAGCACGGCCGCCAGCGCGCCGGCGGCCAGCGCCGCGCGGTCCTTGCGCACCGAGCCGTCCTCGGCCGTGAAGGCGCCGCGCACGCCCGCGTTCGCCTGCCGCAGCACGCCGCGCGGGCTCAGCCGCTCGGAGAGCTCGTCCAGGGTGCCCGCGAGCCGGTCCCTGGTCGCGGTGATGTCCGCCTCGATCTCGGCCGGGCTCCGGTGGTCCGGGGCGTGCCCGTTCGACTCCGCGGCCGCCTGCCGCCCGGCCGCGGGGGCCGGCGGCGCGGGAGCCAGCGAGAGCACCGGGTTCGCCGCCGCGGTGCCCTTGCGCGCCTCCAGGGCGTCGTCGTTCGCGGTCCGGTCGACGACCGTCCCCGGCTCGGTCCATCCCGGCTTCTTACGGCTCATACCGTTCGCGTGCCCCGCGATATGAAATCCATACTTCGGTTGCGCCACCCGAGCGAAAGGGCATTGTCCCCGGGGTGGCCTAGATTGTCCCCATGACCGAATCCATCCGCCTCGCCCCCGGCGATCCCGCCCCCGCATTCACCCTCTCGGACGCCGACGGCAAGCCGGTCTCGCTCGCCGACTACGCCGGGCAGAAGGTCATCGTCTACGTCTACCCGGCCGCGATGACCCCGGGCTGCACCAAGCAGGCCTGCGACTTCCGGGACAGCCTGCAGTCCCTCGCCGCCGCGGGCTACGCGGTGCTCGGCCTGTCCCCGGACAAGCCGGAGAAGCTGGCGAAGTTCCGCGAGCGGGACGCGGTGAACTTCCCGCTGCTGTCCGACCCGGACAAGGCCGTGCTGACCGCCTACGGCGCCTTCGGCGAGAAGAAGCTGTACGGCAAGACCGTCGTCGGCGTGATCCGCTCCACCTTCGTGGTCGACGAGGCGGGCAGGATCGAGCTGGCCCAGTACAACGTCAAGGCCACCGGTCACGTCGCGAAGCTGCGCAAGGACCTCGGGCTCGCCTAGGCGCCGCGTCCGAGCCACCGTCAGCCGGCCCCCTTGCGCCCGTTCGCCCTTTGCGTTAAGGCGAATCGCTGGAACACTGTCAGCGTCATTCGTCGTCGTACGACCATAATCCGCGAACAGAACAGGGGGGCCGGATGACCGCGTCAGTCAGCCTGCTGCCGTCGCAGGTCACCGAGGGCCAGGGCCCCGGCATGGCCTACCGCATCGAGGGCCAGCTCGTGCCGGTGCTACACCTCGCGCTGAACGGCCAGATGCCGGTCTACTTCGAGCACCACGTGGTGCTGTGGAAGCAGCCGCAGATCGACATTCAGCTGATGCGCATGCCGGGGGCCTTCAAGCGGGTCATCGCGGGCATGCCGATCATGATGACCCAGGCCGTCGGCTACGGCGAGATAGCCTTCTCCCGGGACGCCTCGGGCCAGGTGTTCCCGCTGACCATCCCGCACGGCCAGTCGCTGTACGTGCGCGAGCACCAGTTCCTCGCCGCCACGATGAACCTCACCTTCGCCCCGGAGCGGATCAAGGGCATCGGCTCGATGCTGCTCGGCGGCCAGGGCTTCTGGCAGGACCGCTTCGACGCGCCGCAGGGCGACGGGCTGCTGTGGCTGCACGCGCACGGCAACGCCTTCGAAGTGGTGCTGCAGCCCGGCGAGGTCATCGACGTGGAGCCGGGATCGTGGATCTACCGCGACGTCTCGGTCGGCTACAGCCAGCAGATGTACGGCCTGAAGACCGGCCTGCTGGCCGGCGGCGGCAACATCGTGTTCAACCGCTTCACCGGCCCGGGCCGGGTCGGCCTGCAGTCCGGCTACTACAGCCCGGCGGCGGGCGCGGAGTCGGCCGCGGGCAGCGCCGCGGCGGTCGGCGGCGCGGCGGCCGCGCTGAAGATCGGCTCCAAGCTGCTCGGCGGCTGATCCCCGTTCCACCCGCAGACGGCTGAGCCGGGCGCCCCGCGAGGGACGCCCGGCTCAGCCGTTCTCGTACGTGGTGTCGCGACGGCTACTCCGGCGACGCGCTTCCGGTGACGCCGAAGCCGTCGAATCCGGGCACGGCGATCGAATCCGTGTGCAGATACGCGAGCTGCGTGGTCACGCCGGTGAACACGACCGGGATCAGGGGGACCGTCAGGCCCACCGGAAGCGGCGGCTGGTTCGTCGGCGTGTACGTCTGCGGAATCAGGCCGTAGAGCGAGGCCGTCATCTTCGTGACCATCAGGTGCGGGTTGACCAGCGTCGTCGTGGTGCCGCTGCCCGCGTTGTTGTAGACGGTCTGCCCGTTCTGGATCGAGTAGGTGATCATCGAGATGATCGTGAGCTTCGACGCCGTGAAGTCGAGCACGTCCTCGGCCTCGTAGGCCGAGCCGTTCCACACCTGCACGGTCTTCACGCCGTTGTAGGTGAGGTCGTACATCGTGAGCGTCGAGGTCTTCATCACCCACGGGAGCGTGTTGGCGTACACGCCCTCGGAGGTGCCGTTCGCGGCGGCCTTCGCGGCGAGCGCGGCGGCCGAGGCGGAGGAGATGCAGTTCGGCGACGAGGTGGACGACGGGGTGGCGCCACCGGTCGTGGCGTCGGGCGTCGTCGCGCTCGTCGTGGCCGCGGTGTTGCTCCGCGAGGACGTGCCGCTCTTCGTGGCGGAGCTGCTCGTCTTCGCGCTCGTGGTCGCGGCCACGGACTCGGCCTTGCTCGAGGTGCGGGCGGCCGTCGCCGGAACGACGGTCGTCTTCGTCGTGGTGGTGTCGGCCGCGCCGGTGATCCAGGTCCAGATCCCGTTCAACCAGCCCCAGACGCCGCCGTTGGTGGCCGAGGCGGAAGCGCTCGGGCTCGCCGAGGCCGAGGCGCTGCCCGTCGCGGACGAGGTCGTCGCCGCGCTGGAGCCGGAGCCCGCCGCCGGGGCGGTGGTCTTCGCGGCCTGCGCCTGGGGCGTGGCCGAGGACTTCGAGGCGCTGGGTGTCGGAGTGCTACTGGTCGCCGACGCGCTCGGCGAGGCGCTCGACGAGGTCGCCGAGGCGCTGGGGGAGCTGGAGGCCGACTGCGTCGACGCGCACACGGTCGGGAAGGGCAGAGCGCTGCTGCCGGGGTTCGCCGCGATCGCGGGCGCCGCGGCGAAGGCCACTCCGACCAGGGCGATCATCGCGCTGGGCACTCCGATGGCCGTCATCCGACGGCGGGAGCGCAGCGTGTGGGCCCGGCGCCGGTGGGAGCGGGCTGTGGCGGGCACGGATCACTCCTGTTCGGTGGTGGGCTCGGTTCCGTTCGGGCCGGTCGGGCCCGAGTGGGCCGCCTGCTCGATGGCCTGGGTGTTCTCGGCGTACTCGGACTCCGCGGCCGCCGTCTCGGGCTGCGGCTCGGTCGCGGAGAACTCGGCGGTCTGCGCCTCGGCGCCGCCGATCCCCGCCGCGGACTCGTCCGCGATCCGGTGCCGGCGCTGCCTGCGGGTCTCCGCGGTGTAGTCCTCGCGCGGCGCCCAGGCCACGGCGAACGCGCCGCCGAACATGCCGAGCAGGAAGCCGATGAAGAAGCCGCCGAGGTTCGTGGCCACCAGGGAGAGCAGGGCCAGCAGGATCGCGGCGATCCCGGAGAAGACCCGGTAGGTGGGGAAGAACCAGACCGTGATGCCGAAGACCACCAGGAAGATGGCGATGAACAGGCTGGAGATGCCGGGCAACCCCATCGAGAGCATCTTGCCGACGCTGCTGTGCGGGGCCCAGCCGATCTCGATCCCGGACAGCAGGATGCTCAGTCCCGCGCCGAACGGGCGCTCCCGCCGCCAGCGGCGGAACGGCCGCCGGAAGGGCTCGGTCGGAGCCGTGAGCCGGTCCCACAGGGTGTTGCCGGGAGCGGTCCGCTGCTCAGGGGTGCTGATCATGATTGAGTGCTCCAAGGACGGGCTGTTCAAGTCTGGACTGTCGTTCCCGGTACGCGGCGTCGCCGCGCCGTCCTGATTCGGCCGACGCGACGACGTTGCGGTTCCCCGGTCCGGACGTGGAGGTCCGCTCGCCCTAGCTGATGCAGCCGGTGCTGGACTTGGCGATGCTCAGCGACATGTTGTGCAGGTCGAAGCTGCCCGCCGTGGTGGCGTTGGAGACCTGCTCGATGTTGGTGAGGGTGGCGCCGTCGGCCTCCTGGCCGAACAGGCCGGCCGTGCCCTGGGCGCCGGCCGCGCTACCGGTGATCGTCGAGGCGTCCACACCGATGTTGATCTTGCTGAAGTCGGCCTCGGACGCCTTCAGCGACTGCATGTCGATGACGAGGTCGCTGGCGTCCGCGCCGCTCGCGCTGAGGGTCAGCGTGTAGGTGCCGAGCGGGCCGAGGTTGGTCGCGACCGACTGGCACAGGCCGTTGCTGATGGTGGCCGTCTTGAACGCCGAGACCGCCACGGCGGTCTGGCTGCCGCCGGCACCCGCGTCGACGCCGCCGTACTGCGCGAAGCCGGTGCCCTGCAGCTGACCGATCTTCATCTGCGCGGTCTGACCGGAGATGGCGAAGGAGACGGCGACCGCCCCGTTCGCCATCAGAACGGTCAGAGCGCCCGCCGCGATGACAGTCGGCACCATGACGATGCCCAGCCGCTTGAGCGAGGTGCGCCCGAGAACCTGGGCACCCGAGGTGTCTTTCATCCGCGTCCACTCCTATGTAGACCAATGTGCAGACCGTAGGTCCGGCTGAAGGCCGGTAGGGGGATGTTCGTAGAGACCCAACCGTATACACAAGAGTCCCGTTACCGGCTAGTAACCTAGGTGCCCGCTCAGGGGGTGGAGATCCATGTCATCAGCGGGTTTCCGTAACGCAGCGTGCCCGGGCAGAACCGGACAAAGGCCAGGTAAACGGCGGTTCGACGATTTTCGATATTACGCTGAGTCACGCAATTCCAGGGCGTGCGAGTTGGTAAAGAGTCGGTAATGTGTCGGCCATCGGCGTCATAGTGCACAGCCGGTCGGGCATAGTGAGCCGCCCGCAATCAACCCCCGCCCATGGCCATCACCTGGGCGAATATCGGACCTGCCGGACCGGCCGTTCGAGGGCTGATCCGGCAGGGGCCGCGCATCTCGCTAGAACAGCAGCGCAGCCAGCCGCTGACGGGCCTTGGGCACCGCGGGGTGCTCGTTGCCGAGGAGCTCGAAGTACTCGATGAGCAGCAGGCGGGCGCGGTCGCGCTCGGCGCCGGCGAAGCGGCGGACGGCGTCCAGGAGAACGGTGAACGCCTCTTCCGCGTGACCCGACGCCACCAGCACGTCGGCCGCGGCGCACTGGGCCTCGACGTCGTCGGGGGACTGCTGCGCCGTCGCGAGCACGGCGTTCGGATCCGCCGTCGCGGTGCGGCGCATCAGCTCCACCTGCGCGAGCATGACCTTGGCCTCGGCATGCGCGGGCTGGTCGGACAGCAGGTTCTGCAGCGCCCGCGCGGCGCCGTCCAGGTCGTCGGACTCCAGCGCCGCGTACGCGGCCTGCAGCAGCGGGTCGAGCGGCGGCTCGGGCAGCGGGGCGGCGTCCGCGGGCCCGGTCATCCCGAACTCGCGCTCGGCCAGCGTGACCAGTTCGGTCAGCCACTGGCGCACCTCGGCCTCCGGCAGCACGCCGGTGAACTCGCCGATCAGCTGGCCCTGGATCACGGCCTTGACCGCGGGGATCCCCTGCACCCGCAGCGCCTGCTGCAGCTGCGGGTTCGCGTCCACGTCCACCTTGGCGAGCACGAAACGGCCGCCGAACTCCTCCGCGAGCCGCTCCAGCACCGGGCTCAGCTGCTTGCACGGCTCGCACCACTCGGCCCACAGGTCGAGCACCACGGGCACCTGCAGCGAACGCTGGATCACCGCGCTCTCGAAGTCGGCCTCGTTCACGTCGATCACGTGCGCGGAGGCGGGTCCGGCCGCGCCGCCCGCGGCGGAGCCCGACGGTCCCGGCGCGGCCGCCGGCTTCTTCAGCGCGGACAGGTCCACCACACCGGCGGTCGAGTACGAAGGTCGCATGCCGCCATTGTCCCACGAGCCGCGCGGCCTCCGGCGCGGGTCGGCGCCCCGGGACGATTCGCGGCCGAAAACCGCAGGCCGTCGACGTATCCATTACCTCAGAACCCTGGGGCGGCGACTTACCATGATCTCTCGGTGAACCGGACGGCCGACGGATCCGTCCGAAGTCTCGAGTGGAGCGGCTGGAAGGGGAACGAGCATGCGGGTGGGGGTGTTCGGGCTGTCCGAGGAGGTGCGCGCTAACCTCGGCCGGAGCGTCGAGGTGGCGACGCTGACGTGCACGGTGGCGGTCGCGTCGATGCGTTCCGGGGCGCGGGCCGAGCAGCGGTTCCGCTGCCTGTGGCGGGCCGACGGGAACTGCCGCGAGGAGCGTTCCGCCGCCACCGTGGTGGCCTCCGGCGGCCGCCGCTGGGAGATCCCGCGGCACGCGGGCCCCGTCGTGACCGGCTCGCGCGGCGAGCTGGCCGTGGACTGCCTGGTCGACCCGCGCGCGTTGTCCGAGGGCTGCGACGTCAGGATGATCGACGAGGACGCGCGGTACGAGGGCCGCGCCGCGTTCGTCGTCGAGGTGGAGCGCCCGCTCGCCGCGCGCGGCTATGACCGGGTCCTGACGCTCGACGCGGAGTTCGGCGTGGTCCTGGTCGACCGGGACCTGGTCTCCGGACGCGAGGTCCGGCTCGTCGGCGTCCGCTTCAACGAGGAGCTCGACCCGGAGCTGTTCCGCTATCGGCCGGAGCCGTGGCGCACGCTGATCCACGCGCAGCCCTGCTGACGCCGCCGCAGACGGGGGCGGGGCGGCGGCCGTGGCCACCGCCCCGCTCGGAAGACAGCGCCCTACGAGCCGATCACCGCGATCGGCTTGGCCAGCGGGGCGCCGGAGCCGTCGCGCCGGTCGTCCAGCGCGGGCAGGTCGAGCGCGCGGCCCTCGTCGTCCACCGGGCGCGCCGGGTACTCGCCGGCCCAGGCGAACACCAGCCGGTCCTCGCCCTTCAGGAAGCGCTGGCAGCGCACGCCGCCGGTCGCCCGGCCCTTCGACGGGTAGAGGCGGTACGGCGTGGCCTTGATCGTGCTCAGCATGACGCCGGGCAGCGTGTCCCCGCTGCCCGCGACCGACACCACGACCGCGTCCTTGTCCGGGTCCACGACCGTGAACGACAGCACGCTCGCGCCGTCGTCCAGCTTGATGCCGGCCATGCCGCCCGCGGGCCGGCCCTGCGGACGCACCAGCTCGGCCGAGAACTTCAGCAGCTGCGCGTCCGAGGTGATGAACACCAGGTCCTCGCGGCCGGTGCGCAGCTCGACCGCGCCGATCACCCGGTCGCCGTCCTTGAGCGTGATCATCTCCATCGTGTCCTTGTTCGCCGGGTACTCCGGCACGACCCGCTTGACCACGCCCTGCTCCGTGCCCAGCGCGACGCCCGGCGACTCCGGGTTGAGGCTGGTCACGGCCAGCACCTGCTCGTCCTCCGGCAGGCTGCGCACCAATTCGCGCACCGAGATGCCGCCCGCCAGCCCGGTCGCGTCCTCCGGCATCACCGGGATGTCCACCACGGCGACGCGGTAGAGCTGCCCGGCCGAGGTCACCACGCCGAGATCCGCCCGCGTGGTCACGTCGACCAGCGCCAGGAACGCG
>DASTAE010000069.1:0-7899 GCA_035712985.1 Actinospica sp.
TTGAGCACCTCGTTCTGGGCCACCTTGACACCAGAAGACGCGGCGCTCACCGCGATGGTCAGCCCGATGCCGAGCGCCAGACCGAGCGCGATGACGAGGGCCTGGCGACTGCGCCTGCGCAGCTCCCGGCCCAGGTAGGTGAAGAACATTTCTCTGGCCCCTGATGTCTTGGTCGAGGACGTGACGGCGCGGACGGGGACGCCGTCACGATGCCGCGGGTACGACCAAGAAATCTGGGCTCACGGTCTAGGCCGGGGGTGAGTCGCGAATGAAAACGCGCTTAGTCGCCGAACCGTGACGCCATTCTTGGTTTGCTCTCAGGCGTCTGCCGCGACGGAATCCGTCGCCAGGCGGGCGTGCAGATGCGAGTCGTGGCGGGTGCCGTCGAAGGCCAGGAAGGAGCCGCGCATGGTGCCCTCGAGCCGGAATCCGGCCTTCTCGGCGACCCGGCAGGAACCGGAGTTGATCAGCGCGTGGTCCAGCACGATGCGGTGCAGGCCGAGGCCGCCCGAGCGGACCGGGGCGAAGGCCCAGCGGCTGACCGCCTCCAGGGCCTGCGGGGCGATGCCCTGGCCGCGCGCCTCGGGCACGGTCCAGTAGCCGGCCAGGGCCTGCTCGGGAAGGCGGTTGATGTCGCGGATGCCGACGGTGCCGAGCAGGGTTCCGGTGGTGGCGTCGCAGATGGCGAAGTTGGCGGCGGCGCCGGAGGCCCAGCCCTGGTCGCGCACCCGCAGCCACATCGCGGCGCGCTCCGCCTCGGGCGCGCGGGCGATGGAGATCCCGGTGTTCCAGCGGGCGATGCCGGGGTCGTGCAGCGCGGCCGCGACGGCGGGCTCGTCGGCCGGCTCGGTGGGGCGCAGGTAGAGGCGCCCCGCGCTGAGGTGGACGGGTTCCAGGAAATTGCGCGTGGCGGTCACCGCCTCTTTCTACCAAAGGCGCGGCGACCGGGCGAAGAGGAGAAGCCCTATGCGGCGCTGTGCGCCAGCACCCAGTCGACGATCGGCTGGAGTTCGACCTCGGCGGTGGTGTCCACCCGCAGCACCGGCCCGACGGTCACCGGCTCGGCGCCGGCCCAGTCCCGGTCGTAGTCGGCCGGGTCGGCCGATTCGCCGTGGATCGGATGCCGGACGCCGTCCCGCACCCGCCGCACGAAGCGCTCCCTCGCGAGCTCCGGCGCGACCTCGCAGAGCACCGTGCCGACCCGCTCGATCCCGGCCCGCTTGAGCCCGGCCTCGAGGAAGTGCGCGCGGTCCCGCGGCCACCAGGACTCCAGGATCGCGCCGCCCGCGGCCTCCGCGGCCAGCGCCCACATGGTCTCGGACGCGGCGGCCCCGTGCGCATTGCTCCACTCGCGCCGGGCGTGGCCCTCCTTGGGCGCTATCCCGAACACGTCGGAGTACGCCTCCTTGATGGTGTCCTTGCAGATCAGCGGCAGATTCATCCGCTGCGAGAGGGAGCGGGCGAGGGTGGTCTTCCCGCTGCCCGGCAATCCGTTGACGATGACCATCGGGCGCCGCACGTTATTCACGAACCCTGTATCTACCGGGTCCGCGGGCCGCGCTGCAAGAGCGGCTGACAGCACGTCAGCCGCTCTCGCGTTCCGCTAGCTCAACCGCGTGCGCGCGTAGTGCGCGATGGCGTCCCGGTAGTACGCCGCGAGCCCCACCGCGATCTTGTCGTAGGTGGCGGTGAACCGGGTGTCGTCCACGTACATGTTGCCGACGCAGACGTACGCCTCGGCGTTCGGCGTCCACCAACGGCACAGGCCGACGTAGTGCTCGTGCACGGCCTCCTGCACCGCCTCGTCGTCCACCGGCGTGCCCGCGGCCATGAACTCGGCCATGCGGATCATGTTGGCCGTGGTCTCCTTCTGGATGGCCTCCATCTCCTGCGGGCTCATCGCGGCGGCACGGCGCTGTGACTCCGCGAACTGCTCCGGCCAGCGCTCCCGCGCCTCCTCGTCGTACTGCGAGCTGTCGAAGCCCTCGAACAGGTTCTCCGGACGGTTGATCGTCACGTCCCCTCCTTCATCGTGTACTGATTCCTCGAGTTCCCTGATGGTGCGGGCCACGGTCGCGGCCAGCAGCCCCAGACGGTCGCGCTCGGCCAGCAGCCGCTTGTGGTGACCGCGCAGCGCCTCGACCCGGTCGGTCTGCTCGTCGAGGATCCGGCCGATTTCCGGCAGGCCCACGCCGAGCTCGCGCAGCACCAGGATCTGCTGGAGCCTGAGCAGCTGCGGCTGCTCGTAGTGGCGGTAGCCGTTCGCGGCGACGTGCGCCGGGTTCAACAGCCCGATCGCGTCGTAGTGGCGCAGGGTGCGCGAGGTCAGCCCGGACATCCTGGACACCTCGGCGATCGACCACGACATGGCCGCCACTCCCTTCGGGACTCGTGAAGCCGCAGGTCGCGACCTCGTTCACGACGGTATGAGTTGACGCTACGGCAAGGTCAAGACGAATTGGGGAGCCGCCGAGCACCTGTGTTAAGGTTCCCGCCATGACCGCTGGCTTCGCGATGATGATGCGAATGATGCCCCGCTCCCCGGAGGCTCTTCGCTAGCGAAGCCGTGCGCGCGTGACGCGTGACCCCCTCCGGAATCCGGAGGGGGTTCTTTGTTTTTCCCCCGGATCTCTCCGCCAGAAAGAGACTCGCCATGTCGAATCCGCCCGTGATCTCGCTGACCGACTGTACCGACCCGAACGCCGTGGCCCGGCAGACCGCCCGGCTCGCCGCGCTGTTCGGCGCCGCCCCGACCGTGCTGCCGCTGTGCGGCGCGGACCCCGAGGGCACGGCCGCGCTGACCCTGCTCGACGTGCTGCGGGCCACGGAGCTGCTCGGCGGCGCCGGGGAGCCGACCGTGGTGCTGGTGAACATCGCGCCGCGGGACGGGCACTGGCCCAACGGCGTGCCCTTCTGCTACTTCCGGGTGCGCGAGCATCTGGTGATCAGCACGCTCAACCCGCGGGTGCTCGCGCCGCTGCGCCGCCACCTCGGGGTCGAGGCGGTCGAGGTGACGGACGTGCGCGAGGCGCTGGAGGCCGCGGCGGCGGGCTGGGCCGAGTTCACCCCGGCCCAGGTGGACGAGATCGCGCGCACCCAGTTCCGCAGCCTCTGGTACGTGCCGCTGCTGGCCCGCTGGCTGGTCGACGGCCGTCCGGTCCCCGCGCGCACCGAGGTCCTCGCCGAGCAGCCCGAGCAGGCGCCGCGGGTCGCGGTCGTGGACAACTTCGGCAACTGCAAGCTGGACGTGCCGGCCGAGCGGCTGCCCGGCTACGCGGCCGGCGGCAGCGTTCCGGTGCTCGACCGGGTGACCGGCGAGACCCGCGACGTGGACTGCTACCCGCGCCTGGTGGACGTGCCGCGCGAGCAGGCGGGGATCATCACCGGGAGCTCCGGCTACGGCTTCGCGGAGCTGGTGGTCCGCGGCGGCTCGGCCGCTCGGCTGTTCGGGCTGCGGGAGGGCGACGCGCTGCTCGCCCGTGCGGCCTACCAGCCGGTACTGGTGGCCTAAGCGCGCTCATCTTGCCATTCGATACTATGTATCCCGCCCTCCGACCCGAAAGTACACCCGTGTCCTCTCTTCGCTCACTCCGCCCGCGCGGCCGCGCCGCCGCGATCCTCGGCGCGGCAGCCGCCGTGGCCCTGCTCGCCTCGGCCTGCGCGCCCAAGAGCGACAGCACCGCGACCAGCACCGCGAGCGGCTCCGCCGCCTCCTGCTCGGCGAGCTCGCTGTCCCTCCACACGTCGGGCCGGCTGACCGTGGCCACGGACTCCCCGGCCTACTCCCCCTGGTTCGACAGCAACGACCCGTCGAACGGCAAGGGCTTCGAGAGCGCCGTGGCCTACGCCGTGGCCAAGGAGCTCGGCTTCACCACGAGCCAGGTCAAGTGGGTGACCGAGTCCTTCGACAACTCCTACGCGCCGGGCTCGAAGAACTTCGACTTCGACGTCAACGAGATCTCGATCACCCCGACCCGCGCGAAGGCCGTGGACTTCTCCACCGGCTACTACGACGTGAACCAGGGCGTGCTGACCCTCTCCACCTCGAAGTACGCCAAGGCCGCCTCGCTGTCCGCGCTCAAGGGCGCGAAGATCGGCGTGCAGGTCTCCACGACCAGCTACCAGGCCGTGACGAACGAGATCAAGCCGACCGGCTCGGTCTCCGTGTACAACACCACGGACGACGAGGTGAACGCGCTGAAGAACGGCCAGGTGGACGCGATCGTCACCGACATGCCGACCGTCTTCTACCTGGCCAGCGCCGAGCTCGACAACGGCAAGATCGTCGGCCAGTTCAACTACGACGGCGGCACCCCCGAGCAGTTCGGACTGCTGCTGCAGAAGAACAGCGGCCTGACCTCCTGCGTGAACCAGGCGATCGCCAAGCTCAAGTCGAGCGGCGAGCTGGCCTCGATCACCAAGCAGTGGCTCTCCGACTCCGCCGACGCCCCTGAACTGACGCAGTGATGGATGCCATGACCGGCACGGGGACGATCGACGAGGCGGACGGCTACGCGCCGAGCGCCGTCCGGCTGGACCGCGAGCGCTACCGCCGCGGCCGCCGGCGGCGCGACGGGCTGATCGCGGTCGGCTGCACGGTCGGCTTCCTCGTGCTGGTCATCGTGGGCCTGGTCTCGTCCCCCGGCTGGGGCCGGGTCCACGAGTACTTCCTGAACGGCGCCGAGTTCCGGCGCTACTTCGGCAAGATCCTCGTCGGCTTCTGGCTGAACGTGCAGATGTTCGCGCTCTGCGAGATCGCGATCCTGGCCCTCGGCCTGGTCCTCGCGCTCGTGCGCACGACGAGGGCGCCGGGCCTGGCGCCGCTGCGCTGGAGCGCGATGCTCTACGTGGACGTGTTCCGCGGCGTGCCGACGCTGCTGCTGGTGTTCCTGGTCGGCTTCTGCCTGCCGGCGCTGCAGCTGCAGGGCACGCCGAACTCGCCGGTCGTGCTCGGCTGCTTCGCGCTGGTGCTCTCGTACACGGCGTACGTCGGCGAGGTCTTCCGCGCGGGCCTGAACTCGGTGCACCCGGCGCAGCGCAACGCGGCGAAGGCGCTGGGCCTGAGCGAGAGGCAGACGCTGCGGCACGTGATCCTGCCGCAGGCCGTGCGCAACGTGGTGCCGCCGCTGCTCAACGACTTCATCTCGCTGCAGAAGGACACCGCGCTGGTCGCCGTGCTCGGCCCGCTGGAGGCGCTGCGGGTGGCGCAGATCAACGCGGACTACGACTTCAACTACACCCCGTACCTCGCGGCGGCGCTGCTGTTCATCCTGGTGACGATCCCGCTGACCCGGTATGCGGACTGGCTGCAGGCGAAGGCCGTGCGGCGGCAGTGGGCGGAGGCTGGACAATGAGCGCGCTCCTTCGGATCCGGGACCTGCGGAAGTCCTACGGCGGCAAGGTGGTGCTGCGCTCGATCGACCTCGACGTGTCGGAGCACCAGGTCGTCTGCCTGATCGGCGGCTCCGGCTCGGGCAAGTCGACGCTGCTGCGCTGCGTGGACCTGCTCGACACCGTGGACGACGGCACCGTCCACCTCGGCGAGACCGAGCTGACCGACCCGCGGCTGAACGCCAACGCGGCGCGGCGGCGGATCGGCGTGGTCTTCCAGTCCTACAACCTCTTCCCGCACCTCAGCGTGCTGGAGAACGTGACCCTGGCTCCGTGCAAGGCGCACAAGGTGCCAAAGCGCGAGGCCGAGCAGCACGCGATGGAGCTGCTGACCCGGCTGGGCCTCGCGGAGAAGGCGAAGGACTACCCGGACCGGCTCTCCGGCGGCCAGCAGCAGCGCGTCGCGATCGCCCGCGCGCTGGCCACGGACCCGGAACTGCTGCTGCTCGACGAGATCACCGCGGCGCTGGACCCCGAGCTGGTCGGCGAGGTGCTCGACGTGGTCAGCGACCTCAAGGAACGCGGCATGACCATCCTGATGGCCACGCACGAGATGGGCTTCGCGCGGCACGCGGCGGACCGGGTCTGCTTCCTGGAGGACGGCGTGATCCGCGAGCAGGGCAGCGCCGAGCAGGTCCTCGGCGACCCGCAGCACGCGTCCACGCAGCGCTTCCTGTCCCGGGTGCTGGAGCACCGCTGAGCCCTCGGCCGGTGGTCGGCGGAGCCGGCCGTCGGCCGAGCGGTGGTCGGCGGGACGGCCGTCAGCGGAGCGGCACGACCTGGCGCAGCCGCGCGTCCTGCGGGATCACCCCGAAGCGGCGCACGTAGGTGTCCCTGGCCTGGTCGAACTCGACCTTGCCGAGCACCTTCGGCAGCCACCAGCGCCGCCCCGGCCAGCGGTCGAAGACCACCGGCAGGTCCTCGCCGTGCTGGCCGAGCAGGTCGTCCACCCGCGCCGAGCAGACGAACCACTCGCCGCCGGACTTCCAGGCCCGCGCCAGGATCCGCACGTTCTGCAGCGGCGCCTCGACCGCCAGGAACTCCAGCGACTCGAGCTGGTGCACGTGGTCGGCCGGGCCCTGATGCCAGAGCAGGTCGAACTGGTCGAGCACGAATCCGGCCAGCGGCGAGTCGAGCTCGGTGCTGTAGTGCGTGGCGCCCGAACTGCGCATGCCCATCGGCATGAACCCGGCTATCACCGTGTCGTCGACCTGGTAGACGCTGAAGCTCGGCGGTGCGTTGTACAGCCTGACCTGCACGCGGTCGCCCGGCAGCCCGCGCCGCACGGCCTGCTCGCGCAGCTCCGTCAGCCATCTGATGTTCTGCTCGATGCTCGACTCGACGTGCGGCTCGGCGATCTCCTCGGTGCGCGAGCGGGAGAAGGCCGTGCCGGGGTACATCAGCAGGGCCTTGAGGTGCGCGCCGTGGCCGAGCGCCTCCAGCGTGGACTGGAGCACCTGCCCGCCGATCTCGTTCGGTCCGTGCGCGTCCTCGATGAGCAGGGTGGAGCAGGTGTCGAAGATCCGGATCTCCCGGCTCGCCACCCCGATCAGGCTGGTCAGGTGCACGGCGGGCAGGCCCTGGAAGGCGCGGAGCCGGCCGTTCTCCTGCTCGGCGGGCTTGTCCTTGGCGACGCGGTAGAAGCGCCGGTCGGAGCGGCGCACCGAGCGCGGATAGCGGTCCTGGAGGGCGTCGAGCAGCCAGTTGTGCACGCTGGTGCCGAAGGCGACCGGGACGGCGCGGTACACCGTGCTGGAGTCGTCGCCGAGCAGGAAACGCGGCTCGTTCTGGTACTCGTAGACCCGGTCGATCCGGCTGGAGACCAGGTAGAGCACGTTGTCGTGCTCGATGTGCCGCATCAGCATCGGCACGTCGCCCGGCTGCTCGGCGAAGCGGACCTTGACCAGCTCGTCGAGGCCGCGCGCCGAGTCCCAGAGCGTGTTGAAGCCGGTGAGCAGGTGCCGGCCGAGCTCGGTCTCGGCGCGCACCTCGACCTGCGGCGCGTCGTCCACCAGCAGGCTGTGCGGCACGATCGTGTACAGCAGCGAGGAGTCGGCGCCGTAGAGGATGAACGGGACCGGCGAGGAGTAGACCCGCAGCTCGACCCGGGAGCCGAGCTCGCCGAGCTCCCGCTGGATCCGCAGCAGCTGCATGATCGTCCGGTTGATCATCCGGTCGAGGTCGAAGTCCGGGTGCCGTTCGCGCAGCTGGGCGTCGCGCGCCCGGGAGGCGTCCGACGAGGGGTTCATCAGCAGCACCTTGACCAGCGCCCCGTTGGAGGTGGCGCTGCGGATCGCCTCCAGCAGCCGGCTGTCCTCCTCGGCGTCGTCGCGGATCATCTTGCTGGCCGTGTCGAGGATCCGGACGACGTCCGTGGACGCGGCGACCCGCGCCGTGAACCGGGTGGAGCTCATGAAGGGGTGGGCCTGGATGCCGATCGCGGCGGTGCGGATGATCGGCTCGATCAGGAACAGCACGGTGAGGCCGCCGAGCATGTCGCAGGCCGCG
>DASTAE010000070.1:0-50047 GCA_035712985.1 Actinospica sp.
CGGTGGCGTCGGACAGCCGCAGCGTGTCCGAGCGCTGAGTGACCGCGCCGGAGTACGTTCCGGTGGTGGCGCCCACGGTCAGCGTGCGCGCGGAGTCGTTCCACGAGATCGGCGTCGTGGTGGACTGGCCGCTCTGGTAGCCGTTGCCCTCGCCCGCGTCCTGGTAGAGCGGGAACGAGCCGTTCGCGCCGGCAGCCACGGAGAGCGTGACCTGCGTGAGCGGGGAGGCCGAGGCGTCCTGCGTGTAGTCGGTGCGGGTCGGCATGATGCCGCCGCTCTTGATCAGCACGGGCATCTCGGACAGCGGGTCGGTGACGGTGACGGTGCTCGGCCCGGTGTAGGTGGTGCCGGTGAAGTAGTCGGTCCAGGTCCCCGGCGGGATCCAGGCGCTGACCGAGCCGTTGCCGTTCGCGTCGTCCGCCGAGACGATCGGCGCGACGAGGACGTCGTCGCCGTACAGGTATTCCTGGTTGTAGGTGTAGGCCTGGCTGCTGGCCGGATAGTCGAGGTACAGAGGCCTGATGATCGGCACGCCGGTGGTGTTCGCCTGCGCGGCGAGGGTGTACGTGTAGGGCACCAGGGCCTCGCGCAGGCGCAGGAAGCGTTCGGCGCTTGCGTCGGCCGCGGCTCCGTAGTTCCACGGCAGCCGGTCGCCGTGGTCGGAGTGCAGCCGGTCCACGGGCTGGAAGGTGCCGAGTTGCACCCAGCGCGCGTACATGTCGTCGGCCAGGTGGTTGCCGTGGAAGCTGCCGATGTCGTCGCTGACGTTCGTCAGCCCGGCTGAGGCCTCGTCGCCCGTGAACTGCGCCTCGAGAGCCATCATCGCCCACGTGGCCTCGGTGTCGCCGGTGAACTGCATCGTGTTGCGCCGCTCCGACCAGGGGCCGAGCGCGTAGCTGCCGTCGTCGCCGGCCTGCTCGGAGGAGCCGATCCGGCCGAAGGAGAAGCCGCGCAGGCCGCGCGCGGCCCCGTCCTCGGCGTAGGCCTGGTTGATGAGGTTGTCCGGGGCCACGTGCGGGTCGCTCGCGGTCGAGTTGCCGCAGCCGCCGCAGTAGTCGAGCCACCACTCGCGCACGCCCTGCTGCTCGAACGGCTTGTGCAGCTGGAAGTAGGCGGCCAGCTGGCTCGGATTCGACCAGTCGAACTCGTAGTCGCCGGAGCGCGAGGGGTCGGGGGACAGGCCGCCCGCCGCGGAGTCGGTCGCCGCGAACTGCGGGTCGGCGCCGTTGATGCCGGTGTGGATGTTCAAGGCCGTCTCAAGGCCCTGCTGTTTCGTCCAGGCCAGGAAGGAGCTCGGATCCGGGAACAGGGCGCTGTTCCAGTTCCAGCCGTTCCACTGGTTCGGCGATTTCCAGTCCGTGTCCGCTACCAGCCAGTCGATCGGCGTGAACGTGCTGCGGAAGGTCGGGATGAGCGTGTTCTCGTAGTCCGAGGTCGTATACGCGTAGTACCGCGAGTACCAGACGCCGTAGGCCGACTCGGGCAGCAGATTCGCCGGTCCGGTCAGCGCGTTGAGATCGGACAGGCCCTGCTTGTAGTCGGTGCCGTAGCCGAAGAAGTAGCCGTCCTGGTAAGGCTGCGCGCCGTGTCCGGGCCGATCGGTGACGGTGCCGTCGGAGTTCAGCAGTGCGGAGCGCGTGTCGTCGAGCAGGTACCAGCCGTCCTTGTCCAGGATCCCCGGTCGCTCGGTATGGGTGGCAGGGTCCTGATTGTCGAGCGAGCTGTCCCAGCCGCCGAGCGTGTCCGTGGGGCCGGCGCCGTACGCCGTCGTCTCCAGCGAGCTCGAGGCGCCGGGCGCCGGATACGCGGCGCCGGTCGCGGTCACGGCCAGGCTGTCGAGGTTCACGTTGCCGCTGTCGGAGGCCTTCATCACGACTCCGATCGAGTTCACGCCGGCGTTCAGCGTGACCGGCACGGAGACCGTCGACCAGGTGTCCCACGACGCGGTGACCGGCAGCGTCAGCCTCGGGCCCGGCGCGCCGTCGATCGTGGTCGAGAGCGTGCGGGTGACGTCCTGCCCGTCGCCGCCGGTCGCGTTCGCATAGCGCAGGTTGAGCTGGTAGGTGCCGGAGGCCGGCACGGCGGAGACGTCCTGCTGGATCGCGCTGCCGGTCTGGTTGAGCCCTGCGACGAAGCCGGAACCGGTGTAGCCCGTGTGGTCGTACGCGGGTCCCGCGCCCCAACTCGTCAGGCCGTCCTCGGCCTCGCAGGCGGTGCCGAACGCGCAGTACGAGGGGAAGGACGGCGCGGCGGTCGCGTTCGTGCCCGAGACGGCGATCGAGGTGTTCGCGGCCGTGAACGGACCGCTGCCCTCCTTGTAGCGCAGGGTCAGGGCCGGGGTGATGATCTCGCGGTAGCCGTTGCTGACGTCGGTGGTGAACGAGACGGCCGGGAAGGACCGGTCGACGGCGTTGAACGTCGGCGCGTCCTGGAACGCGCCGTCGCCGGCGTATTCGAGCCGGATCAGGGTCGGGGTGAGCACCTCGAAGCGGGCCGAGCCGTCGGTGACGGCCTTCGACGCGGCGGTCGGCGCGGCGGACGCGGCGTATGCGGCGGACTGGGGATACAGTGCGGCGCCGACGAGGGCGAGCAAGGACACTGCCGCCATGGATATGCGTGGGTACATATCTGCTCCACGGGAATAGACAACGTTGTCAGGGTGGGTGGGGCAACGGTGGGGCGAGGGCGTTTCGGATGAGGGCCGGGTCTCGTCGCGGATCGGGGTCGGAAAGCGTCGGGACTCGTCGCGGATCGGGGTCGGGGAGCGTCGGGACCCGTCGCGGATCAAGGTCGGGGGCTTCAGGATTCCTTGCGGATCAGGGCCAGGATTCGCCGCCGGTTGCGCGCTCCCTCCGGCGTCTCGGACTCGGGGTCCGTGAGCATCCAGCCGTGGCCGTCCGCGACGAAGGGCTCGAAGTCGAAGAGCTGCTCCCGGTACCACTCCTCGCCCTCCGGCAGGTCACGCAGGTGGTCGAGGGCCTCATTCCAGGAGGTCGGCTCGCCCGCCAGGCGCCAGCACGCGGCGTGCAGCGCCATCCGGCCGTCGCCCTCGCCGTCGGAGAGGTGCGCTCCGAAATGGCGGCCCCGCGGGCTCTCCAGGTCGCCGTCGTGCACGATCCCCGCCACGGTCGGCGCGAGCAGCGTGCCGTCCTTGATCCGCAGCCCCATCGCGTCGCGCAGCCAGGCGTGCTCGGGCCCGAAGGCGACGGCCGGGCCGCAGGCGTCGTCGCCGTCGCCGCGCCAGATGTGGAAATAGCCGCCGCCGTCCGCCGGCACGTAGTGATCCTGCTGAACCGGCAGGCCGCAGACCTGACAGTACGTTGCGAAGACGGCCATGCGCGCGAGTCTAGCGGGGAGCGGGATGTGGGCATACTCGGCTCCGTGGTCAGTGCACCGATTTACAACGTTGCAATCTCTTATTCAGGCACCGCTCGGCGGAGCCGTCAAGACCCCCCGCGGAGTCCTTATCCGGCCACCGCGACGACGCCTGTCATGGTCCCCACGTAGACGCGTCCGGTGCCCGGCTCGGCCGTCGCGAAGTGCGGGACCTGCCCGAGCGCGAGCTGACCGGTGACGGCGCCGGTGGCCGGGTCCAGCCGGTACAGCGTGCCCGCCGGGTACAGCACGGCCCAGAGTCCGCCGCCGGACAGCGTCGGCGAGCCGTTGGCGGCGACCGGCGACTTCCAGGCGACCTCGATGCCGTCGGCCGTCACGTCGAGAGCGCGCACGCCGTCCTGGCAGGCCACGTACACCGTGCCGCCCTCCACGGCCGCGGTCCCGAACGCGCCGCACACCTGCGCCTGCGCGATCTGCCCGCCCACGCCGCCGAGGTGGTCTGCGGCCAGCAGGTACGCCGTGCCACGCTTGCCCAGCGCCAGGATCCGCCCGCCGACGGCCACCGGGCTCAGCGAGCCGAGATCCTGGTCGTCCGCGTTGTCCTGAGCCCAGGTGGACGGGGCGAAGTAGTCGGTCCGGGCGAGATCCGGGCTGAGCGCGACGACCGAGTCGCTGCCGTCGAACGTCGAGGTCGAGGCCCCGTTGCCGACCGCCGCGTAGAGCCTGCCGCCCAGCGCCAGCAGCCCTCCCGGCGCCCAGATGCCGGCCTCGCGCGTGGTCGGAACCGAGTAGGAGAGCTGCGTCCCCTGCCCGCTCGCCGGAGTGCCGACCACCGAACCGATGTAGTCGCCGCAGTCTCCGGCCAGCCCGCCGAAGGGCACGTACACGCGCCCGAACGCCACCGTGAGCGCGGAGCGCTGTTGGTTGTCCCTCGGCGTGCCGAGCGGCGGCTCGACCGCGCGCTGCCAGCGGACAGCGCCTGACTTCGGATCGAGCGCGTACAGGGTGTGGTGCCCGCCATCGGTCTCGGCGACCGTGAACAGCGAGCCGGTGGCCGGATCGAACGCCATGGCCGAGGTGATGCCGAGCGGGCTGATATCGCCGCAGGGCAGCGCGGACAGGGCCTGCGGCGTGCCGAGATGCGTGCGCCAGACGACGCGCCCGTCGCTCGCGTCGAGCGCGTAGACCGAGTCGTTCTCCGTCGCGGCGAGGACGTCGCCGTCGACGAGGAGCGGGTGCCCGTAGACGGCTCCGTCGAGCTGAGCCCGCCAGGCCGCCTCGAGCGTCGCCGTCGCCGACGACGGGGGCGCCGGATCCGCCGCCGAGGTTCCGCTCGCGGCGGAGCAGCCCGCGGCCAGGAGGCAGGCGCCGGCCAGCAGGGCTCGCAACGCGCGGGTAGGTCCGTTCACGCGCCCAGTGTGGCATCGCGCCCCGCGCCGTGCCGCCGTCGTCGCGCGACCAGGGTTTCAGCGCCGGCCGTCGAGCTGCGCGAACAGGGCTCGACCGCGTAAGGCCACTTCGAGCTCGAAGCGCGCGTCGGGGTCCGACAGCGCCTCGCCGAACAGGTCCTGCAGTCGGTGCAGGCGGCTGCGCGCGGTCTGCGGGTGGATGCCGAGGCGCGCGGCGACGGTCGGCGCGCTGCCCCGGCCGGTCTCCAGCCAGGCGCTGAGCGTCGCCTCGAGGCGCTCGCGCTGCTTGTCCGTCATCGCGGACAGCGGCGCGAGCCGGCGTTCGCCGATCAGTCTCACGAGGGGCTCGTCGCCGAGCAGGAGCAGGGTCGGCAGACGCCGGTCGCAGAGGATCGGCGCCCCGTCGAGGACCTGTTCGGGCAG
Source organism: Actinospica sp. (assembly GCA_035712985.1). Classification (GTDB taxonomy): domain Bacteria; phylum Actinomycetota; class Actinomycetes; order Streptomycetales; family Catenulisporaceae; genus Actinospica. The sequence continues at coordinate 5,169 of DASTAE010000070.1, forward strand.
CCGCTCGCGCACGATCCGGGCCCAGCGCAGCGAATCGGCGGCGGCCCGCAGCGGGACGATCGGGCCGAGCACCGCGCGGTGCCCGGCGAGGAACTCGATGATCTCCGGCTTGTCGAGCCAGACCTCCGGGTCGGGAAGCAGCAGATAAGGGCTCGAGGACGACAGGTCGGTCAGCGCGGCCTCCGGGAGCAGCCGCGCGCCGGTGCGCTCGGGCGCCTCGCCCGGTTCCGCGGGTTCGGGCGCCCGGCCGAGCGCGGCGCACGCGACGACCTCGGGCAGTTCCCAGTCGGCCGCGTCCGCCGCCGCCGCGAGCCCGGCGGGGTCCGCGCGGCGCAGGACGAGTTCCAGCAGGCGCCGTCGCCGGTGCCTGGTCTCCGCGATGTCCGCCTTGGCGGTCGCGTATCCGAGCACGGATGCGGTCGCGATCTGGTCGACGTGGGTGAACACGGCCTCGGCGAGCTCAATCATCTGGTCGGGCCGCATACCGACCCGCCGGGCCACCCGCGCGTACCGTCGCCAGGCCAGGCGTCCGCCGAGCCGCAGCGCGGACTGCAGCGAGTCCATGCTGCGACCCTCCGCCAGCTCGCTGCGCCCGAGCCCCCGGTAGACGCGGGCGCGCTCCTCGATCGGGCTGCCGCGGCCCTCGACCTCGTCCGCGAACTCGACCAGCGCCGTCTCCACCCCGCGCAGCAGCCCGCTGCTGAACAGCGAGTCGAGCGGACGGTCGTACTCGGGTATCCGTAGCCTGATCTCGCGCAGGATCTCCACGGCCAGACTGGGGATCTCGCGGCGCAGCTGCTCGACGAAGCCGCGCGGCAGGACGGGCAGGGAGACGCGCTCGCGGGCCATCGCCGACACCTCCGCTCGCGTCGCCGCAGCCGGGCCCGCGCCGTTGCTACGCGCGGGTAAGTTACCGGTGAGTTTGCGTCGGGATGACCGTCCGGTCAACAAGCCGGCGCGCTGGGGCCGCCTCCCGACCGCGGAAACACTCACGCGGATGAGCAGTCCGCGCGGCGGGCCGCGGCCGTTTCTGTCAGCCGCCGCAGTCGTTCTCCACGGGGCGGGCCGCCTCCGTTGACGGGTTCGGGGCCTGCTCCTAGCGTCCACTGCGGCTCGGCGTCCCGCGCCCTGCCTGGTCCGCGACTCAAAGGAGAGTCAACCCATGCGAATCATCATACGAGCCTCCGCGGCCGGTGCGGCGATGCTCGGCGCGCTCGGGCTCGCGCTCGCCGGCGCGGCCCCCGCCTCGGCCGCCAGCGCGACGTACCCGGTGAACAACGACTTCGCGACCGGCTTCGTGGCCGGCTTCCTGCAGCCGAACACGCCGCCGGCCGGGGCGAACGACTGGAGCTGCGCGCCGAGCGCCGAGCATCCGTACCCGGTCGTGCTCGTGCACGGCACCTTCGAGAACGAGAACGACAACTGGGGCGCCGCCTCGCCGCTGCTGGCCGACAACGGCTACTGCGTCTTCGCGTTCGATTACGGCGGCGCGACGGCGAGCTCCGACATCCAGGGCACCGGCGAGATCGCCGCGAGCGCCGGGCAGCTCGAGGCCTTCGTCAACCGGGTCCTCGCGGCCACCGGCGCGGCGAAGGTGGACCTCGTCGGCCACTCCCAGGGCGGCATGATGCCGCGGTACTACATCAAGTACCTGGGCGGAGCGAGCACCGTGAACACCCTCGTCGGGCTCGCGCCGAGCAACAACGGCACGACGCTCGACGGCATCACCCGGTTCGGCGACTCGCTCGACATCCTCGAACCCGCCAACGCCTTGCTCTCGCTCGCCTGCGAGGCCTGCGTCGAGCAGGAGGTGGGCTCCCCGTTTCTGACGAACCTGAACGCGGGCGGCGAGACGGCCGCCGGGGTGAACTACACGGTGATCGAGACGCGGTACGACGAGGTCGTCACGCCGTACACGAACGCGTTCCTGCCCGCGGCCTCCAACGTCACGAACATCCTGCTGCAGAACCAGTGCGCGCTCGACGCCAGCGACCATCTCGAGATCGGCTACGACCCGATCGCGATGGCGGACATGCTCAACGCGCTCGACCCCGCGCATCCTCAATCAGTTCCCTGCGAAGTAGTCCTCCCCGTCGCCTGACGGCGCCCGACCCGGATCCCGGAGCCGGTGATCGACGACGATCACCGGCCCCGTTCGCGCTACGGCCCCTTGCGCTTCCCGTGCCCGTGGCCCGGGCCTTGCCCTGGGCCGGGGCCAGGGCCCTGAGTATGGCCCGGGGGCTGTCCGTCGCCGTTTCCGCCGCCGCGCGTGGCGGCGGTGGTGAACGCGACGGGAGCGGCGGCGGACGACGGAGCCCGGGTGCCGCCGGCCGAGGCGGCACCGGTGGTGGCGGTCACCGCCGTGGTCCGCGAGGTCTGCGTGGTCGACGCGGTCGACGGGGTGGGGCTCGCGTCGATCTGCCGCGTCAGGGGCAGCACGACCGACGCCGCCAGGACCGCGCTCGCGGCCACGACGGACGCGGCGAACTTCGCGCGGCGGCGCGTGGGGGGCATGGAGATCGTGGGGAGTTCCGCCCGCCGGCCGAGAGCGTCGGCGACCTCGCGGGCGCTCGGCCTTTCATCAGGGTCCTTGCGCACACAGGCCTGATAGACCGCGTCGAACTCCGTGGCCTCGGGTCCGTTCAGCGGCAGCGCCGGGGGATCGGCCAGCAGGTGCGCCAGGCCCAGCGCGGACAGTTCGCGCTGGGGAAAGGGCACGTGCCCGCTGAGGCACCAGTAGATCAGGCATCCGAGCCCGTATACGTCCGAGGCCGGACACGCGCCGGATCCGCGCCATTGCTCCGGGGCCATGCAGGCCGGCGTGCCGAGGACGAGCTTTCCGGTCAGATCGACGTCGCTCTCGTGCCGCGATATGCCGAAGTCGAGGAGCACGGCGCCGCGCGAGGTGAGCATCACATTGCCCGGCTTCACATCGCGGTGCACCACGCCGGAACCGTGCGCGGCGGCCAGGGCCTCGGCCACCTGCGCGCAGACGGTGCGCGCTTCGGCGGGGGACAGCGGCCCGCGTTCCAGGCGCGTGCTCAGGCTCTCGCCGTCGAGAAGCTCGGTGACCAGGAACGGATGGCCGCGGGCGCCGTCGTCCGGCTCGTCGGTCTCGGCGAAGTCGTACACGGCGGTGATCCGCGGATGCTGCAGCGCGGCCAGCAGACGCGCCTCGCGCTCGAGCCGTTCCCGCTCGCGGCCGCCCTGCCTGGAGACCGAGCACAGCGACTTGAGCGCGACCTCGCGGCCGAGCGCCTCGTCCCGCGCCGCCCAGACCTGCGCGCTGCCGCCGGAGCCCAGCCGCCGCAGCAGCCGGTAGCGCCCGGTGACGAGCTGTCCCGCCTCTTCCCACACCGTCATCCGCCTCATCTCCTTCACAATCGCCCCGGAGTGCCCCGGCTGCGCCACTTGATGCGCGGTCCGGCGCAGCGCGCGGGCTATGATGAGACCGGTTCGACAGTGAGCCCGGAAGAACGCAGACGTGTCGGGAGCGACACCCATGGCGTCCGATTCATCCGGATCCCTGGTCGGCGATGACCCTGAATCCCATCACCTGCGCTCGTGGCCGCTGTCCACCCGGCTGCGGGTCGAGCGCCCGGGCGACGGTACGCGGCTGGTGCTCACGGTCCGCGGCGAGATCGACCTCAACACCGTCGAGCAGCTGTCCGACGCGGCGTGGACGGCGTTCGGGCATCGGCCGCGCGCGCTCGCGATCGACCTCTCCGGCGTCGGCTTCCTCGGCGTCGTGGGGCTGCGCGAACTCGTCGCCCTGCTCGAACCGGCCGCGATCTTCGGCTGCGCGCTGAGCGTGCGCGATCCCTCCCCGGCGGTACGCCGCGTCTTCGAACTGCTTCCGCCGCCTCCGCAGCTGCGTATCGAGACGCGTTCGGGCTGGTCGCGGCGGCCGGAGGAATGATCGGCGGCTGAGACGGGCACTCGGTGGGTCTGGAAGGGAGGAGACATGACCGACATCGAGTGCTCGACCCGGCTCGCCCGCGAGTTCGCTGCGACTTCGGCTTCGCTGCTGGGCCACTCCTCGTTGGAGCACACCGTGCAGGCCGTGGCCGACCTGGCACCCGACGCGGTGCCCGGCGCCGAGTCTGCCGCCGTGTGCGTGGTGCGGGGCGGGGTGGTGCAGACCCCCGCGGTCAGCGACGACGGGCTGCTGGACCGCGACGCGATCCTGGCCGCCGTCCACGAGGAGCCGTGCGTGCGGGTCGCCTCGGACGGCCGGACCGTGCTGGTCGAGGATCTCGCGCAGGAGTCCGGCGTACGCAGCATGATCGTGTGCGCGTTGCGCCTCGGCTCAGGCGTGCGCGGCGTGCTGGTGCTGCTCTCGCGCAAGCCGGGAGCCTTCGAGGCCGCGGAGACCGAGGTCGCCGAGATCTACGCGGCGCACGCTTCGGCCGCGCTGGCCGCGGCGCGCTCGGCGGACTCGCTGCGCGAGGCGGTGCGGACCCGGCAGGTGATCGGCGAGGCGACCGGCATCCTGATGGAGCGTCACCGGATCGACGACGGCCGGGCCTTCGAGCTGCTGGTCCGCGCCTCGCAGAACCTGAACGTCAAGCTCAAGGCCGTCGCCGAGCGCGTGGTGCACACCGGCCAGGAGCCGCACGCCCTGCGCGGTCCGGATCTGCCGCCGCGTCGCTGAACCAGACGTCTGCGGTGTACACCCGGTTACATCGGCTGATTACTTCGTCGCATCGCGGGTACAAAGGGCACGCTGCGCAGATGGTTGGAGCGTGAATCCCGGGTGCGGACAAAGAGTGCGAAGTGGCAGATGTCGCGCGATCTGCCCGGCGGTGTGGCGTCGATCCGCCGGGCACGCGACGACGCGCGCGCTTTTCTGGTGCGGGTGCGGCCCGAGTTGGCCGAGAAGACGGTCGAGGACGTGCTGCTCGCGGTGAGCGAGCTCGTGACCAACGCCGTCCGGCACGCTCCGGGCCGCTGCACCGTGCGCCTCGCGGTCGACGAGCAACGGGTGAGCGTGGCCGTCAGCGACGGTTCGAGCTCTGATCCGACGATCAGGCCGCCGCGGGCCGACGGACGCGGCGGCTACGGGCTGCACCTGCTGCGCGCCCTCGCGGGGGACTTCGAGGTCCGGCCCGACGCGGGCGGGAAGACGGTGTCGGTGTCCTTGCGGCGGTCGACGGACTGACGCGGCTCCCCCCGCTCGGGGGGAGCCGCGTCGCCGCTTCTACCAGCGTCCGTACCAGCGGCGCCGTCCGCCGGACATCTCGCCGCTGCGGATGCCGAAGCCGACGAGCCACGCGACGAACACGATCAGGGCGATCCACCACAGCACGTGCGCGGCGAATCCGAGCCCGCCGAGCACGAGGGCGAGCAGCAGCACGAGCAGGATCACAGCCATCTTCACTTCCTCCTTCTCCGAGCCGAAGATCAGTTCGACTCCGTGCCGCCCGGATAGCCCGTCCGCGCGCGGACAAACGGGGGTTTGTTCCGAGGCTGAGCGGGCACCCGGGCGCCCGCTCCCGGATGCCGGATCCGGGGCGCGGCACGGAGGGTTGGGCACGGATGGAGCCGGGAGGAACGCGATTCCGGCACGAGGCGCTCTTCTACGAGGGCGAGGACGGGTTCGTCGAGCGAACGTCCGGATTCGTGCGCGAGGGACTCGAGGCGGGGGAGCGGGTGCTCGTCGCCGTGGCCGAGGAGCGCGCCGCGCCGCTGCGCGCGGAACTGCGCTCGGACGCGGCCGACGTGGAGTTCCTCGCCCCGGCCGGCCTCGGCCGCAATCCCGCCCGGATCATCCCCGCCTGGCGCGACTGGGTCGAGCGCAACACGGCGCGCGGCACGGCGTTCCGCGGCGTCGGCGAGCCGGTGCGGGCGCCCGGCTCCGCGCTGGAGATCCGCGCGTGCGAAACCCACGAGCACCTGCTGAACACCGCTTTCGACACCGGTCCGGCCTGGTGGCTGCTGTGTCCGTACGACGTGGCGGGGCTCCCGGAGCAGGTGCTCGCGGGCGCGTCCGGATCGCATCGGCTGATCCACGGCGACCATGTGCCGCGGGACGCGGCGAACTTCGACGCGGACGCCGGACTGGCGGCGTTCCACGAGCCGCTGCCGGGGCTCGGGCCGCCGTTGTTCGAGGCCTCATTCGGGCTCGCGGAGCTGCCCGGCCTGCGCACCGCGATCGAGCAGCGCGCCGGGCTCCTGAGCCTGCACGGCCGGAGTCTCGCGGACTTCGTCCTGGTGGCGGACGAGCTGGCGTCCAACAGCGTCCGCCACGGCGGCGGCCGCGGCACCATCAAGCTGTGGCAGCGCGAGGGCCACGCGGTGTGCGAGATCGCGGACCGCGGGCTGATCGAGGACCCGCTCGTCGGCCGCCGCCGCCCCGACCTGCGCCTGCCGGAGGGCGGGGCCGGGCTCTGGACCGCCAACCAGCTCTGCGACCTCGTGCTCATCCACTCGGCGGCCGACTCCGGCACCGCTGTGCGCGCCTACCTGGCCTCGGCCGATCGAGGTCGGGTCGTCGAACGGCAGCCGGCCGAATAGCGCTCACCGCGCCGCGTGCAGCCGCGCGTAGGTCCCTTGCGTCCGCAGCAGGGCCTCGTGCGTGCCGATCTGGGAGACGTGGCCGCCGTCCATGACGACGATACGGTCCGCGTCGCGGATGGTGGAGAGGCGGTGCGCGACGACGAACGTGGTCCGGCCGCGCATCAGGCGTTGCAGGGCCTCCTGGATCAGCGATTCGGAGCGGGTGTCGAGGGCGGAGGTCGCCTCGTCGAGAATCAGCACCCTGGGGTCGCGGATCACGGCGCGGGCGATGGCGAGCCGCTGCTTCTGGCCGCCGGAGAGCCGCGCGCCGCGCTCGCCGACGACGGTGTCGAGGCCCGCGGGCAGCTGCTCGACGAAGTCGAGGGCGTTGGCGTCCCTCAGGGCCGCGCGGATCGTGTCGTCCGAGACCTCGTCGAGGCCGTAGCTGACGTTCTGCCGGATCGTGCCCTCGAACAGGATGGTCTCCTGCGGCACGACCGAGACGAAGCGCCGGAAGGTGCGCAGGTCCAGCGTCTCCATGTCGGCGCCGTCGAGCTCGATCCGGCCGCCGGTCGGCCGCAGGAAGCCGATGACCAGGTTGAGCACCGTGGACTTGCCCGCGCCGGAGGCCCCGACGAACGCGACCGTCTCGCCGGGCCGCACCGACAGGTCGAAGTGGTCCACGGAGGGGCGGTCCGCGTCCGGGTACGCGAAGCTCACGTCGCGGAACTCGAAGGCGCCGCGGGTCCGCGCGACCTCGGTCTTGCCCTCGTTGCTCTCCAGGTCGGGCGCCTGCAGCACCTCGCCGACCGAGCGGACCGATTCGAGGCCCTTGGTGATCATCGGGGTGAGGTTCAGCAGCCCGGTCGTGGCGCCGGTCAGGGTGCTGAAGAAGGCGCTGAGCATCACGACGTCGCCCGCGGTCAGGCCGAAGGCGCCGTAGTACGCCACGAGCGCGGCGCCCGCGAGGCAGCCGACGCCGACCGTGTTGAGCACGATCCAGCTCAGCGAGCCGAAGCGGCCGTTCGTCAGGTCGAGGCTGTGCCCGGCCGAGCGGACGCGGCGCAGCGTGCCGTCCATCCGCTCCATCGCGTTGCGCTCCAGGCCGTGCCCGCGGGTGATCGGGATCAGCGAGGTCATCTCGAGCACGCGGGAGGAGAGCTGCTCGACCTCCTCGCGGAAGTCCTCGTTGCGGCGGCGCAGCGGGGCGCGCAGCTTCATCGCGACGATCGCCGCGGCCGGGACCAGCACGACGATCACCGGCAGGAAGCTCGGCGTCCGGTACGCGATCACGATCAGGCCGCCGACCAGGGCCGAGGTGGCGCCGAGGCCGCCGTCGGCCGCCTGCTGGAGCATCTGCTCGATGGTCTCGACGTCGCGGATCACCTTGGTCTGCAGCACTCCCGAGCTGACCCGCGTGTGGTAGCCGATCGAGAGTTCCTGCAGGCGGCGGCACAGCGAGATGCGCAGGGTGTTGCTGATGCGCCGGATCGCGTAGCTGTAGCAGCGCACGTAGAGCACGTGGCCGGGGTAGTTGAGCAGCAGCAGGCCGAGCATCAGCCCGCAGTTGATCCACAGCCGGGCGACCGGCTGGTGGCCGACGACGACGTCGACGACGTTGGCGGTGATCAGCGGCAGCAGCCAGGTGGGGCTGGACTTGATCACGAAGAGGAGGGTGCCGAGGGCGAGCCGGCCCCGGTCCTCGCGGGCGAGGTACGCGAGCGTGCGCAGCGGGTGCTCGCCCCGGTAATGGTGATCGATGGGTTCGGTGCAGTACGCCATGATCGGACTCCCGGTACGAAGGAACTCGTCCGATCTTTCCAGGGACGGCGGCGCCGAGGAAAGGGGTTTCTAACCCTCGATCGCCGCGGCCCACGGTTCGACGTCTGTGACGGCCGGCGCGCCCGCGTCGGCGGCCCGGTCGATCGCGAGCGAGAGCAGGTGGTCCTGGCAGCCCTCGGCCAGCGGATACGGCTCAGGGCCCGTGCCGCGCACCCAGGCGGCGGTGGCGGCGAGCAGCGTCGCGATGGCGATCTCCTCATCCATCAAACGCAGGCCAAGGAACGGATTGCGGTACACGACCGAGCCGTCGAAGGCGAGGTGCTCGGTGTCGAAGCCGTCGAGATTCAGGTCGTGGCCGAGGTGCGAGCGCACGATCTCGGAGCGCAGCACGGTCTCCGGGGCGCCCCAGCGCACCACGGTGTCGTCGGCGATCTCGCCGTGGCTGCCGCGCACGAGGATGCGCCGCAGCCGCAGGCGGTTGTGCCACTGGTTGTCGGTGAAGTCGTAGAGCCCTGACGCACCGCCGAAATCGAGCGTGGCCAGGGTCGTCGTCGCGTCCCGCGGCGCCTCGGCTCCGGTCCAGCCCTCGCGGGTGAGCGGGTCGAGCAGCGGTGCGGTGAAGCGGCGCGCGTCGACGCGGACCGGTCCGGCCCCGGCGCCGAGCAGGCCCCTGATCATGGAGACGGCGTGGTACCCGTGCGTCGAGGAGACCTGGACGCTCGTCGGCGTGCCGATCAGCCCGCGTCGCACGATCTCCCGGCGCGCCGCGTGCCCCGGCATCAGCAGGTACTGCTCGGCGATCTGCACCCGCCGCCGCTCGCCGACCGCGGCCCACAGCGCCCGCAGACCGGCCTCGTCGGGTGCGGGCGGCGTCTCCGCGAGGACCGCCGTGCCCGCGTCCACGAGCGTGCCGACGACCTCGGGATTCGCCGGCCACGGCACGCTGCTGACGACGAACTCGGGCCGCTGCCGGCTCGCGAGCTCGGCGGGGGAGAGGTAGGTCGGCACACCCCAGCTCGCGGTGATCCGTTCCACGGTCTCCGGGCGCCGGACGGCCGCGCCCACGAGGGTCAGCCGGTCGGGGAGGAGGGCGGCGAGGCGGGCGAAGAACTCGGCGCGCCAGCCGCTGCCGACGATGCCGAAGGTCACGGGTTCACTCACGTCCATGATTGTGTCAGTTGACGCCGCTCGAACGCCTGCGCTACCGTCCCCCTAGTTATCGTCAAACTGACGCTAAGTCGGAGGGGGCGGGACCGTGTCGATCACACACTGGCTGGACGCATGGGTGGCGCCGCTGAACGCGGTGCTGTTCCACTTCGGGCAGGACGCCGTGACCTGGGCCGAGCTGCTGGGCTTCGGCACCGGCGCGGTCGGCGTCTGGCTCACGGTGCGGTTCAACATCTGGAACTTCCCGATCGGCATCGCGAACAACGTGTTCTTCCTCGTGCTGTTCTGGACCGCGCGCCTCTACGCGGACGCCTCGCTGCAGATCGTCTACCTGGTGCTCGGATTCCTGGGCTGGTGGGAGTGGCTGCACGGCGGCGAGCGGCGCGGCAGGCGGGTGATGGGCTACGCGCCGAACCGCACGGTCTGGATCCTGCTCGCCCTCGTCGTGCCCGCGACCTGGGGCCTGACCGTCCTGCTGACCGCCGCGAACGACATCGCCCCGTTCTGGGACGCGCTGACCACCGCGCTCTCGCTGGCCGCGCAGTGGCTGCTCAACCTCAAGAAGCTGCAGAACTGGTACCTGTGGATCGCGGCCGACCTGATCTACGTGCCGCTCTACTTCGTGAAGGTGCTCTACCTGACGGGGATCGTGTACGTGCTCTTCCTCATCATGTGCTTCCTCGGGCTGCTCGCCTGGCGGCGCCGGATCGCGGCCGGCGCCGAGGACCGCACGACGCTGAAGCTGGCGGCCGCCGCGTGAACGCGCGCGCCGAGACGTTCGAGCACGGTCTGGTGATCGGCAAGTTCTACCCTCCGCACTCCGGCCACCGCTTCCTGATCGACGCCGCGGCCGACTCCTGCCGCCGGGTCACCGTCGTGGTCATGGCCGCGGATGTCGAGACCATCCCGCTCGCGGCCCGCGTCGCCTGGCTGCGCGAGGCGTACGCCGACGCGAGCCATGTGGTCGAGGTGGTCGGCATCCTGGACAACCTCCCCGTCGACTACGAGGACGACGACGTCTGGTCGGGCCACGTGGCGCTGATGCGGGAGGCCGTCGAGGACTCCCGGCACGACGCGTGGCCGATCGACGCCGTCTTCACCTCCGAGCCCTACGGCGCAGAGTTGGCACGCCGCTTCGACGCCGCCGACGTGCGCCTGGACCAGTCGCGCGCGACCGTGCCGATCTCCGCGACCAAGGTCCGCGCCGATCCCGTCGCGCACTGGATGCTCGTCGAGCCGCCGGTCCGCGCGTGGCTGGCTCGCCGCGTCGTGGTGGTCGGGGCCGAATCCACCGGCACGACGACGCTCTCGCTCGACCTCGCCGACGCGCTGCGCAGCCGCGGGGGAGTGCACGCGCTGACCGGCTGGGTCCCCGAGTACGGCAGAGCCCTGACCGTGGTCAAGCTGGCCGTCGCCCGCGCCCACGCGGCCCGCGCGGGCCGCGCCGAGCCCGGGATCTTCGACCTGGAGTGGACCGACGAGGACTTCGTCGCCGTGGCCCGCCGGCAGAACACCGATGAGGACCGCGCGGCACGAGGCGGGGGCCCGGTGCTCGTCTGCGACACGGACGCGCTGGCCACCACGGTGTGGCAGGAGCGCTACACGGGCGCGATCACCGCCGAGGTCCACGCAGCCGCCGCGACGATGCCGCCGCGCGCGCTCTACATCCTCACCAGCGACCGGGGAGTCCCCTTCGAGGACGACGGCCTGCGCGACGGCGAGCACCTGCGGCCCTGGATGACCGGCCGCTTCCGCGAGGTGCTCGCCGCGCAGGACGTGCCGTGGATCGAGGTCGTCGGCGACCGCGCCGAACGCCTCCTACAGGCGCTGGAGGCAGTCGACGCGATGCTCGCCGCAGGCTGGGGACTCGCCGACCCGCTCGGCTAGCTCGACTGCGACAGGTCGATCGCGTTCGCCATGGCGACCACGACGTCAGAGGTCGGAGATCAGTGGGCTGCGAGAACCAGGGCCAGACCGATGAGCGCGGGCACGGTCTGCACGAACAGGATCTTCCGGCTGACGGTCGCGGCGCCGTAGATCCCGGCGACGGCGACGCAGGCGAGAAAGAAGAGCCCTGCCTGGTACCGCACCGTCCCGGACGAGGCGGCGGCCCAGATGAGCCCCGCGGCGAGGAAGCCGTTGTACAGCCCCTGGTTCGCGGCGAGCGTCTTCGTCGTCTCGGCCAGTTCCGCGGTGGTGCCGAAGGCGGCCCGGCCGCGCGGCGTGGTCCAGAGGAACATCTCGAGCACGAGGATGTAGAGGTGCAGCGCGGCGATGGCTGCGAGCGCGACCGTGGCGGCAATGTTCATGGGGACATGTTCGCAGGTGCGCGCGGCGGTTTCGGCCACGGGCGTTCGGACCGGCGGGTCAGCCGCGCCGGCGCCGGAGCCGTCGCCTGAGGCCGCTGACCGGCACCGTCCAGAGCCAGAGCGGCGCGAGGAGGCACGCGGCGAGGGCGGCCAGCGCGTAGACGACCCAGGAGTAGCCGCCGCCGATGGGGTAGACGCGGTCGGGGTCGCCCGTGTCGATGGCGGGGAGCGAGCCGCCGGCCGCGGGGGTCGCGGGAGCGCCGTGCGCCATCTGGATGTGCACACGCAGGTCGGTGCCGTCGGAGGCGACGAAGTCCCCGAGCGGGGTGCAGCCGCTCCGGCCGGCGCACGAGGTCTTGACCACGGTCCAGGTGCCGACGCGGCCCTGGCCGAGGTGCGCCGACCAGGCCGGGGACAGGTGCGCGGTGCCGAGGTAGACCAGCGCGGCGATGCAGAGCGGCGCCAGGTAGCACCAGACGAACCACAGCTTTCCCTCCGGCGGCGACCCCGGCTGCCGGGTCTTCTTCCTCGTGGAGGGGAGGCAGCCGGTGAGCGGGACGTGCGGCGCGACGTTCGCCAGCACCTCGAGGAGCGCGTCGCCGTCCAGCGTCCACGCGACGATCGGGCGGCTGGCCGCCGCGTATCCGTCACCCGCCCGCCACACCACGCGGATGTACGGCGTCGGCGGCCTCCCGTACGGCAGCTCGTAGAGGTGCAGCTCCTCGACGTCGTCCCACGGTATGAACCTGGCCGAAGTGCGGACACGCGGGAAGGTCCAGCCGAGCGTGACTCCCGCGCTGTCGACGCGGAACGCGAGGCCGCGGCTCAGCGGCATGGCGATGATGACCAGGGCGGCGACCCCGAAGAAGCCGACATCGAGCACGACGATCGGCCACGGCATCGGCAACAGCGCCGCCGCCAGCAACAGCAGACACCCGCCCTCGAGCAGCAGCACCCGCCGCGTCAGTCGATACCTGGCCTCGTACACAGTCACAACTCTATGCACGATGAGGGTCACGCAGCCGATTCCACGTCGCGATGAGTGCCCCGACACCGACCATCGCCGTGCCGCTCAGCACGACCGCGAGCGGCGACTCGAACTCGTAGCCGATCGCCGTTCCCAACGGGAAGAGGAACATGCCCGCCATCGCCACGGGGTTCCCCGACACCGTGCCGTCGATGATGCGGACCACGCTCCCGTTCCACTCGTTCGTGCAACTCGAGCTGCTGGTAAACGCGCATTTCAGCGCGTTGTCGAAGGCCCGCTGCCCGCGCACCTTCACGGTCAGCGTTTCTTCCTGGTCTTCGATTTCGGCACGTCCATCTCCCCCTCAACGTGGTGAAGTCGGCAGGCCTCCCCGGCGCTGCGGCGACCGAGACGGGCAGGGGGCGGAGCGTGAGAGAATCGGGCGGGTGACCACAGCGACACCCAGCGACATTCAGCGGGCGGCCTCGGTGCTGCGCGCCGGCGGCCTCGTCGCCTTTCCGACCGAGACCGTGTACGGCCTGGGGGCCAACGCCGAGGATCCCGCTGCCGTCACGCGCATCTACGAGGCCAAGGGGCGGCCGTCCTCGCACCCGCTGATCGTGCACCTTGCGGGCTCCGAGCGGCTGGGCGAGTGGGTCGAGGACGTCCCGGACACGGCGCGGGTGCTGGCCGAGCGCTTCTGGCCGGGGCCGCTCACGCTGGTGTTCCGGCGTGCGCCGCGCGTTCCGCTGGAGGCGACCGGCGGTCTGGAGACGGTGGCCGTCCGGGTGCCGGACCACCCCGTCGCGCTCGCTCTGCTCACGGAGTTCGGCGGCGGCGTCACGGCGCCGTCCGCCAACCGCTTCGGCTCGGTCAGCCCGACGACCGCCGAGCACGTGCGCTCCGAGCTGGGCGACTCCGTGGACTTCGTGCTGGACGGCGGCCCGTGCCAGGTCGGCGTCGAGTCGACGATCGTGGACACGACGGGCGGGGTCCCGAGCCTGCTGCGCCCCGGCGGCGTGACCCGCGAGCAGCTCGAGGAGGCGCTCGGCCACCCGATCGAGGTCGACGCGAGCAGCCGCATCCGCGTTCCCGGCCAGCACCCCTCGCACTACGCGCCGCGCGCCCTGGTCGTCCTCGTCGAGCCCGGGGACGTGGTCGCCGAGGCCCGGCGGGCGCAGGAGCAGGGGCACCGGGTCGGGGTCTTCCTGCCCGCCCGCTTCGCCGACGCCCCGGTCAAGGCGCACGCCGTTGTCGCCGTTCCGGAGTCCGACGCCGAGTACGCGCGCGAGCTCTACGGCTTCCTCCGCGAGCTCGACCAGCGCGGTTGCGATCTGATCATCGCATCGCTGCCCTCCGACGAGGGGCTGGGGCTCGCCATCGCCAACCGGCTTCGCCGCGCAGCGGGCCCCCGGCCGACCGCGTAGCGCACCGCCCACCCATCCGAACTCCCTCCTGCTTCGAATCGAGCCCGAAGACGGTTCGGCGTACGTGTCGTACGCGGTGCACGGAGAGGGAGTTCAGGGGTGCGCGTGGGTTCGAGGGGCCGCTTGCGGTCCGGTGTGGCCGAGCGGCTGACGCGTCGTGCGGTGCGGGCGTTGCCGATCAGGGTGCTGTTGCCGGACGGTACGGCGCTGGGCGCCGGGGGTCCGGCCGATCCGGTGATGCGGATCCATCGGCCGGAGGCCTTCTTCGCGCGGATCGGCGCGAGCGGGCTGATCGGCTTCGGCGAGTCGTATCAGGCGGGGGAGTGGGACTCGGAGGACCTCGTCAGGCTGCTGACGGTGTTCGCCACGCGGGTCGGCACGCTCGTCCCGGCGCCGCTGCAGCGCCTGCGGCCGATCTTCGTCCGCCGACGGGCCCGCGCGGAGAACGCCACGTCGCGCGCGGCCAGGGAGAACATCGCGGCCCACTACGACCTGTCCAACGAGCTGTTCGCCTTGTTCCTGGATCCGTCGATGACGTACTCCGCCGCTCTCTTCGACGAAGGCGCGGACGATCTCGAACGCGCTCAGCACCGCAAGATCGACCGGCTGCTCGACGCGACCGGCGTCGGCCCCGGCACCCGCGTGCTGGAGATCGGCACGGGATGGGGCGAGCTGGCGATTCGCGCCGCGGCGCGCGGCGCGCAGGTCAGGACGATCACGCTGTCCGAGCGGCAGCTCGAGTACACCCGCGCGCGTGCCGAGCGCGAGAGCCTCGACGGCAAGGTGCAGGTCGAGCTGCTCGACTACCGCGAGGCCCGCGGCACGTACGACGCCGTGCTCAGCGTGGAGATGATCGAGGCGGTCGGCGCGGACCACTGGCCGGTCTACTTCCAGGCCCTCGCCGACCTGCTGGCCCCCGGCGGGAGGATCGGCCTGCAGGCGATCACCATGCCGCACGACCGGATGCGCGCCAGCGCCCGGACCGAGACGTGGATCACCAAGCACATCTTCCCCGGCGGAATGATCCCCTCGATGACGGCGATTCAGGAGAACGCCGCCCGCTCGGGCCTGTCCGTCGCCGACGACCTCGCCTTCGGACCCGACTACGCGCGCACCCTCGACCGGTGGACCCGCGATCTGGCCGCAAACGCCGGCGAACTCGCCGCGCTCGGCTTCGATGAGGCCTTCCAACGCACCTGGCGCCTCTACCTGGCCTACAGCGAGGCCGGATTCGCCTCCGGCTACCTCGACGTGCACCAACTCGTCCTGGTCCCGGCCGCGTAAGCACCCGCCCGCGGATTTCAGGCCGCTGCGCCCCTGTCCACGATGCGGAATCAGAGTCATGATGACCTCTGGCGGGGCCACACACCCACAGGGACCGCCGCGTACCCACCCATGAGGCACCCAAAAACCCACGAAGGTTCTTCATCATCATGATTCCACGTACCCTGCGAATCGGGCTGGCCGCCACGGCCGCCGCGGGCCTCGCCCTGGCCGGCGCCCAGGCCGGAAGCGCCTCCGCCGCCGTGCGCGGCAAGGCCGCCGCGCTGACCCAGGTCAGCAGCGACCCGTACAGCGACAGCCAGGCCCAGCACGCCACCGAGGTCGAGCCGGACATCTTCAGCTACGGCGGCACGACCGTCTCCGCCTTCCAGGTCGGCCGCGTGTCCAGCGGTGGCGCGTCCAACATCGGCTGGTCCACCTCCACCGACGGCGGCACCGCCTGGACCCATGGCTACCTGCCCGACACCACGGCCAACACCGGCGGCAAGTACACCACCGTGAGCGACGCCACCGTCGCCTACGACGCCGACCACGGCGAGTGGATCGTGTCCTACCTCGGCATCCTGAGCAACGGCAACGTCGACGTGGACGTCAGCCGCTCGGCCAACGGCACCACCTGGGGCAACCCGGTGCCCGTCGCGACCGGCACGTTCTACGACAAGAACTGGACCGTGTGCGACAACCACGCGGCCAGCCCCTACTACGGGCACTGCTACACCGAGTTCGACACGGCGGCGAACGGCGACACCGAGGACATGAGCACGTCGACCAACGGCGGCGCGAGCTGGAGCTCCGTCGCCCATCCGGCCGACAGCCCGAGCGGCATCGGCGGTCAGCCGCTCGTCCAGCCCAACGGGACGGTCGTCGTGCCGTTCGCCTCGGCCAGCGCCAACCAGATCCGATCCTTCGTCTCCACCAACGGCGGCGGCAGTTGGGGATCGAGCGTCCTGGTCGCCACCACGCACCACCACACCGTCGCGGGGCTCGCCGACTCCGACGCCATCAAGAGCTCCGTCGCGATCCCGGCCGCGCTGCGGGAGAGCGTCCTGCCCTCGGCCGAGATCGACGCGGCCGGCAAGGTCTACGTCTCCTGGGCCGACTGCAAGTTCCGCACCAACTGCGCGAGCAACGACATCATCATCTCGACGTCGACCAACGGCACGAAGTGGACCACTCCGGTCCGCGTCCCGATCGACGCCGTGAGCAGCACCGACGACCACTTCACCCCGGGCCTCGGCGTGGACGCCTCCACCTCGGGCAGCACGGCGCGGATCGGTCTGACGTACTACTACTACCCGGTCGCCAAGTGCAATTCCTCGACGTGCCAGCTGGACGTCGGGTACATCTCCTCGACCAACGGCGGCAGCACCTGGTCCGCGCCGGCGCAGCTGGCCGGGCCGATGAAGACCACCTGGCTGCCGAACACCGACTCCGGCCGGATGTTCGGGGACTACATCGCCACCACCATCCCGGCGGGCGGCAACGCCGTCAGCGTCTTCCCGGTCGCCGCCGCGCCCTCGGGCACGACCTTCGCCATGGCCATGTACGCCCCGACCGGCGGCCTGCCGATCGCCGGCGGCGCGAGGTAGCCGAATAAAGAACGGCCAATCCGCCCGTCCTTCCGGTACGAATGGATGCGTGATCGATCTAGATTCGGACTGGAAGGACGCGGCGGCCGTCCTGCTCCTGCTGCACGGCGGCAAGGTGGAATCCCGCGAACCGGTCGGCCGCGCCAATCTCGCCGCCGCGCGGATGACCTTGCTGGCCACCGCGCTACGCCGAGCGCTGCCGCTGCCGGTCGCCTCCGTGCGCTACCGCGTGCGCGGCTGGAACGACGAGGACGGGACGCGCACCCCCGACCCCGTCCGCGACGCGCTGGACGCCCTCGAGACGATGGAGCGCGAACTCGGCCCCGTCCCGGTCGTCCTCGTCGGCCACAGCATGGGCGGCCGGACCGCGGCGCGGGTGGCCGGGTATCCGACGGTGCGGGGCGCCGCGCTGCTCGCTCCGTGGCTCCCGCCGGACGAGGCGGTCGCCCCGCTCGCCGGTCGCAGCGTGCTGATCGCGCACGGACGCCAGGACCGGGTCACCGATCCGGAGCGCTCGGTCGCATTCGCGGCTCGAGCGGGCGCCGTGGCCGAAGCCGTCGAACTCAAGCTGTTCGACGACGGCCACGCGATGCTGCGCAGACCCGGCGTCTGGACCCGCCTGGTCGCCGACTTCGCCGGGCGCGTGGCGACCGGGCCCTGACACACCTCATCGCTTTCCCGCCTCCGGTTTGACGAGCACGATCTGGTCCACGCCCATCCGGCCCTGCTCGAAGGCGAGCTGTCCGCCGGCCAGGTAGAGCCGCCAGACCCGAGCCGTCTCCTCGCCGACCAGCTCCACCGCCTTCGCCCAGGCGTCCTCCAGGTTCGCGCGCCACGCCTCGACCGTGCGCGCGTAGTGCTCGCGCAGCGATTCCGTGTCGAGGAGCCCGAATCCCGCCGCGCGCCACAGGGAGACGGTGTCGGGGAGCGGGCGCATGTGCATGTCGGGGGCGATGAAGGACTCGATGAACGGCCCGCCGCCCGGCGCCGCGTCCTTAGCACGCGACATCTGCTGGATCAGCGCACGTCCGCCCGCCTTGAGCGAGGTGTGCACCGTGCGCGTGTACACGGGGTAAGCCTCGGCCCCGACGTGCTCGCCCATCTCGATCGAGGCGACGGCGTCGAAGGCCCGCGGCGCGTGGAACTCCCGGAAGTGCTCCACGCGCACCTCGACCAGCCCGACCAGGCCGCGCCGCTCCAGCTCGCCGGCGATAAACGCAGCCTGCTCCTTCGACAGTGTCAGCCCCGTGCCGCGTACGCCGTAGTGCTCGGCCGCGTGCATCAGCAGCCCGCCCCAGCCGCAGCCGACGTCCAGCAGGCGCATGCCGGGGGAGAGCTCGAGCTTCCGGCAGATCAGGTCGAGCTTGGCGCGCTGGGCCTCGGCGAGGGTGCATCCGGGCTCGTCGGAGGGCCAATACGCGCTCGAATACGCCATCGAGCCGTCGAGCAGCAGCGCGTAGAAGTCGTTGGACAGATCGTAGTGGTGCGCGATCACGGCGCGGTCCCGGGCGAGGGAGTGAAGGCCGCCGCGCACGCGGGCCTGTGAGGCGGGCGGGGCCGGTCGCGGCCCGACCGCCCTGAACCTCACGGCCGTCGCGAGCAGCCGGGCGATGTTCGCGGGTCGCGCGATACGCGGAGGCCGCACGTCCGCGCCGACTCCGGCCCATACGCGGCGCAGCCCCTCCGCGATGTCGCCGTCGACATCGAGCTCGCCGGTCACGTAGGCCTGCGCCAGCCCGAGCTCGTTCGGCGCCCACAGCAGCCGGCGCAGCGCGCGGGGGGAGGAGATGAAGATCGTCGGGTCCTCCATCGGCCCCGCGTGGCTCGCGTCCCACGCCTGCACGCCGACCGGCAGGTCGCGGCCCTCGGTCAGGTCCTGGTAGAGCCGGGCGAGGCGGGGCGCGACCGGATCGGGATTTCTGCTCGGCATGGCGGGAGGCGTCCTGTCGGAGTCGGTTCGGATGGCGGTTTCCCCGGTGCTTCGGAGCCGCGCCGCGGCCGGATTGCCCCGACCGGGACCCGTAGGATGGCGCCGACGACAAGGAGCCCGCGATGAGCCGCCGCACGACGACGTCCGCCTACGCACTGGCCGGCTTGCTGGCCGCCGCGGGCGCCACCCACTTCGCCAGCCCCAAGCCCTACGACGCGATCGTGCCGCGCGCCCTGCCCGGAAAGGCGCGCTGGTGGACCTACGCCAGCGGAGCCGCCGAACTCGCCGTCGCCGCCGCCGTGGCCTGCCCGAAAACCCGCCGCCCCGCCGCGACCGCCGCGGCCGGCCTGTTCGTCGCCGTCTTCCCCGCCAACCTCCAGATGGCCCGGGATTGGCGCGAGAAGGGCCCCGTCGCCCGCACCGCCGCCTACGCCCGCCTTCCGCTCCAACTCCCCCTCGTCGCCTGGGCCCTGCGCGTGCGCGGCGGGGCGCGATCTTGGAGCGAGGGAGGAATGTGGGCCGGATCAGGGAGCGGGCCCAAATTCCTCCGTCGCTCTAAGCCAGAAGTGGGTAGGACCCCAGCATGTACAACGCAACCCTGAGCCGGCCGGCCTACCGGGTCTCCGCGAACACGCTGTTCGCGCAGACCATGACCTACGTCGCGGGAACGGCCGGGCTGTTCGCCCTCGGCGCCTATCTGGGGCGCGACCTCAGCGGGGGCGCGGGGATCATCGCCTTCATCGCCTCCTTCGTGTGCCTGTTCGCGATGCGGGCCACGTACCGGCGGTCCAAGCAGGGAACGCTCGCGCTGCTCGGGGCGTTCGGGCTGCTCATCGGCGTGGCCATGGCGCCGACGATCGCCTTCTACGCCGAGGCCGACCCGCAGGCGCTCTGGCAGGCGGGCGGCGCCACGGCGCTGTTCGTCGCGGGCCTCGGCTCCGTCGGCTACGCGACCCGCCGCGACCTGTCCGGCCTCGCGCGCGCCTGCTTCTGGGCGCTGCTCGCGCTGATCCTGTTCGGCGTCGTCTCGATCTTCGTCCGCATCCCCGGCGGCTCGATGATCTACTCGATCGCCGGCCTGGTCATCTTCGCCGGGTTCACGGTCATCGACTTCCAGCGCCTGCGCCGCTCCCAGGACACCGACTCGGCCCCGCTGCTGGCCGCCTCGATCTTCCTGGACATCCTGAACGTCTTCCTCTTCTTCCTGAACCTCTTCGGCCGCCGGAACTAGTACCCCGCCCGGTCCAGCGCGCTGATCAGGGCGGTGCGGGAGGAGACGTCGAGCTTCCGGAAGACCCGGGTGAGGTGGGCCTCCACGGTCTTCACCGAGATGAACATGCTGGCGGCGATGTCCCGGTTGGACAGGCCGCGGACCACGAGCTGGGAGATGCGGGCCTCCTGCTCGGACAGGGCGCGGCGGGCGTCGGCGCCGGATCGCGGGCGGCGGGCCCCGATGCGGCGTTGGGCGCCGATGGCGAGGGCGCTCAGGTGCGCGGCGCCGTGGGTGTCGGCGAGCTTCTTGGCGTGGCCCACGGCGGCGTCGGCCTCGTCGAGGCGGTCGGCGGCGGTCAGCGCCTGGCCGAGGAGCAGTTCGGCGCGGGCCTCGGCCAGGACCAGGCCGCCGGTCGCGAAGTGCCCGGCGGCCGAGCCGAGCAGGCCGATCCGTTCGGCCGGGTCCTCGTGCGGCAGGCAGGACAGGGCCAGTTCGGCGTGGCCCGACTGGCCGGGCAGGCCGGTGGCCTGCGCGGCCTCGGCGGCCCGGCCGGCCCAGTCGCGGGCCGCGGCGTGGTCTCCGCGCGCGCTCTCCGCCCGGGCGGCCATGGCGTACCACGTGGCCCGCAGCGAGTGCGTCGTCGCGGAGCGGCCGGCGCCGGTGATGTCGCGCACCAGCTCCACGCATTCCCCGGGACGCCCCTGGTCGAGCCGTACGGAGGCGAGCAGGGCCACGGACAGCTCGCGCAGCCTGCCGCGGCGGTGGATGGTCCGCAGCGCGCGTTCGACGGTGGGGGCCGCGGCCTCCGGGCCCTCGCGCAGCACGGTGGCCGCGGCGCGCAGCGTCATGGCGTATCCGATGAGGTCGGGCCGGTCGAGCAGGTGGGCGATCTCCTCCGCGCTCGACGCCGACGAGGCGCCGCCCGCGAGGTCGCCCGCGGCCTGCTGCGCGTACGCCTGGCAGAGCAGCAGATACGGGAGCATGTACGTCTGCCCGGTCTCCTGCGCGATGGCGACGGCCCTGGCCATGTGCCGGGTCGCGTCCCCGTTCCGCTCGGCGAGCGCCTCGGCCCAGCCGAGCTGGCCGACCTCGTCGAGCAGGGTCGCGATCTCGGCGTCGTCGAGGGCGTCGAGCGAGGACGCGGCTTCGGTGGCGTAGACCTGCAGCGCGTCCGTGCGCCCGCTGTACGCGGCGCCGAGCGCGCGGCAGGCCGCGACGGCGGTGCGGGTGCGCGGGTTCAGCGGCTCCTCGGCGCACATGATCAGCGTATTGAGATGCTGGGAGGCGCCGGTGAAGTCGCCGCGAGCCATGCCGAGCGTCGCCAGCTGCAGCCGGATCGGATTCGCGGTCCGGTCGGTGCGCGGCCAGCGGGCCAGCTCGT
Source organism: Actinospica sp. (assembly GCA_035712985.1). Classification (GTDB taxonomy): domain Bacteria; phylum Actinomycetota; class Actinomycetes; order Streptomycetales; family Catenulisporaceae; genus Actinospica. The sequence goes on from DASTAE010000070.1 coordinate 26,716, forward strand.
CGGCGAGGACGCGCTCCGCGGCCCGGCCGCTGCCGAGGATCCGCTCGATCACCGACCGCAGGGCGACGACGGTGACCCGCTGGTCCGGGCGATCCGGCGGGACCAGCTCGAGCACCTGGTCGAGCGCGTCGCGGCAGCCGGGCAGGTCGCCGGTCATCCCCGAGGCGTGGGCCAGGGAGAGCAGCGCCTCGAACCGGCGTTGCCGCGCGTCCCGCGAGGGGTCCGCGGCGGACAGGCGCAGGGCCGTGCGCAGCCACGCGGCGGCCGTCGCGGGGGCCGAACGCAGAGTACTGTCGGCCGCGTCGATCAGGACCCTGACGGCCTCGTCCTCGCCCGCCTGCGCCGAGCGGGCGATGAACGGCGCGCGCTCCACCGCCCCCGCGCCGTTGCGCCGCAGCGTCGCGTCGGCGCGCGCGTTGGCGGCGATCCACCAGCCGGGCGGCGCCGCGTGCGAGACGACCTCGCGCAGCAGCGGGTGCCGGAACTGCAGCCGGGTCCGCGCCCCCTCCCGGCTCGCGGAGCGCACCAGGTCCCGCGCGGCCAGGCCGTCGAGCGCGTCGAGGGTCGGCCCGGGCTCGAGGCCGGCGATCGGGCCGAGCAGCAGCGGGTCGAAGGGGTCGCCCAGCACGGCGGCGGCCCGCAGCACGGCGAGCTCGGGCTCGGTCAGCGGGGCGACCTCGCGGGCCAGCGCCGCCCGCAGCGTGTCCGGCGGATCGGCGAAGCCCTCGGCGGCCACCGCCTCGGTCTGCGCGAGTTCGCAGAGCACTTCGATCCACAGCGGATTGCCCCCGCTGCGCGCGCAGATCTGCTCGCGGCGCTCCGGGGTGTGCCCGTCGCCGAGCAGCGTCTCGCAGGAGCGCCGGTCGAGCGGGGCCAGCGGCACGCGCAGGACGCGGTAGGCGGCCGCGTTGAGGATGTACGCGGAGAGCTTTCCGGAGGACTGCCGCGGCCGGTGCGTGCAGGCCAGCACCAGCGGCGCGCGCGGCGGCTGCCGGAGCAGGAAGTGCAGCAGCTCGAGGGTTCCGTCGTCGGCCCAGTGCAGGTCGTCGAGGCAGAGCAGCAGCCCGCGCTCGCCGCCGGCCTCGCTCAGCAGCCGGCCCACGGCGTGGTGCAGCCGGTAGCGCTCGACGCCGAGGGACCGCGGACGCCCCGAGTCGGCGTCCGCGTATCCGGGCAGCACCAGGTCGCGCAGCGCCGCCAGCTCCTCGTCGTACGCGGCGGATTCCGGCTCGGCGCGCAGCTCGAGACAGCGCCGCACCGGCTCGGCGAACGCGCCGAAGGAGCGCTCCCGCTCGAACTCGGACGCGCGCCCGCAGAGCACGGTCAGGCCGGCCGCCGCGGCCAGTTCGCCGAGTTCGGCCAGCAGTCGGGTCTTGCCGATCCCGGGGTCTCCGGTGATCTCCAAGACGGTTGATCGGCCCTGTGTGCAGGCCTCGACGGCGGATCGCAGCATCCTGCGCTCCGACGTGCGTCCGACGAGTGGTGGTCGCACATCCTCCATGACCATCGATCCTGAGTGCGAAGGGCCGCGAGCGGTATCCGGGTAACCACGTAGCCGTGTCGCTATGTGTTCGCGCCTACCCCAGCAGGTGCTCCAGTTCGCGCAGCAGACGCGCGGCCTCGGCGCGGTGCCGGACCGACAGGCCGGCGTCCTCCCGCGCCGCGTCCCCGGTCGGCCGGACGGCGAAGCGCAGCGCGGTGGCGGCCTGCCGCGCGAACAGGGACAGGAGTTCGAGCTCGGTCAGGCTGCCGCGGGCCTGGGCCACCGGATCGAGCACCTCGAGGACGCCGAGCACGCGGTTTCCGTGCACCAGCGGCGCGGCCATCAGGGACCCCGGCACGTACTCGGTGGACTCGGCGAGCGAGCGGTCGAAGGAGGGGCTGGCGGCCAGGTCGTCCACGACCATGGGCTCGCCGGAGGCCGCGACCCATCCGGCGATGCCGCGCCCGGCCGGGAAGCGGCGGCCGACCAGCCGGCCCTCGCCGCGCCCGGACACGGCCTGGAAGACGAGCTCGTCGGCGTCCTCGTCGAGCAGGAAGACCGAGCCGGCCTGCGCGCCGAAGATCGCCCGGGCGACGTCGACGACGGACTGGAGCAGTTCGAGTGCGAGCGGGTCGGCGGTCGAGCCGGCCGGCAGGGCTTCGATGGTCACGGCGGGCACCTTCGGCTAGTGGACGTTGGCGGCGGACAGGTACAGGGCGCTCTTCAGCTGGAACGGCGTCATCCGCGGGCCGCGCGAGAGGATCCGCGCGCACAGCCCGGTGATGTAGGGGGTGGCGAAGCTGTTGCCGGTGGAGCGGATGGTGCGCCCGCCCAGCCAGGCCACCTCCACGTTCTGGCCGGGCGCGAAGAACTCGACGGGCGGGTCCGGGTTGTACAGGTGCAGGTCGGGGTCGTCCTCGGAGTGGCTGCCGACCGAGATCACCGAGGCGAAGCGCCACGGGAAGCTCTCCACGTGCGTGTTGTGCGCCGAGGCCACGATGACCGAGCGGTTGAAGTACGCGTCGTCGGTCAGCGCGTGCAGGTCCTCGGCGAAGCGCGGCCGCGTCGTGGACAGGCTCAGATTGATGAGGTCGAAGCCCTGCCGGACGGCCCAGGACAGCCCGGCGAGCAGGATGTCGCCGGTGCCGGAGAAGCGTTCGCCGAGCACGCGCACGCTGTGCACCTCGCAGTCGGGCGCCACGCGGCGGATGATGCCCGCGCAGGCCGTGCCGTGGCCGCAGGTGTCGCCGGTGTCGGTCTCCTCGACCGTGATCCCGCCCTCGTCGTCCTTGACCACCACCCACGAGCCGTCCACGCGGCCGACGGCGGGATGGTCGCGTTCGACGCCCGAGTCGACGACGCACACCCGCACACCGCGGCCGGTCGCGCCGTCGAGCGCGGTCGGCGGGTGCGTCTGATCGGCCGTCACCTGGATGTCGGCGGGCTGCTTGTCCACCAGGCGCCAGGTCAGGCCGGGCGATGCGCTGGTCATGATCGCTCATTTCGTTCGTCGAGGAAGCGCCGGGTCCAGGCGATGCCGGGCAGATGTCCCTTCGCGGTGAACACCGCGCGGGCCCCCGCCGCGGCCCGCCGCGCGTCGCGCAGGCCGAGCAGCCGCAGGGTGTGGGCCTGGTCGAGCAGCGCGGTGCCGCGCACGATGGCCGAGTCGGTCCGCGCGGCGGCGGACACGGCGCGGTCGGCCGAGCGCAGCGCCTCCTCGCGGCGTCCCTCGGCGGCGGCGATCCGGCCGAGCAGGCCGTCGAGTTCCACGGCCTCGGCATGCGGGTGCAGGCTCTTGCCGGTGAGCCGCTCCAGCGCGGCCCGCGCCCGCGCGAACTCGCCGAGGTCGAGGTGCAGCCGGGCGAGTTCGAGCTCGACGCTGTCCAGCAGGCCGCCCGCGCCGAGCCTGCGGGCCGAGGCGGCGGCCGTGTCGAGCAGGCCGCGGGCCCCGGCCGTGTGCCCGGCCAGCGATTCGACGATCGCCCCGAACAGCGGCAGCACGACCTGCGTCTCGGCGTATCTCAGCTCCTCGGCCAGCCGCCCGGCCTCGGCGAGCAGCCCGCGCGCGTCGGACCACCGATATCTGAGTGCTGAGAGCACCGCCAGCGGGCAGCTCAGCGTCATCCGGACGGTCCGCCGTCCCGGGCCGTGCTCGGTGAGCAGCGCGGTGCAGCGGGCCACCGCCTCCGGGACCGGCACCGGGCCGCGCCACAGCGAGATGCCGATCGCGCCGAGCGCCGCCGCGCGCTCCGGCTCGCCGTCCGCGGCGACCGCGTGGTCGAGGGCGCGGGTGAGCCAGCCGTCGGCGTCCCGGTGCCGGCCGTCGGCCTGGCCGCGCTGAGCGAGCCGCAGGCACGCGCGCGCCTGCCCGAGCTCGTCGTGCGCCGCCTCGAACAGCGGCAGCACGGCCGCGGCGGCGTCCGCGGGCGCCTCGTCCTGCGGGCGGACGGCGGCCAGGGCGAGCCGCGCGTGGGCGGCCTCGACCGGATCCGGCGACGTGGCACGGACCTGCGCGAGCAGCGCGCGCCCCTCGTCGGTGCGGCCGAGCGCCGCGCGGACCTCGCCGAGCCGCCGGTTCGCCGCGGCCCCTCCGGGCTCGGCCGGACGGAACAGCGCGGCCGCGCGGGCCAGCAGGTCGTCGGCCCACAGCAGGTCGGCGCGGGCGGCCGCCAGCGCGCCGGCCCGGCCGAGCGCCTCGGCGGCCCGCGCGCGCAGCGGTTCGGCCGCGGCCGGGTCGCCGAGCTCGCCGAGGTAGCCGTACGCCAGCTCCAGATGGCCGCCGACCGCGGCCGGCCCGTCGGCGCGCACCGACGCGAGCCCGGCCGCCTTCTCGTGCCCGAGCGCCCTGGCGCGCTTGGACATCGAGGCGTAGGTGACCTCCTGAATCAGGCCACTGCTGAATCGGAACGTCGTGCGCAGGTCGGGTTCGACCAGCCGCCGCGCGCACAGGCGCAGCAGCGCGCCCCGCACCTCCGCGTGATCGCAGAACACTGCGAGCTCGGCCGCGGCGAACTCCCGGCCGAGCAGTGAGGCGTGGTCGAGCACGCTGCGCTCCCGGGGCCCCAGCGCGTCGATCCTCGCCCCCAGCACGGCCTGGACGGTCGGCGGCAGCTCGTCCTGCGACCCGGTCTCCTGGGCCGCGGCGAGCAGTTGTTCGAGGTGCAGCGGATTGCCGTTCGCGCGGTCGAGCAGCCGGTTCTGCGCGTCCTGCCAGTGCGCGCCGACCTCGACGAGCTCGGCGGCGAGCAGGGCGGACTCCGCGCGCGAGAGATCGGCGAGCGCCAGCAGGGGAGTGCCGGCCAGCTCGGGACGGGCGTCGAGCAGCTCGGGCCGGGCCGCGCACAGCAGCAGCACCGGCGCCCGATCCAGGTCGTGGACCAGCCGGTCCACGACCTCGAGCAGCAGCGGCCGCGCCCAGTGGCAGTCGTCCAGTGCCAGCACCACGGGCTGTCTCGCCGCGATGGCCGTCAGGACACCGACGAGGGCCGCGCAGGTCTCCTCCAGCGTCGGATTGGGCGTCCCGTCCTGCAGCAGGCCGCCGGCGAGCACATCCAGCGCCTCGGACACTCCGTGCGGGGCCGGGGCCGCGGCGAGCACCGCGGACACCGCGTCGGCCAGCGGACCGAGGCTGCCCTGATCGCCGTAGGGACGGCATCGGCCCGCGCCGCTCAGCGGAGTGCGAGTGCTGATCCACTCGCGCAGCAGCCTGGTCTTGCCGAGCCCCGCCTCGCCGTGCACGAGCAGCCGCCCGGCCGCGCCGCGCTCCGCGACGTCGGCCAGCGCGCCGTCCAGCGCGGCGGTCTCGCGGCGGCGGCCGATGAAGGGCACGTCGAAGCGCCGCAGCAGCTCGGGGTCGTCCTCGCCGAGCCCGAGCAGGCGGTACGCGGGCACCGGCTCGGTCTTGCCCTTGAGCCCGAGCGGCCCGACCGGCTCGGCGCGCACGCCCGCGCCCGCGGAGCGCAGTGTGTCGCGGCCGATCAGGATCCTGCCGGGCCCGGCGTTCTGCTCGAGCCGCGCGGCCACGTTCACGGTCTCGCCGGAGACCAGCGCCTGCCGGGCCGAGGCGTCGGAGCCGGAGACCACCGGGCCGGTGTTGACGCCGATCCGCACGTCGAGCCGGGCGCCGAGGGTGGCGTCGAGTTCCGCGTTGAGCCCGTCGAGCGCCTCGATCATGGCCAGCGCGGCGGCGAGCGCGCGCCGGGCGTCGTCCTCGTGCACGGTCGGCACGCCGAACACCGCCATCACCGCGTCCCCGATGAACTTCTCGACCGTGCCGCCGTGGAACTCGATCCGCCGCCGCATCAGATCGAAATAGCGCAGGGTCACCGAGCGCAGCGTCTCCGGGTCGAGGTCGCCGGAGAGCGCGGTCGAGCCGACGAGGTCGCAGAAGAGCACCGTGACGACCTTGCGGGTCTCGGTCGAGGCGGCGGGAACGGCCGGGTCCGCGCACGCCGTTCCGCACGACGGGCAGAAGCGCGCGCCGCCGGGCAGCGCGTCGCCACACGTCGAGCAGTGCACGCCGCAGCTCCTTCCGTCGCCTCGGTCGGTCCTCTAGAACAGCGCCCCGCCGGCGATGTCGCCGTGCGCGCGCACCTCGGGTTCCGCGTCGTCCAATCGGCGCTTGACGTCTTCGAGCACGTGCAGCTCGTGCGCCGAGAGTCCGGTCAGCACCTGCAACTGCTCGTCGCTCAGCGCTTCGATGGTGAATCCGACCGCGCGCAGGCGATCGAGCACCGCGTGGTCGTCGGTCATTCCGGGCCTCCCTGGGTAGTGGCGAGTTGCGAGAACAGGCGGATGACGCCATCGGCGGTTCGCAGGGCGCTGACGGCGAGCAGCGTCGCGTGCGCGGGCGTCAGCGGCAGGGCGTCGAGGGTCTCGTCCAGATCGGCCAGGTGCCCGCAGTCCAACTCGGCGTGCTCGCGGACGGTGCGGAACGCGGCATCGGGCAGTCCAGTCCGCTGCGCGAGTCGGTCCGCGAGCCAGGACGCGGGCGCGTTGCCCTCCAGCACGCGGATGTAGCCGAGCAGCGCGACCGGATGCTGATGCTCGATCCAGTAGTACTGGGCCCCGGCCAGGTCGGCGACGATCGGCGAGGGCAGCCGGCGCAGGGCGTGGGCGCGATCGCCGCCGGCCGCTGCGATGTCGTCGAGCAGCCACGCGTCGTGCCCGCTCTCCTCGTCGATGTGCCGCTCCAGATACCGGCCTAGCGGACCGGCCGCCTCGTCGGCCGGAGCCAGCCGCGCGCACCGCTGGGCGGCCCGCTCCATCAGCGGCACCGAGGCGCGGATCAGCGCGTGCATCTCGTAGAGGTAGGCGAGGTAGCGCCGCCCCGGCTCGGGATCGTCGGGCCGCCACAGCGCCTTCGTCGCGGCGTTCATCGCGGGGGCCAGCAGCGCCAGCTTGACCCGCAGACCCGCGGCCACGGTGCTCACGACAGCGCCACGAGGTCCGCGTACGGCGCGCAGCCGTAGCGCCGCAGCAGCGCGACCGGTCCGGCCTCCGTCTGCATCCGCGCAGCCTCCCGGTCCAGCATCTCGCCGACCAGCCCCGACGCGTCCCGCGCCGCGCCCGCGACGACGCCGGGCCGCGTGGACAGGTTGCGGCAGACGTCGCAGTATCCGGATCCGCTCGGCTCGAACGCGTAGCGGTCGTGCAGGTGGGCCGGGCCGACGGCGCGGATCATGCGCAGCATCGGCGAGGTCAGCGAGCGGCGGCGCACGGTGCCCCACGCGTCCTCGGCGATGTGGCCGAGCAGCAGGTGCGGGGGAGCGGGCCTGCGGTCCACGACGCGCTGGTTGCAGCACGCGAGCACGGATCCGTCGAACGCGACCACCGGCCACGCGGCCATCGCGCACGGCGTCGCCCGGCCGCCGTCCACCCGATCCACGGTCGCCGTGGCCCAGGACGCCGCCCGGCCGACCGCGCGGATCTCGTTGACCAGCATGGGAACCCGGTCGTCGAACTCGCGCCTGACCGCCGCGGTCGCGTCCCCCAGATAAGGGTCCTGCGGCCCCTCGCCGGTGAGGTGCACGCTGACCCGGATCCCCAGGTCAAGCACCCAGCGCAGCGCCCGGAAGACGTCGCGCCGCGGCACCTCCCGCTCGTGCTGCGCGTCCAGGCTGGCCGAGAAGTGGTCCACCGACTCGATCGCCGACAGGATGGGCGCCGGGATCCGCCCGCCTCGCGCGAAGAACATCCCGCTGAGCAGCACGGTCCGCGAGCCCGCGGTGCGGGCCCGCGCCGCGAGCCCCCGGGCGAGCCCCGGCAGCAGCAGCGGCTCCCCGCCGGTCAGCAGCAGCACGTCGGGCCGGTCCTCGGCCGTGAACGAGCCGACGAAGCGCAGCAGGTCCTCGGCGCGCGGTTCCTCGCCCTGCTTCGTCGAGGAGGTCGAGCAGTGCGCGCAGCTGAGCGGGCAGCGCCGGGTGAGCGTCATCAGCAGCCCCGCGCCCGGGACGGGGCGCAGCCCGACGAACTCGGCCAGCTCCACGTTCCCTCCCCCTCTGTCCGCACCGAGCGCCGCCGGCTGGGGCGGTCGCCCTCGCATCCTGCGGCCGCCCGGGGTGCGAACCGTCCCGGGAACGGCTTGAGAACGGCATGACCGCAGGCCGGGCCGGGTCCGGCGCCGCTCGTCCCCGGCCCGGCAAGCCGGTCTCAGCCCCCTGAGCAGGGCGAAGCCGTTCTCAAGCCGCGGATCGGCCGCCGCCCGGACACGGCCTCCTAGCTTTCTCGGCATCGGGACGGAAACCCCGCCGCCCGACCACCAGCGACAACGCTTTGGAGGCTGTCATGGCTGAGAACGAGCCCACCCGGAACGACACCGAGGACACCGAGGGCGCCGAGGTCGAGGGTCACGTGCTGGACTCCCAGGACCTCGGTCCGAGCACCCCGGAGAGCGCCTGCATCAGCGTGGTCAGCAGCATCGAAGAGCGCTGACCCAAGTTCGCGCAGCGGCGGCCGCGCCGGACGCGAACCGGTGCGGCCGCCGCTTCTCCTTTCACCCCGCCAGGGAGGACGGCATGACCGAGAACGAGCAGAGGATTCCCGAGGCCCCCGCGGCCGCGGACCACGTCCTCGACGTCCAAGACCTCGACCTCGAGGCCGGCGGCTTCTACGTCACCTGCCTCAGCCTTGCCAGCGTCGTCGACGAGAACTGATCCGGGAGTCGGCGCCCTCTGGAGCGTCGAGCCGGCCACGCGGCTCCGCCCACCCACCGGAAGACGGAGGCCCCCCATGCACGACACCAGGTCCGAGTCGGCGGCCGGGTCCGCCGCCCCCGCGAAACTCGGCGACATCAGGGACTTCCGGTTCCTCTGGGTCAGCGGCCTGCTGGCCGGCCTCGGCGCGCAGATGACCTCGATCGCGCTGCCGCTGCTGGTGCTGCGCGAGACGCACTCGCCGGTGCGGGCCGGCGCGGTCGAGACCGTCGCCGTGGCCGCGCTGCTGGTCACGATGCTGCCCGGCGGCGCGCTGGCCGACTCGGTCGAGCGGCGCCGCCTGATGCGCATCTGCGATCTGCTGAGCACGATCGCGGTCGGCGCCCTCGCGGTGACGGCTCTGCTCGGCCGTCCGCCGTACGTGCTCGCCCTGCTGGTGGCCACCGTGAGCGCGATCATCAGCAGCCTGTACGGGCCCGCCGCGCTCGGTCTGCTGCGCGCGATGGTGCCCCGCGAGCTGCTCGGCACCGCGTCCGCCCGGCTGCAGGCCAGAGGCGCCACCGCGCGCCTGGTCGGCCCGATGGTGGGCGGCCTGCTCTACGCCGTGCAGCCCTCGCTGCCCTTCTTCGGCGAGGCCGGCTGCCTCCTGATATCCACGACGTGCGTCGCCCTCGTGCGCACGAGATCTGCGCCGGACGGCAACCGCGGATCCGCCTTCTCCCGCACCGAGTTCACCGCGGGCGTGACGTTCCTCTGGAAGCGGCCCCACCTGCGCACCGTGCTGCTGGTCTTCGGCCTCGGCGTCAACGCGTCGTTCAGCGCGATGATGTTCATCGCCCTCGCGGTCACCTCGCACGGCGGCAGTTCCGGTGTCAACAGCGGCACAGTCGTCTCGCTCACCGCGGCCGGTTCGCTCGCCGGCGCGCTGCTGGCCCCGCGCATCTCGCCGCGGCTGCGCCTCGCGACCCTCATCGGCGGCACGTGCTGGGCCTGCGCGGCCGTCGCCGCCGGACTCACGGTCAGCCTGAATCCGGTCTACGTCGGCGTCCTGTGCGCGCTGTGCATCGCCTTCGCGGCCGTCGCGAGCATCGGGTTCATGACCTCGCTGCTGGACGCGACGCCGCAGCACATGGTCGGCCGGGTGCAGAGCGCGGCGGGCTTCATCTCCTCGATCGTCCAACCGCTCGGTCCGCTGGTGGGCGGAATCCTGCTCGCCTCGTACGGCACCAGCTCCGCGTACCTGGCGCTGTGCGCCGTGCTCGTGGTCTGCGCCGTCGTGCTGACCTGCGCACGCTCGGTCCGCCACGCCCCGGCTCCGGCCCTGGCCACCGAATAGAGAGGGCCTCCCATGGCCGACGTGAACGAGCCCCTGGTCTACTCGGCCGCCGACCGCGACTTCTTCGAGACCCCCGCGCGGATCCCCGACGAGGACACGCGCTATCCGCTCGGCACCGGCGAGGTCCCGGCGGGCTGGCGGCGCGGCGCGCGCGGGCTGTGGACGGTGCTGCGGCCGGACGGCGCGGTGCTGCCCGATCAGGGCTGGAAGATCCACCTCGCGGCGACGCCGCGGGTGGCGGGCACGGTGCTGGACAGGGCCGCGGAGATCCTGCTGCGCCGCCGCGTCGTCTTCAAGTTCCTGCGCAGCGAGCGGGCCCTGCGGCTGATGTCCGACAAGAACATGTCCCGCGGGAGCAGCGGCAAGTTCATCACCGTCTACCCCGCCGACGAGGCCGAGCTCGAGACGCTGCTCGGCGAGCTCACGGCCGCCGTGGGCGGGATGCCGGGTCCGTACATTCTCAGTGACCTGAGGATCGGCGACGGGCCCGTGCACGTGCGCTACGGCGCGTTCGCGGAACTGTGGTGCCCCGGCGAGGACGGCCTGCCGGAGCCCGCGCTGCGCGACCCCTCCGGCGAGCTGGTGCCGGATGTGCGCGGTCCGGTCTTCCGGATGCCCGAGTGGCTCACTCCGCCCGCGGTGCTGGAGGCCGACCTCGCCGCGCGGCGCGCCGCGAGCTTCGCCGGATTCCCCTACCGGATCGAGAAGGCCCTGCACTTCACGAACGCGGGCGGTATCTATCGCGCGCGGCACCGTGAGACCGGCCGCGAGGTGGTGCTGCGCGAGGCGCGGCCGTTCGCCGGGATCGACCGGGTCGCGGACGGAGTGGAGCGGCTGCACCGCGAATACCGCGCGCTGATGACGCTGCGCGGACTGCCGTGCGTGCCGGAGATCTACGGGCTGCACACCGCGTGGGAGCACCACTACCTCGCCGAGGAGTACATCGAGGGAAACACCCTCTTCCTGGAGGTCGTCAACCGCTATCCGGTCGTGGGCCGCGCCGCCGACGAGGAGGCGATGCGCTCCTACGCGGCCTGGGCGACCAGGGTCATCGACAATCTGACCAGGGCCCTCGACGCGATCCACGAGCGCGGTATCGCCTTCCGCGACGTGCACCCGCGCAACGTCATCGTGCGGCCCGACGACTCGATCGTGCTGGTGGACTTCGAGTTCGCCTCGGACATCGAGTCGGACGACGGCCTGCGGATTGGCGCCCGCGGCTTCTCCGCGCCCGCCGGCGCGACGCCCCGCGAGGCGGACGCCCACGCGCTGTGGGCGACCTGGCTGTTCACGCTGATGCCGATGGTCGAGGCCACCACCTTCGGCCCCGGCAAGCCGGACCAGCTCGAGGCCGCGGGCCGCGAGCGCTTCGGCCTGGCGCCCGACTCGGGGCCGCGCCGACCGGTCCTCGCGTCGGCCGGCGCCGCGGCGAGCGTCCGGCATGCGGAGTTCACCCCAGGGACCTGGCCCGAGATCCGCGAGCGGCTCATCGCGGGCATCCACGCGACCGCGACGCCCGAGCGCGACGACCGGCTGTTCCCAGGCGACTGGCGCCTGTTCCAGACCGGCGGGCACACGCTCGCCCACGGTGCCGCGGGCGTCATCCTCGCGCTGCACCGAGTGGGCGCCGACGTGCCCGCGGAGTACGTGGACTGGCTCATCGCCGCCGCGGACCGGGCCGAGCCCGAGTCGGCCTACGGGCTCTACGACGGCCTGACCGGCGTCGCCGTCGTGCTGGACGAGCTCGGTCGCCACGACGACGCCGACGCGATCCGCGCACGGCTGGCCGAGGCCGGCGGCGAACCGCTTCGCCCGGGGTACTACGGGGGCCGGGCGGGCATCGGGCTCAGCCTGTGCCGCACCGCCTCGCGCACCGGCGACCCGGCGCCGCTGGAGCAGGCGGCGCGGATCGCCGACCGGCTCGCGGCGCTGGTGCGCGACGGCTCGGCGGAGGGACTGCGCCTGCCGACCTACGCGGGCCTGATGTTCGGCATGAGCGGAACGGCCCTGCTGCAGATCCGGCTGCACCGGATCACCGGCGAGCAGCGGTATCTGGCGGCGGCTCGCGAGGCCCTCGCGTGGGACTTCGAGCGCTGCGTCAGGATGGACGACGGGACGATCCAGGCCAAGCAGGGCCACCGCCATCTGCCCTACCTCGACGAGGGCAGCATCGGAATCGCCCTCGTGGCCCGCGAATACCTGGTCCACGCCGAGGACCCGGAGCTCACCGCCTTCATCGCGGCGGCGAAGCCGTGCAGCGCGTCGCCCTATGTGCGCGAGCCGGTGCTGCACCGCGGCAGAGCCGGCCTGGTGGCCGCGCTCTCGATACTCGGCGACGCGGCGGACGAGGCGGCGCTGCTCACGTCCGTCCGCAATCTCACCTGGCACGCGGTGCCCACGGACAACGGCCTCTACTTCCCCGGCTCCGGGCTGCAGCGGCTGTCCGTCGATCTGGGGGCGGGATCGGCCGGCGTGCTGCTGGCCCTGCACACGGTCTTCGAGGGCAAGGGCGACCTCGACGCGCTGCTCCCGCTCACCTAGTCGCCGGCCTCCCTCGCGTACAGGTGGGTCAGGTACGGCAGGGTGTAGACCGCGGCGTGTGCCGTGACCTCGCTCTCGGACGAGACGACGGCGCCCGCCTCGATCATCAGCTCCAGCTCCCGCTGGGCGACCCGGGCCTCGGCCCCCAGCGCGGCGGCCGCCTCGTCCGCGGTGAACCAGCCGCGCAGCGGCAGTCCGGCCAGGCCGCGCAGTGTGCCGCGATGCCGCTCGGGCAGCCGCTCCCACTCCTCGGCGGCGTGCGGACGGATGCGCACGTCGCCGACGGCCAGCTCGTCGAGGACCGTGCCCGGATCGGCGAGGCGCTCGGCAAACTCGGCGAGCGGCACGTGCCGCAGCACGGCGAGCTTCAGGCCGGCCGCGCGCACCGCGATCGGCAGCAGGCCGCAGGCGGTTACGACGCGCTCGGCCGCGGGCCGGTCGCTCAGCACGCGGCCGGTGCCCACGAGGCGGCCCAGCAGGTCGAGCGCCTCGGCGGCGCAGAGCGCGGGCACCTGGACCCGGTGCGCGGGCGCGAGCCCGGCGAGCTGCGTGCGCGCCGTCACGATCGCCCGGCCGCGTCCGGTGCCCGGCAGCAGCGGGCGCACGGCGGCCTCGTCCGGCGCGTCGTCCAGCACCAGCAGGACCCTGCGATCCGCGAGCCAGCCGCGCCAGCGGTCCGCGGCGCGGTCCGGATCGGACGGCGCCTCGTCCCTGATCCCCGCGTGCGCCAGCAGTTCCGCGGCCACCGCGGACGCCGGCCGCGGCGCGCCGCCCTCGTCCCGGAGCCGGACGAAGATGCGGCCGCCGGGGAACTCGTCGGCGAGCCGGTGCGCGGCACGCAGCGCCAGTGCGGTCTTGCCGACCCCGGCCGGACCGGTCAGCACGCAGGGCGCCGCGTGCGCCGAGGTGACCGACTCCAGCAGATCGACCAGGGTGTCGCCGCGGCCGGAGAAGTCGGGGAGGTCGGCGGGCAGGCTGATCGGGGCCGGCCGGGGCGCGGCAGGTAGGGCGGGGTCCCCCGCGTCGGCGAGGATCTCCCGGTACATCGACTCGATCACCGGGTTGGGCGACAGGCCGAGCTCGCGGGAGAGGTGCCGGCGCAGTTCGTCGTAGACCGCCATCGCCTCGCCGCGGCGTCCCGAGCGGTGCAGCGCGGCCATCTGCGCGGCCCGCAGGCGTTCCCGCAGCGGGTGCTGTTCCACGAGTTCCGCGAGGAGGTCCGCGACCTCGCGCGGCCGGCCGGCGGCGAGCGCCGCCTCGGCCCAGTCCTCGCAGACGCTCAGGTGACGCGCCGTCATCCGCTCGGCCAGCGACCGCAGGACCGGTGTCCGGTCCAGCTCGGCCAGCGGCGAGCCGGTCCACAGGCCGCGGGCCTCGCCGAGCAGCCGGGCCGCCCGCTCGGCGTCGCCGTCGGCCGCCGCCTCGCGCCCGGTCGCGGCCAGGGCCTGGAAGCGCAGCGAGTCGAGCTCTGCGGCGTCGGCCGTGATCCGGTAGCCGCCCGGACGCAGCGTGAGCCGGTCGGCCGCGCCCGCCACGGCCAGGGCGCGGCGCAGGTTGGAGACGTAGGCCTGGAGGTTCTTGCGGGCCGTGCGCGGCGGCTCGTCGTCCCACACGGCCTCGGTGAGCAGATCGATCGAGACCGGGGTGTTGGCCTGGCACAGCAGAACGGCCAGCACCGCGCGCTGCTTGAGTGGACCGAGGGGCAGCGCGCGGCCGGCCGCGTGGACGGACACGGGTCCGAGGACGGAGAAGCGCAACGGAGCGGGTGAGGTGGTCACCCGGGCAACGATGCCGGTCAGGGCCGTCCCCTAGCATCGGGGGAAACCCGACACCGGACCCGGGGGTTACTCCGTGACGATGGACCACCAGCTCCAGGACGAGCTGAAGCAGGGGGTCTTGGTGTAGTCGGGTTCGGCGTTCAGGGTCTGCAGGGCGAGGATCCGGGCCATGGCTACTCCTCCTAGTGGATGGTGAACGGGTCGTCACCGGGTCCGTCGAGGACGCGGTGCGCCGCCAGCAGGACGCCGGCGGCGCCGCTGGACAGGTCTGCGCTGAAGCGTTGCGCCTGCGAGCCGAGGAAGCGCACGCCGCGGGTGTAGGGGATCGCGTACTTCACCAGTCCGTCGGCGAAGCGCTCGAGGGTGCCGCGCGTCGCGGCGTCCGCGCCGTGCTCGACGTGCTCGACGTGCTCGGCGAGGAGCCAGACCAGTCCGGCCAGTCCCTCGTACAGGCCCGCCTCCTTCGTGCACGCGGACACGGTCGCCCCGGCCAGCAGCGGAGGAAGCGCCTGCGCGAGGCGCTCGTCCGGCACGGCGGCGAGGTACCGCGTCAGCACGGCCCCGACCCCGGCCGCGCCCGTGGCCAGGTACGGCATCGCCCGCCTGATCACCGCGTTGTCCGAGATGGACAGGGAGCCGTCGTCGAGCAGGAACGTGCGGTCCAGCTCCTCGTGCAGCAGGCGGAGCCCGGCCGCACGGTAGCGCTCGTCGCCGGTCCGCGCGGTCAGATCGTTCAGGAACGCGGCCACGCCGGAGCGGCCGTGCAGCAGCCCGCGCGCGTCGTGCTCGCCGAGGGCCGGGGTCACGTCTTCCAGCGCCAGGATCGCGTTTCCCGCGGCGCTCGCCCGGTCGAGATGGCGCTCGTTCCCGCTCAGCCGGTGCAGCGCGAGCCAGGCCTGCCCGATTCCGGCCCGGCCGCCCGCGAGGGTCACGCACCGGGCCGTCAGCGGATGGTCCTCGGCGCCCCGGTTCAGCTCGACCGCCTCGTCGAGGTGGCCGAGCGAGGCCAGCACCCGCGCGATTCCGGCGGCGCCGACATCGAGGCCGGGCGGCAGCGTCTCGCGCTTGGCGAGGGCGTCGCGCCGCAGCCGCTTCTCGATCTCCTCCGGGATCGGCACGCCGGCCCGGAGCAGCGCGTGCACGACGCCCGCGGTCCCGTAGGCCAGGCACAGGGTGTTGGTGCCGAAGGCCTGCGGGGGCGGCGGGAAGACCCAGTCCTCCCGGTCGGGCTCGGCCGCCTCCAGCAGCCCGGCGGCGGTGTCCTCGGCGAGTCGGCGCAGGCGGGCCGACGGATCCGCGTCCGGCGCGGCGGCCTCCGCGTCGGTCGTGCGCAGGGCTATCGCGCGCGCCCACAGGTCCTCCGGCAGCGCGGTCGCCGTCGCGAGGTCGCGCTTGAACAGGGCGAGGCTCTCCGGGGCGCGGTCGGCGACATCGTGGAAGGGCCCGAAGACCGCCAGCGCGACCCCGGCGACGCCGTAGCGGTCCGTCAGCAGCGGATCGGGGTTCTGCGCGCGCAGCGCGGCGGGCGGCGCGAAGCCCTGCGTGCCCATCTGCACGGGCGGCTCGTCCAGCCGGGAGGCCGCCTCGAAGTCGATGAGTCTCGCCTCGAGGCCGGCGGTCACGATGATGTTGCCCAGGCTGATGTCGCCGAAGCGGAAACCCAGCGCGTGCAGCCGGTCCAGGGACCCGTCGAGGCCGGCCAGCACCCGCCGCGCGCCCTCGAAGTAGGCGTCGTGCTGCTCGGCCGTCCTGCCGGTCCGGACCAGCGTCGAGGCGCGGTTCAGCCAGGAGCGCAGCGGATCGCCCTCGACGAACTCGGTGACCAGGAAGTCGTGCTCCCACTCGGTGAAGTGCTCGATCGGCTCCGGGCACAGGCCGGGCGCCGCCGCGTGCACCGTCGAGAGCACCTCGAACTCGCGCCGCAGCCGCTCCTGCGCGTCGGACGCGGAGCCGGCGTAGCCGTTGTGGGCGCGCGCCTCCTTGATGAACACGGTCCTGCCGGTCCGCGTGTCACGGCCCTTATACGTGCCCCCCGCGTTGCTCGGCTGCAGCGCGGCGGTGATCTCGTAGTCGCGGATCAGGATCGAGCCCTCGTGCTCCTCGGCCTCCGCGTCGAGGAAGGGGTCGGTGATCCCCGCGGGCAGCACGAAGTAGGGCTGCCGCTCGTCGACGACCTCGGCGCCCGAGCCGTCCAGCACGAGCGCCTGACGCGAGCCGTCGGGCAGCAGCCGGAAGCGGCCGGCGAAGGAGCCGTAGCGGTAGTGCACGGTGCGCGAGTCGCGGTAGCGGCGATCGGAGAGCACGTACGGTCCGTCCTCCTCGCGCAGCGCCTCGGACAGCTCGTCGAGCAGCCCGCGCGCGGCCTCGACGTCCGCCGGGTAGATCGCGATGAACTTCCCGGCCTGCGCGCGGTGCCCGTGCTTGTGGTGCACGATCAGGAAGAACTGGCGCGCGGTCAGGTGCTTGAAGGGCACGCCGCGCGCGAAGCAGACGTCCGCGACCGTGTCCAGCACCGCCTGGGCCCGGTCCAGCCGCGCGGAGACGTGGATCTTCCAGCCCTGTGCCACGCGGAGGTTGTCCGGGTGGTCCCAGCCCGTCCAGACGTCCCGCGCGGTGCCCTGCCAGCCGGGCGGCACCCGCGTGGGGGAGTAGCGCTGGCCGGGGTCGGCGACGGCCGCGAGCGGCGCGTAGTACTCGTCGCTCGCCAGCGTGAACATCAGGGTATTGATCACGAGGTCTCCTCGGGGGCGGCGCTGCGGGACGCGGCGGGCCGGCCGCACCCGCGGGAGCGGCCGGCCCGGCGGGCGGGTCAGATCGTGTCGACGCCGAAGGTGCTGAGGTTGAAGCTCATGCAGATGACCGAGGCCTCGTTCTCGGCCGGCATCTGCTGGAGCGCGAGGACGCGGGCCATCAGAGCGTGCCGAGCGTGTCGACGCCGAAGGAACTCAGGTTGAAGCTGATGCAGGTGGGGATCAGCTCGGTCTCCACGGGCAGCTGCTGCAGGGCGAGGATTCGGGACATGGGGGGACCCCTTTCTCGGGCGTTGGCTAGTACGTGACCGGCGGGGAGGTGATGAGGCTCTCGTGGATGCTGAAGCACGGGAACAGCGGCTCGGCCTGGTCGGCCTCGAGCTGCTGGAGGGCGAGGATACGAGTCATGCGCGCAGCGTAGGAACGCGCGGTTCGAACTCCGCTTGACGCCGGTAGGCGTCGGGTGGATCCGGCACTTCAGGGCCCTGCTAGCGCGCCCGGCGCGGCTCCGGGCGGGACTCCAGCAGCACGCGGGTGAGCGCGGCGCGGTTGGGCACGTCGAGCTTGCGGTAGATCTGGCGCAGGTGCGTCTCCACGGTGCGCACGCTCAGGTACAGCTTCCCGGCGATGGCGACGTTGGTCATGCCGGTGCTCACCAGGTCCGCGATCTCGCGCTCGCGCGGGGAGAGCGCGTCCGAGGCCTGCGGCGCCTCGACCGGCGCCGCGAGCCGGGCCCGGCAGGCGGCGGCCTCGGCGAGCAGCCGCGCGGAGCCCGAGGCCTCGGCGATGACGGTCACCCGGTCCAGCCAGACGGGCACGTCCTGGGTGAGGCCCGCGTCCAGCGCGAACCGGGCCGCGGCCAGCAGCGTGCGGCACACCTCGATCCGCTCCCCGCGCGAGGCGAACTCGCGGGTGGCCTCCCGAGCGCACCGCAGCGCCTGCTCGTGACCGCCGCGCGCGGCGTGCGCCCACATCGCGGCGCGCAGCCCGAAGGCGCGCATGCCCGGCGGCCGCTGCGGGGCGCTCTCGGCCAGCGCGGCCCAGTGCTCCGCCGCCGCGGCGTCGCCGACGGCCAGCGCCGCCTCGCCGAGGGTGTCGCACCAGCGGGGACGGCGCCACGGGGTGATCCCGGACAGATCCTCGCCGAGCGCGTCGAGCAGCAGCGAGCGGGCGCGCACCGGATCCCCGGCCAGCAGCACCGTCTCGGCGTGGAAGCAGCGGCAGACCACGGCCCAGGTGGTCGACCACTCGACGGCGACGGCGTACGCGCGGTCCGCGGCCCGCGCCGAGAGCTCGGCGTCCCCCGGCCCGGCGCGCCAGAACAGGGCCGCGGCGCGCAGGTTCGCGTTCACCGCCTCCTCGGAGGGATTGCCGCCGCGCTGCTCGGTGCCCTGCCTGGCGCGCTCCAGCACCACGATGGCGGGCTCGAGCTTGCCCAGCCGCAGCTGCGCGTTGGCCAGGACGGTGAGCAGCGAGCCCTCGACGTAGGTCTGCCCGGTGCCGCGGGCCAGGACCTCGGCGCGCGCGAGGTGGCGCTCGCTGTCGGCGAGCCGGCCGAGGATCCCCTCGGTCATCCCGAGCTGCAGCGGCGCGTCGAGGTTGGTGAGCAGCGCCGTGTCCGGGGAGGCGTCGACGAGGTCGGCCGCCGCGGTGGCCCGGGCCAGCGCGGTGGCCTCGTCCTCGGTGAACAGGTGGGCGAGCGCCGACTGCGCCAGGGCGTGCGCCTCGCCGACGCGGTCGCCGTGCCGGGCGGCGATCTCCGCCGCGGTCTCGGCGTGCATCAGGGACGTGCGGTAGTCCTGGTTGTCGTACGCGCCGTCGGCGAGCTCGATGTGCAGCGCGGCGGCGGTGGCCGAGTCGGTCTCCGCGAGCGCGGCCAGCCCGGAGCGGGCCAGCGCGCCGGCCTCGCGGTGCCGGCCGAGGCGCCGCTCGATCCGGCTGGAGTTGAGCTCCGCGCCGCCGTCCGGGGTCTCGGGGGCCGCGTTCGAGCGCAGTGCGTCGAGCAGCGCGCGGCCCTCGGCGAACTCGCCGGACAGCACGCGGGCGCGGGCGAGCAGCACGTGCACCTCGTGGCCGTGGCCGTCCCCCTCGCGCAGCAGCGGCAGGGCCACCTGGAGGCTCTCGGCCGCGCCGGACGGCGAGGTGTAGAGCACGGCGCGGGCCGCGGCGATCAGGGTCGTGAGATGCTCGGGGCGCTCCGGGTCGGCGGCGCGGGCCACGTGCCGGGCGCGCTCGGCGACCGGCGCGCCGATCCGGGCCAGCGCGGTCTCGGCGCGGCGGTGCAGCGTCAGGCGGAGGCTGGGTTCGAGCCGCTCGTAGACGGCCTCGGCGACCGCGCGGTGCCGCAGCGCGAGGCGCGGGCCCCGCTCGGCCGGGCGCACCAGGTCGAGCCGGGTGAGCAGGTCGAGCGCGCGCACGGCGGCCGGCTCCTCGATCCCGGCGACCTCGGCCAGCAGCGCGACCGGGTGCGGCTCGCCGAGCACGGCCGCAGCCTGGGCGGCGGCCAGCGCGTCGGGATCGAGCCCGGCCAGCTCCCCGAAGATCGCCGAACCGGCCTCGGCGGCGCCGCCGGTCTCCCGGAGCGAGGTCAGAACCTTGATGTACTGCGGGACGCCCTCGGCCTCCCGGTGGATCTCCTCGGCGTCCGGTCGGCCGCGCAGCAGGTCGGCGGCCTGCTCCAGGGTCAGCGGCTCGAGCGGCGCGAGCCGCAGCGGCCCGGCCGAGAAGTCCGCGAGGACCGTGGCGAGCCGGGGGTCGAGCTGCCGGCGCCGGTAGGAGAGCAGGCACAGCACGGGGCCGTTCTCGGCGCACCGCAGCAGCCGGCCGATCAGGCCGGCCTCGTCCGCGCCGAGCAGGTGCGCGTCGTCCACCGAGACCAGCCACGGGCCGTCCGGGTCGAGCAGCCGGTCGCTCAGGGCATTGAGATCAGGGTCGCGCGTCAGGTCCACGCCGCGCACCGCCTCCACCGGCACGCCCGCCGCCCGTGCCGCGTTCGCCGCGGCCCAGAGCAGCGCGCTCTTGCCGGTCCCCGGCTCGCCGACGAAGGCGATCGCGGCCCCCGAGCCCGCCCGCACGTCATCGAGTGCTGATTGAAGCATGCTCATTTGCCGTGTGCGCCCGGGCAGGGGGTCGACCATGCGGGGAGCCTACGACTCTCATGAGCATATGGGTAGTCAAAGTTCACGATGTGATCGCTCGATGGAGTCGATCCGCTGCCGTTCGTAGATGTCGAAGGGGTCGAGCACCGGCCGCCCCAGGTCCCCGGAGAGCCGCTCGGCGTCGTAGGCGAGGCCGTCGTCGCGCTCGTTCTTCGAGCCCTCGCCGCTCAGGTTGGACTGGAAGATCCCCGCCGCGGAACGGGGCAGGAAGTCCTCGTAGACGATCGGGCGCGCGGTCACCCAGCCCTCGCGCAGCAGCTCGCCGATCGCCGCGGGCGGCCTCGATCCGTCGCGCGGCCGGTCCGGGACGGCGTGGTACGTGAAGTAGGCGAGACCCCGGGCGGCCAGTTCCGCCTCCGTGCGCGGCATCCGCGCCCGCCAGTCGGCGACCGTCTCCAGCCGGTCGTAGATCTCGCGCCCGGCACGCGTCAGCGCGATCCCGCGCGCCTCGACCTCGCCGAAGCGCACCCGCAGGGAGCCGGGCGCGACCGAGCCGTCCGGCAGCCGGAAGCTCCGGGGCTCGGCCAGGGCCCGGAAGGAGGTCTGCCGCAGCAGCACGTCGGGGCCGTCCCACTTCGGCGGCCCCTGGATCGCGTCGATCATCGCGATGCCGCGCTCGCCCATCCGCCGGTAGAGCTCGTCGATGTCGAGCACCCGCGGGGTGAGGTGGTTGATGTGCGTGCTGCGGACGCCGCCGATGTCCGCGGCCACGGCCGAGACCCGCTCCAGCGTCTCGTACCAGGCCTTGTCGACCGGCTCCGGCGAGAGTTCGAAGGCGGAGACGGCGAGGTCGAGGAAGCGTTCGGCCTGTGCCTCGGGCAGCCCGTGCTCGGCCTCCGCGCGGTCGGCCAGGGCGAGCAGTTCCGGGGAGAACAGTTCCCGGCCGGCCAGGAACGCCTCGAGCCGGGCCCGCAGGTCGGCGTCGAAGAAGCGCGGGTCGGCGGGCGTGAGCATGGAGGTGAAGACCCGGAACGGGTTGCGCTCCAGCTCCTCGGGCTCGACGGGCCGGAACGCCGTGGAGACCACCGGGACCGCGCTCGCGGCCGCGTCGCGCAGATCGTAGAAACCCACCGGACTCATGCCGAGCGCCCCGAAGATCCGGGCGACCTGGCGCAGTTCGAGCGGCGTGCCGACCCGGATCGCGCCGTGCCGCTCGGCGGTCACCCGGCCGATCGAGCCCAGCCGCTCGGCCGCGACGCCGCGTTCGCGCAGCACCTCGTCGTTGACCTCGCGGGACACGTCCACCAGCGTCGTGTACGCGGGGACCTCGTGCCCGTACATCCGGGACAGCCGCTCGGCGAACGCGGCCCGCAGCCGCCACCTGCTGATCATCGGCGCCGCTCCTTCTCACAGAATCGTCATCCAAATTGTCAACAATGTTGAAACCGTCGGCCTACGTTCGGGGGCCGGTACCAAACATCCCATGGCACAAGGAGGTACTCGGGTGGAAATCAACCGTAGGACGGTACTCCGCGGGGCGGTCGGCGCGGCGACGCTGGGCGCGCTCGGAGTCGCCGCGGAGGCGGGGACGGCGTTCGGATCGTCCCCCGCGAGCAGCGGCACGAGCGGCACGTACTCGCTGGAGCTCGACTCGGCCGCGTGGTCGTACGACGCGACCAATGACGTCTACTACCAGATCGGGAAGATGTACGTCGCGAACCCGGCCGCGACGGACTACGAGAACCTGTCGATCTACGTGCCGGGCGCCTACTTCACGGCGACGAAGAACAGCGACGGCGCCACGTACACCGCGAAGGTCAACCCGAAGGGCACCGTCGGCAAGTACACCGCGCGCACGGCGCCGTTCGTGATCCCGGTCAACACCCCGGGCTACGCCGCGCAGGCGCCGGCCGCGTCGTACAGCTACAGCAGCGTCTCCGCATACCTGGCGGCCGGCCAGATCTACGTGTGGCCCGGCGTGCGCGGCCGCGACAGCTCGACCAGCAGCCGCAACGACGCCGCGCCCTGGGGCGTGACCGACCTCAAGGCCTCGGTCCGCTTCCTGCGCTACAACAAGGACTCCCTGCCCGGCAGCACGAACAGCGTCTACCTGTTCGGCATGAGCGGCGGCGGCGCGCAGGACACCGTGGCGGGCGCCTCCGGTGACAGCCCGCTCTACACCCCCTACCTGCGCGCGATCGGCGCCGCGATGCAGGACGCCAAGGGCCGCCCGCTGAGCGACGCCGTCGACGGGGTCATGGCCTGGTGCCCGATCACCAGCCTGCACGAGGCCAACCTCTCCTACGAGTGGAACATGGGCCAGTTCTTCTCGACCGGCACGCGCGCCTCGGGCACCTGGACCGCCGCGTACTCGGCGGACCTCGCGAAGGCCTGGCCCGCATACGTCAACAAGCTGGGGCTGCGCGACCAGCACGGCAAGCGCCTGGAGCTGACCGAATCCAGCAGCGGCACCTACCTGTCCGGCAGCTACTACGACTACGTGATGCAGGTGATCACCACGTCGCTGAACGACTTCCTGTCCGACACCACGTTCCCGTACACGGTCACGACTCAGGGCGGCCCGCCCGGATCAGGCCAGTCGGGCAGCTCGACCACGTACGAGACGGTCGCGGACTACTTCACGGCCCTGAACTCGAGCGGCACGTGGGCCACGTACGACTCCTCGACGAACACGGCGACGATC
The DNA here is from genome assembly GCA_035712985.1 of Actinospica sp. Classification (GTDB taxonomy): domain Bacteria; phylum Actinomycetota; class Actinomycetes; order Streptomycetales; family Catenulisporaceae; genus Actinospica. The sequence continues at coordinate 49,560 of DASTAE010000070.1, forward strand.
TCCAGCCTCGAGGGCTTCATCGTCAGCCAGAAGTCCGCGAGCAAGCCGGTCGGCGCGTTCGACGGCTACTCCCGCGGGCAGACCGAGAACAACGTCTTCGCGATGGGCCTCGACAAGCCGTCCCACTTCGCGCCGCTCACCCGCGACGTGATCAAGACGAATCAGACCACGTACGCCACGTACTCCGACTGGGAGTCCTCCTACGGATACGCCGAGTACGACAGCGACTTCGCGCAGAAGGACGGCGTCGGCAAGGACATCGCCTGGCGGGTCGACGCCTACAACCCGTTGTACTTCATCTCGCCGGCCTTCGAGGGCTACCGGCACTCCCAGGTGGCGCCGAACTGGCGCATCCGCACCGGAATCGCGCAGACCGACACGGCGAACACCACCGAGATCAACGTGATGCTCGCGCTGGAGAACTACGGCGTGAAGAGCATGGACTTCGCCACGGTCTGGGCCGAGGGCCACACCGAGGCCGAGCGCGC
>DASTAE010000071.1:0-4640 GCA_035712985.1 Actinospica sp.
GTCCGAGGCGAGTTCGACGTCGTAGCCGTTGAACGCCAGGGAGCGACGCAGCGAGTCCCGAACCGCCTGGTCGTCGTCCACCACAAGAATGCGCATGAACGTAGTGTCTTCCGTCGCGCTGAGAGCCTGCTGAGATCTTCCCGAATCTCGCCGAATAGGCGCATTGAGCATATGATCGCGTGCTCCGAACGGGCGATGGGTGTTATCCACAAGCCGGGTCTGTCCACAGGTCGCGATTCGTGCCGCGACAATGCCGCCCCAGTCCAAGATCGTTGCTCTCAACAGGCGTCGCGCCCGGAGACCCGGGTGTGACGTGCGGGTTCGCGCGGAGGGAGACGAGGGCGATGAACGACGAGTGGGTGGCCGGGAACGATGCCCCGGCGGCGGTGCTGGCGGCGGACCGTTTCGAGGGGTTCCAGATCGCGACGGCGGCCGAGTCGGCCGGCGGCGGGGTCTTCGGCGAGGTGACCGTCAAGCTGAACAGCCCGGGGCAGGTGGCCGCCGCGGTGCCGCACTTCTTCGGCTTCGTGCCGGACGACAGCGTCGTGGTGCTCGGGCTCAGCCCGCACGGCGCGGGCGGGCGCTCCTCGATCTGCCACGGGATGCGGGTGGATCTGGGCGATGTGGAGCGCGATCCGGCGCGGTTCGCGCGCTGGGCGGTGGAGCGGCTGCTCGACGAGCACGCGGTCGAGGTGATCGTGCTGATCTATCCGCGCGAGGGCATGGACCCGCTGCCCTCGCTCTACCGCAGGCTGTCCGTGATCCTCTGCACGCACCTGCGCCGCAGGGGGCTGGCGCCGCTGGACTCGATGTTCGTCACGGCCGGGCGCTGGTGGTCCTTCCTGTGCGAGCGGGCCGAGTGCTGCCCGCCGGGCGGGACGCCGATCGACCCGGGCGCCAGCGAGGTCGCGGCGCTCAGCACGTACTCGGGCCTCGTCGTGCTGCCGAGCCGCGGCGCGCTGGCCGACAGCCTCGAGCCCTATCCGAGCGGCACGGTCGAGCGCACCCGCGCGGCCTGCACCGCGCTGATCGACGCGGAGGAGGCGCGGACCGGCGAGCGCTGGGGGATCGCCCCGCGCGGTTGGCAGGAGGTGCGCGAGCTCTGGGCGCTGGCGGACGAGGTGGGCTCCAGCGTCGAGGGTCCCGGCTGGAGGCTGTCGGACGACGTGGCGGCGAAGCTGCTGCTCGGGCTGACCGACGTGCGCGTGCGCGACTACCTGGCCACCTGGTGCGCGACGGAGCGGGCGGGGCAGGCCGTGGCGCTCTCGGTCGAGCTGGCCAGGCGCGCGGTCACGGCGGATCAGGCGGCCGCCGGGTACTCGGTCGCCGCATGGGCCTCGTGGGCGCTGGGCTGGGGGGCGTGGGCCGCGCTGACCCTCGACCGGGCGCTCGCGGTGATCCCCGACTACCCGCTCGCCGTGCTGATCCAGGCGGGCATGGAGCGCGGGGTCGGGCCGGCTCTGGTCCGGGCGGCCTCGAACGGGACCGCTCGCAGGCTGGAGACGATGGCCGAGGTGGGGGTGTAGCCGGGACCGTCCGCACACGTAGACGAGTACTGAGATGAACCTCGTGCTCAGCCTCTTTATCGTCATCTGGACGATATATGATGGCCGTCATGACCGAGTCCGAGCCCTACGACCCGGCGCGCTTCCCCGCCTTCGCCGTCACCGTCGACCTGGTGGTCCTCACCGTGCGCGAATCGCGGCTGAGCGCCCTGATGATCCGGCGCGGCGAGCAGCCCTTCGCGGGGCGGACCGCGCTGCCCGGCGGGTTCGTGCGGCCCGGCGAGTCGCTGGGCGAGGCGGCGAAGCGGGAGTTGGCCGAGGAGACCGGACTCGCCGATCTGCCCGTGCACCTGGAGCAGCTCGCGACGTACGGCTCGGTGGACCGCGATCCCCGGATGCGGGTGGTCTCGGTCGCCTACCTCGCGCTGGCCCCGGACCTCCCCTCGCCGACGGCGGGCGGGGACGCGGCGGACGCGCACTGGGCCGCGGTCTCCGACCTGCTGCCCGACCTGTTCCCGAACGCGCAGGAGGCGGCCAGCGGGCAGCGCGCGGCCTTCGCCTTCGACCACGAGCAGATCCTGGTCGACGGTGTGGAGCGGGCCCGCTCGAAGCTGGAGTACACGCCGCTGGCCGCGGCCTTCTGCCCGCCGCAGTTCACGGTCGGGGAGCTGCGCCGGGTCTACGAGGCGGTCTGGGGCGTCGCGCTGGACCCGCGCAACTTCCACCGGAAGGTCACCGGCACGCCCGGCTACGTCCTGCCGGCCGGCGGCACCACGACGCGGCAGGGCGGCCGTCCCGCGCAGCTGTTCAAGCGCGGCGACGTGACCCTCCTCAACCCGCCGATGCTGCGCCCGGCGTGACGCACCGTTCGGCCTAAACCTGCACGCGGGGGGCGGGTCCGACGGGGTGAATCCGGCACGGTACGGGCGTGTCCTGGCGCTTTCCGTGATGACCGGCGACGACGATGTTGCCGTGATCGAGGTGATCGAGGTCAGCGCGCGGCGGCATGGACGGCAGGTACTCGACGGGATCAGCTTCCAGGTCCGGCCTGGACAGGTGACCGGACTGCTCGGACTGCCCGGCGCCGGAAAGACGGCCGTGCTGCGGCGGATGCTCCAGCTCGACCCGGGCGGCGGGCGGACGCTCTACGACGGGCGCACCTTCCGGATGCTGCGGCACCCGATGCGCACGGTCGGCGTGATGCTCGACCCGCTCGCGCTGAACCCGGGCCGCACTGTGACCGGGCATCTGCGGCTGGCGCTGTCCGCCGATCCCGGCGCGGCGGCGGACGGCCGGCGCGAGCGGATCGCGGCGGTGCTCGACGTGTGCGGGCTCGGCGACCAGGCGAAGCTGCGTATCTCCGAGCTCACCGAGGGGATGACCGTGCGGCTCGCGCTCGCGCAGGCGCTGCTCGGCGATCCCGAGGTGCTGCTGCTCGACGAACCCGAGTACGGGCTCGAACCCGAGGGGCAGGCGTGGCTCAGCGCCCTGCTGCGGGCCTACGCGGAGCAGGGGCGCTGCGTGCTGGTGACCGGCCAGAACACGGACGCGATGGTGCAGCGGGCGGACCGGATCCTCGTGCTCGACGAGGGGCGGCTGCTCGGCCAGCGCACCTCCCGGCAGGCCGCCCGCGACCTGTCCGGGGACTGTGTCATCGTGCGGACGCCGCAGGTCCTGCGGTTCGCCGCGGTACTGGTCGCCGCCGGAGCCGAGCCGACCCAGCTCGACGGCGCCTGTCTGGAGGTACGGGGCTTGGACCGGGCCAGAGTCGGAGATCTCGCCTTCCGCAACGAGATCCCGCTGCACGAACTGTCGGTGCGCGCCGCCGCCGAGGACCCGGTGGTGGCGGTCCTCGAGGCCTGCCGTCGACCGCCGTCGGTGCTGCCGGTGCAGGCGCCCGCGACGGTGCAGGTGCCGGAGCACGCCGAGGCGAAGGTCGTCATGCCCTTCGCCGGCCGCGGCACGGCCGAGGTCGGCGAGGTCCGCCGCGGCAAGGCCGGCGGCCGCAACGCCGAGGCGGACGTCGAGCGCGATTCGGCGGCCGAGTCGGCGCTGCTCTCGGTGATCGAGGTGCCGAAGTCGGCCTCCGAGGCGCCGACCGAGCTGATGAACATCACGGAACTGACACAACTGCTGGAGCCGCAGAACGACGGCACGGTCGCGACCGGACAGGAGAGCGCGCGGTGATCGGACTGCGTTCCGCGTGGGCGGCGACGGGATACGAGGCGACGCGGCTGCGTACCCGGCGTTCGACGTTCGGGGTGTTCGGGCTGGCGATGTTCGGCTCGGCGCTGGTCACGCTGCCGGCCGCGCGCGCGGCGGTGAACTCGGGGAATCCGCAGGCCCACACGGCGTGGGTGGTCGCGGGCGGAGCCGCGGGGATGATCCTGCCGGGGACGGTGGCGGTGCTGGCCGCGGCGTGGCTGGGCGCCGGAATGGTCACCGAGGACTACCGGTACGGGATCGGGCTCACGACGTACACGCGGCTGCCTCGGCGCGGTGCGGGCATGATGGGGCGGCTGTTCGTCGCGATGGTGGTCGGGGTCTGGCTCGCCGCGGCGACACGGGTCGCGGCGTACCTGACCGCGCTCGGGGGCTTCGCGCTGACGCGGGGAAGCACCGCCGCCGAGCACATCTCGCTCGGGGTCGTGCTGATCCTGCCGACGCCGGCCGAGTCCTGCTTCGCGGCGTTCGGCGGGATGGCGGGAGTGCTCTGCGCCCCGGTGCTGCGCCTTCGGCTGCTGGCCGCGCCCGCCGCGTGGCTGCTGGCCGCGTTCACCGGCGCGCTGCTGCCCGGGTCGCACAGCCCCTACACCTTCGGCATCGTGCGCGGCATGTCCGAGCTCGGACTCCCGGTCGAGCAGACCGCGATCGCGCTGCCCGAGGGGCTGGTGTTCACGCTGCTGCTGACCGCCCTCTACGCGGTGCGCCGTCGCCGGATCGACTGAGCCGATCAGCCGAACCCGGCCCCGGCGGACGGCCCTCGAAGACACGGCCTAGCAGCAGCGACGCGCGATTCCGCGGCGACAATCCGCTTTATCACTCGGAGGAGTGCTTTCCGTGACAATCATGGTTGGGACCGGTGAAATCGCCTTAAGCCATCCGTCAGGAAAGCCGACCAGATCACCATGAACA
>DASTAE010000072.1:0-26081 GCA_035712985.1 Actinospica sp.
GATCCGCTCAAGGCCCGGGGACGCGTCCGCTAGCCGGACGTACCGCTACGGGACCTGCGGCCGGGCCGGCGTGGTCTCCTGCGCGGGCATGGAGTTCGAGGTCGGCAGCGGGTAGGGGATGCCGACGTCGAGGGTGCCGGCGAGCGCTTGGAGCACGGCCTCGGCCGCGGCCGCGGTGCTGCCGATGCCGGTCGTCGGCAGCGAGGGGAGTTTCGTGGTCGGCGCGTCGACGAAGTTGAACGCGCCGGTGAAGTCGCCGACGGTCTGCCGCCGCCAGGCCGAGATGTTCGGCGCCTCGACGCCGAAGCGGGCCTCGATCAGCCGCAGCACCGAGGTGTGGTCCAGCGTGCCCGAGTAGAGCCTGCCGCCCGCGGTGAACGGCGAGATCACCATCGCCGGGGTGCGGAAGCCCAGGCCGACCGGCCCGTTCACGCCGCCCGCCGCCGAAGGCAGGGTACTGAGCCACTCGCCGGCGGTGCCCTCCGGCGCGGTCGGCGGGACCACGTGGTCGAAGAAGCCGCCGTTCTCGTCGTACACGAGGACGACGGCCGTCTGCGCCCACACCTCGGGGTTGGAGACCAGCGTGGACAGCACCTGCTGCACGTAGTACTCGCCGAACGCGGGCGGCGCGGCCGGGTGCTCGCACTCGGCGACCGGCGGGATCAGCCAGGAGACCGACGGCAGCGTGCCGTTCTTCACGTCCGCCGCGAAGTCGCTCGGGTACTGCGGGGTCAGCGCCTTGGCGATCAGCTCGATTCCGGTGATCGAGAAGGGGTCGTTGTACGCCTTGAAGAAGGGCAGCGTGTTCAGCGCGACCAGGCTGACCGGGTCCTGATACACCTTCCAGCTCACCCCGGCCGCGAGCAGCCTCTCTGGCATGGTCTCCCAGCTGAGCTTGCCGTATTCGGCCAGCGGGTCGCCGAAGGTCTGCACGACCGGGCCGCCGGCCACGCCCTCGGGGTCGATGGTGCCCGTCATCAGCATCAGCCGGTTCGGGTCCGTGGGGCCGAGCACCGAGCAGTGGTAGCCGTCGCAGATCGTGAAGGCGTCGGCCAGCGCGTAGTAGAAGGGCAGGTCGGCGCGCGTGTAGTAGCCCATGGTCACCGGGCCGTTGGTGGCGCCGTCGGTGCTCAGGTGCGACTTCATGAACGAGTCCATCGCGCCGTTGTTCCAGCTGTTGTGCTGGCCGGCCCAGCTGTGGTCGATGTCGTTCGTGGTCTGACCCTCCTCCAGCGGCGGGTCGTTGAGCAGCCGGAAGGGCTGGGTGTAGCCGGTGGCGGTCACGCCGCTGCCGGGCTGGTATCCGTACTGGTCGAAGACCGTCGAGGTGGTCCCGCCCGCGGTCTGCGTCGGCGCGTTCGGGTCGCCGAAGCCGCGGACCCCGGAGAGCGTGCCGAAATAATGGTCGAAGGAGCGGTTCTCCTGCATCAGGATCACGAAGTGCTTGATGTCGCTCAGGCTGCCGCTCGCGGTCGAGGCGGCCAGCGCGTCGTCGATCAGCTCGGCCTGCGCGGCGCTCGGCTGCGCGCCGCGGCCGGAGACGCCGAGCGCGGCGGCCGCGCCGATCGCTCCGGCGCCGGCGATCAGGCCGCGGCGGGTGGGGTCGGGGGGCGGAACGGACACGGCGGGTCCTCCAGGAATGCCGGTGGGTGACGTCGACGGGGCCGAAGTTACTACTTGGTAGAGTTCTGCGATAGTCCGCCGGGTGAACGTCCGCGGTCCACCCGGCGTCCCGCCCCCGGCGGGTGAATGCGCGGGCGCACGGCGAACCGTGACGGTGTGTCACTCGTCATACACGGCATGGAGGTCATATCCGACGAGCCCTTCGCGCCGTCCCGCACGTGGAACCACGACGTGGCCTATCACGGCGCCGTCCGCCGCTCCGTGCCGCCGGGCAGCCGGGATCTGCTCGACGTCGGCTGCGGTCGCGGCCGGCTCGCCCGCGATCTGGCGCTGGCCGATCCCGGGCGGCGCGTGCTCGGCCTCGATCCCTCCGGCGCGATGATCGACGAGGCCCGCGCCGCGAACGAGGGCGTGCCAGGGCTCGAATTCGTCGAGGGCGATTTCCTGGCGAGCGAGATACCGGCCGCCGCCTACGACTTCGTCAGCTTCGTGGCCGGCCTGCACCGGATGGACCAGGGTCGGGCGCTGGCCAAGGCGGCCGAGATACTCCGGCCCGGCGGCCGCCTGGTCGTCATAGGCCTGGCCCGCTCGGTGACCCTTCCCGAGGAACTGGTCAGCGCCGTGTGCGCCCCCGTCGTCTGGTTCAACGACCTGCGCCCCGACTTCCGCGCGGGCGGCGGCTCCCCGACCGACGAACCCCTGCTCGGCTGGCGCGACACCGCGAGACTCGCCCGCGCCACCCTGCCGCACGCGCACTTCCGCAGGCGCCTCTACTTCCGCTACTCGCTGCGCTGGACCAAGCCGCGCTAGATCGTCCAGAGTCCGGCGCGATGCGCGGCGGCCACGATCCGGTCCCGCTCCGGCAGCGTCAGTTCGCCGATGCAGTCGCGCAGCTCCGCGTCGAGGCGCTCCCCGGTCACGACCAGGACGTCCGGGTGGCCGTCGTGGGTCTCGATGTCGGCGGCGTCGACGAAGGCCAGCACCGGGATCACCGGCACCTCCAGCGCGCCGCCGAGGGTCTCGCCGAGCCGCCGGGCCACGAACGCGGCCTCGATTCGCGCGTTGCGCAGATACTCGCGGATCGCGTCGTCGACCCACACCACCTGGCTGCCGACTCGGATCCGCGCGCCCCGGTGATGCAGGGTGCTGATGGTGAACACGCCGGGCGGCCCGATGACCAGGTGCTCGACCTCGTCGCCGCCGTGGGACTGCACCGCGCGCAGCACGTCCCAGCCGTCCCGGCCGAGCCTGGCCAGCCGGCGCGCCACGACGCGCTCGCCCTTCGTGCCGCGCGGCCAGGGGGTCAGCCGCCGCGGGCCGCGCTGCTGCGGGCGCGGGGCGCTGGCCGAGAAGGTCTGGTACTCCTCGGCCGCGGGCAGGTCGACCGCCGGGTACTCCGGCATCAGGTGCTGCAGGCCCTGCGGCACCGAGCCGAGCAGGTAGGGACGCAGCACGCTGACGATCTCGTACGAGCGCGCGTCATCCTTCACCGCGAGCCGGCCGGTGCCCAGGTCGTAGTAGCCGAGCTGGGCGCGCGTATCGGTGTCCTTCACGTACAGCCGGTGCTGTCCGTTGCGCTGCCATCGCTGCACCACCAGCGCCATTCTCCGCGCACCCCCTCGTGATCGGCTTCTACCCTGACCGCAGCGCCCTTATTCCGCCTTGGGATCCTGCAGGTCCGCCTCGATGTCCAGGGTGAGCTGCACCTTGTCGCCGAGCACGGAGCCGCCGCCGGGGATCGGGCCGTTGTAGCTGACGCCGAAGTCGTGCCGGTTGATCTCGGCGCCGGCCGAGAACCCGGCCTTCATCCCGCCCTGCGTGCCGGGCCCGAAGGAGGGGGAGTCCAGGGTGAGCGTGATCGGCCTGGTGGTGCCGCGGATCGTCAGGTCGCCGTCGAGCAGGAACTCGCCGTCCTCGAAGCGCAGGCCGGTCGAGGCGAAGGTGATCGCGGGGTGGTTGGCCGCGTCGAAGAAGTCGGCCGAGCGGATGTGGTCGTCGCGCATCGTGTTGTTCGTGTCGATCGACGTGGCGTCGATGGTCGCCGTCACGGTCGACTCGAGCGGGTTCTCGTGCGTGCTGAACTCGGCGTTGAACGCGCTGAACCGGCCGCGCACCTTGCTGACCATCATGTGCCTGATCGTGAAGCCGACATACGAGTGGATGTTGTCGACGGTCCAGGTCCCGGCCGTGTAGTTCGGCACCTCGGGCAGGTCGGTCATCTGTGCCTCCAGTGGGGGAGAAACCTGCCTCCCACCTTCTCGCCGACCCGCCCGAAATGTCCAGCGGACTGTGAGGGTTCTGCTAAAGCGCCCCGTCCCGCCAGGCGGCCCGCGCGGTCGGATGGATGGGCCGGTAGCCGAGTTCGCGGTGGGCGCGTGTGGTGTCGGTGACGCCGAACCAGGGGTCGTCGGCCTCGTTCCGCCCGGCCGCCGCGAGGTCGAGGCTCCGCCCGACGAGTTCGAAGAGCTCGAACACCGTGGACGCCCCGTCGCCCGCGACGTTGTACGCGCGATAACCCGCGGGATGCTCGCTGTGGATCGCAGCGCGCACGGCCTGGGACACGTCCGCGTGATGCACCATCGGCAGCAGCGAATGCGCGGCCCGCGCAGCGAATCGCGGCAAGGTGTCGACGATGTGCGGATCGCCGTCGCCGTACACGAACGCCAGCCGCAGCGCAACGACATCGAGCCCTGATTCGGCGCTCAACGCCTGCAACTGCGCTTCGGCCTCCCGCTTGCTGTGCGGGTACGCCGAGTACGCGGCGTTCGGCGACGCCCGCAGCTCGTCCTCCTCGCGCGCCGGACGCCCGATTCCCGGGCCGTAGACGAGATTCGTGCTGATCTGCACGAACCTGCGCACGCCGACCTGCGCGCCCTCCCGCGCCAGGGCGACGGCCGCGTCCCGGTTCACCGCGTACATGTCCTGTGCGCTCGTGTCCGCGCCGCGGAAGGTCGCCGCGCTGTTGACGACGACCGTCACCCCGTCCAGCGCCCGCTTACGGTCCGCCGCGTCGGTCAGGTCGCCGACCACGGCCCGCGCGCCGATCGCCTCGAACCGCTCGGCCGCCTCCGTCGTGCGTACCAGCACCCTGATCCCATCGCCGGGAGCGCGCCAGGCCAGCAGGCGCGGCACCAGCCGCTCGCCGACCTTGCCCGTCGCGCCCGTCACCAGGACCGTCTCAGCAGCAGTCATCTCCGCATTCCTCTCCATCGAACTGCCGCCCACCCTGCCGCGCTCCGCCGCGCAATTGCAGAGACCGTCTTAGCCACGGACCGGCAGTCCCTGGCTACCTCCGCGCGGGCGGGGGAGAATCGATCCATGACCGGGATCGATCGCGCCGCGCTCGCCGACTTCCTGCGCCGCAGCCGGGAGCGGATCGACCCCGCGGCCGTCGGCCTGCCGCCCCGGGGCCGACGGCGCACCCCGGGCCTGCGCCGCGAGGACGTCGCCCAGCTGGCCGGGATCTCGGTCGACTACTACGCCCGGCTGGAGCAGCAGCGCGGTGCGTATCCCTCCGAACAGGTGATCAGCGCGCTGGCCCGCGCGCTGCGGCTGACCGAGGACGAGTGCGACTACCTGCACCGCGTCGCCGGCTACCAGACCCACGCCCGCGAGAGCGCCGCCGCCCACGTGCGCCCCGGGCTGCTGCTGATCCTCGACCGCCTCGTCGACGCCCCGGCGCAGGTCGTGGCCGACACCGGCCAGATCCTCGCGCGCAACGCCCTCGGCGAGGCCCTGTTCGGCGGCCCCGCGCGGCCCGGACGCGCGGGCAACGCCTACTGGAACCTCTTCACCGATCCGGAGATGCGCACGCGGGTCCTGCCCGAGGAGCTGCCCCGCATCCTCGCCGACAACGTGGCCAATATCCGCGCCGTGCACGCCGTGCGCCCCGGGGACGCCGAGCTCAACGCGCTGATCGACGACCTGATGGAGGTCAGCGCCGAGTTCCGCGAACTCTGGGAGCGGCATGACGTGGCCGTGCGCCGCTCGGCCACCAAGACGCTCGTGCACCCCGAGGTCGGCCGCCTCGACCTCGACTGCGAGGTGCTCCTCGCGCCCTCCGGCGAGCAGAAGCTGATCCTGTTCACCGCGCGCCCCGGCACCGACACGGCCGAGAAGCTCGACCTGCTGCGCGTCCTCGGCCACCGGCCCTTCGCCGAGCCCAGGCCGTAGGATGCCGGAATGAATGAGCTGATACATCCGGCGCTGCCGTTCCCGCTCGCTCCCGCCGGGAGCAAGGGCTGCGCATTCTCCGTGGACGCCGCGGGCACGCTCACGCTGAGCGGAGAGGCGAAGTCCGACCTGTTCCACGATCCGGCCGGCGGCGATCAGCGGCCCGAAGCCGGATTCCTCGTCGGGGTGCCGCCGCGCGGCGACTTCACCCTCGCGGCGCGGGTCACGGTGCCGCACGCGGCGATGTTCGACGCCGGGGTCCTGCTCGTCTACGCGGACGAGGAGCGGTTCGCGAAGGCCTGCTTCGAGCTCAGCCCGCAGGGCAGTCCGATGGCCGTCAGCGTCGTCACCCGCCGCCACTCCGACGACGCGAACGGCTTCACCGTCGACGGCGACACCCTCTGGCTCCGGGTGACCAGGGTCGGGGGCGCCTGGGCCTTCCACACCTCCGCCGACGGCGCGCGCTGGGACCTGCTGCGCTATTTCACCCTCGACGAGCCGGAGGCCGACCGCGACCGGGTCCGCGTCGGCTTCCTCGCGCAGTCGCCGGTCGGCGAGGGCCTGACCGCGACCTTCGCCCGCATCGCCTACGCCGAGGGCGCCCCGAAGGACCTGCGCGACGGGAGCTAACGCTGGGCGGTGAGCTCGTCGAGCAGCACGCTCAGGTGGCTGTGCGCCGGGTCCGAGGCGCTCGTGAGCAGCGTCACCGGGCCCGACTCGGCCTTCCTGCGCAGCTCGGCGAGCCGCTCCTGCTGCTCGGGCGTGGAAAGTTCGACGACATAGCGGTGGGTGAACTCCTCGAAGCGCACCTCACGGTCGTCGTGCAGCCAGCGGCGCAGTTCGTTCGACGGGCTGAGGTCCTTGGCCCACTCGTCGAGGTGCGCGCTCTCCTTCTTCACCCCGCGCGGCCAGAGCCGGTCCACCAGCACCCTCGTCCCGTCCTCCTTCGCCGCGTCCTCGTACACGCGCTTGAGTCGGAACCTGTTCGGCATGCGCTTGCGCCTCCTCAGTCCGCGCTCACCAGCACCTTGTCCCCGGGCTCGATCCGGCCGGGCGCCATGACTCGAGCATAAGCACCGGCGCAGGGTTCCGGCGCGACGTCGGCCAGCGGGGCGACGCGGTTGTGCTCGGCGAGGACGCGCAGGGCCTGCGGATCGCGCTCCAGCGAGCCGTGCTCCAGCGTCGGCACCGCGCAGCGCGGGGTGCGCGCCACGATCTCGATCCGCAGGTCCGGGCCGATGCGCAGCTCACGCCCGAGCCAGTCGTTCTCGATGAACCCGTCCCCGGTCGAGCGGATCACGAGGTTCGGCCGGTACCGCTGCGCCTCGGCCGCGCCACGCTCGCCGAGCGCGGCGATCCGGTCCAGCGTGGACGAGGTGATCAGGTGCAGCGGCGCGAAGTCGACGAAGGTCCCGGGCGGCGAGCCCGAGCCGATCCGCACGAGCGCCGCGTCCACGTTCGCCTCCACCCCCTCGCTCAGCACGAGGTCCGGAATCGAGCGGTCCAGCGTCGCACCCTCGGGCGCGGTGTCGGCCAGGTGCACCGGGCGCCCGATATACGCGGACAGCCGCTCGTCCGCATCGGCGTCCGTGTTCCACAGCGGCTTGGCTCCGGGCATCGCGATGCGCACCGCGGACCCCTCCTCGAACGCCGCGGCGCATTTCAGCAGCCCGCGCCAGAGCCTCGGCATCTTGGCACTGGCGATCCGGCCGGTCTCCGCGTCGATCAGCGCGAGCCGCCGGTCCCCGGGAACGCCGAGCTCATCGACCTGCGCCGCGAGGACCCGCTGGCCCAGCATCGACTTGACCGGATACCGCCACAGTTCCGCGATCGCGCCCACCTCGCGCACAGCCCCGCTCCTCCCTCGCGTGTCCGACCCCACACTACGCCGCGGATTGGTAGCGTCCGCCGTATGGACCTTCGGCTGACCGGGCGGCGGGCACTGGTGACGGGCAGCTCTTCCGGGATCGGCGCCGAGATCGCGCGCATGCTCGCCCGCGAGGGGGTGCGCGTCGTCGTGCACGGGCGCAGCATAGAGCGGGCGCAGGCGGTGGCCTCCGAGATCGCGGCGGAGGGCGGCCACGCGGCGACCGCGCTCGGGGACCTGACCGTCGATACGGACATCGGGAACGTCGTCGCCGCGGCGGAGGCCGCCTTCCACGGCATCGACATCCTGGTCAACTGCGCGGGCGGCACCGAGGTCGAGGCCGTGCACGGCTGGCTGGACTCGCCGGGCGAGGAATGGCTGCGCAGCTATCAGCAGAACGCGGTCTCCGCGGTCCGTCTCGCGCAGGCCTTCGTGCCGGCGATGCGCGAGCGCGGCTGGGGCCGGGTGATCCAGATCGCCTCGCGGATGGCCGACATGCCGGACCCCGAGTTCGGCCCGTACGCGGCGTCGAAGGCGGCGGTGCGCAATCTGACGGTGAGTCTGGCGAAGGAGCTCGCGGGCTCGGGCGTGACGGCGAACGCGGTCGCCCCCGGGATGATCTGGACCTCGATGGCCGCGACCTGGTTCAAGCAGCTCGCGCAGGAGCGCGGCAGCGAGGACCCGCGGGTCGGCGAGGAGCACGCCATCAGGAACCTGACGCGGCAGCCCGTGCGGCGCGCCGGCCGCCCGGCCGACGTGGCCGCGGCGGTCTGCTTCCTGGCCAGCCCGCTCGCGGACTACATCACCGGCAGCACGCTGCGGGTGGACGGCGGCGCGAACCCGACCGCCTGACGGCCCGTCACGCGGCGTCGGAGTCGAAGCCGCCCTCGGCCCGCCTGCGGTCCCGCTCCTCGACCCAGCGGTCGAGCAGCAGCCCGACCTCCTCGTCGAGGAAGAGGAAGAAGTCGCGCATCTCGGCGATCCGCCGCCGCCCCGCGCCCTCGCCGAGCGCGCTGACCCCCTCCTGCGAGAGGTCGGCGAGCCGCTTGTAGAGGCCGCCCTTCACGATCGCGGCCGTGTACCAGGCGTTGCGCGGCACCTCGTACGCGTCGCTGCGCGAGCCCGGCACCGGCGTGCGCACGACGAGCTGGAGCTGCTGCAGGTAGCGGACCGCGCCGGAGATCGCCGCCGGGCTGACCGCGAGCCGCTCGGCCAGCTCGCCGGCGGTCAGCCGCTCCTCGTCGGCGGACATGAGCACCATCAGCACCCGCGCGGCCATCCGCGGGAAGCCCCAATCGGCCAGGAACATCGCCATCTGCTCGACGAACGCCCTGGCTTCCAGCTCACTGCGCATCTCCGTCATACGGGGATTATACGCGATCAACACGTTTCACAAATATGTGAAGCAAGTGTAGTCTCTGAAGCATGGAGAACATCATCGAGGTCGCCGGGCTGCGCAAGAGCTTCGGCCGCACCGTCGCGCTGGACGGCCTGGACCTGTCCGTGCGCGCCGGCGAGGTGCACGGCTTCCTCGGGCCCAACGGCGCGGGCAAGTCGACGACGCTGCGCGTGCTTCTCGGCCTGCTGCGCGCGGACGGCGGCGAGGCCAGGCTGCTCGGCGGCGATCCGTGGCGCGAGGCCGTGGCACTGCACCGGCGGCTCGCCTACGTGCCGGGGGATGTGACGCTGTGGCCCTCCCTGTCCGGCGGGGAGACGATCGACCTGCTCGGGCGGCTGCGCGGCGGCCTGGACGCGGCTCGGCGGGACGAGCTGCTGGCGCGCTTCGAGCTCGATCCGCGCAAGAAGGGCCGCGCGTACTCCAAGGGCAACCGGCAGAAGGTCGCGCTGATCGCCGCCTTCGCCTCCGACGCCGAGCTGCTGCTGCTCGACGAGCCGACCTCCGGCCTCGATCCGCTGATGGAGGCGGTCTTCCGGCAGTGCGTGGCCGAGGAGCGCGACCGGGGCCGCAGCGTGCTGCTCTCCAGCCACATCCTCGCCGAGGTCGAAGCCCTCTGCGATCGGGTCACGATCATCCGGCGCGGCCGGACCGCCGAGTCGGGAACGCTGAGCGAGCTGCGCCACCTGACCCGCACCTCCGTGGAGGCCGAGCTGAACACGGCGCCGCCGGCCGGGACCCTCGAGACGCTGCCGGGCGTCGCCGGCCTGGAGGCGCGCGGGAAGCACGTGCGCTGCGAGGTCGACACGGACCACCTCTCCGCGCTGATCGCGGCGCTCTCGGCCTGCGGGATCGCCGCGCTGACCAGCCGTCCGCCGACGCTGGAGGAGCTGTTCCTGCGCCACTACGAGGACGACCTCGCCCCCGCGGGAGCCGGCCGATGAACTCCACGGCGGGCGTGCCCGACCTCTCCAAGCTGATCACCCGGCGGGAGCGCATCCGGCTGCCCATCTGGTGCTACGCGCTGCTCGCCTCCGTCGGCGGGACCGCCTACTCGTTCAAGACCCTCTACGCGAGCGTCGAGTCACGGCAGCAGTTCGCCGACGGCATCGGCAAGAACCCGGCGCTCGCCGTCCTCTACGGCAAGCCCTTCGACCTCACCACGATCGGCGGGCTCACCACCTGGCGCATGGGCGTCTTCGGTGCCGCGCTGCTCGCCGTCATGAGCATCATCACCGTCAACCGGCACACCCGCGCCGAGGAGGAGTCAGGGCGTTTCGAGCTGGTCGGCGCCGGGGCCGTAGGCCGGCACGCGCCGCTGATCGCCGTGCTGCGCATCGTCCTCGGCACGCAGTTCGCCATCGGCGTCGTCATCGGGCTCGTCCTCATCGTGCTCGGCGAGCCCGCCTCCGGATCCTTCCTGCTCGGTCTTTCGATCGCGGCCGGCGGCTGGATCTTCGCCGGGGTCGCGGCGATCACCGTGCAGCTGACCGACTTCGGCCGCTCCGCCTCGGGGCTCGCCTTCACCGTGCTCGGCGCCGCGTACCTGGTGCGCGCGATCGGCGACGGCTCCGGCGCCGACGGGCCGACGTGGCTGACCTGGCTCTCGCCGCTCGGCTGGTCCGAGCAGACCCAGCCCTACGCCGGGGACCGCTGGTGGGTGCTGGCCCTGCTCGTCCTCGGCACGGCCGCGCTGATCGCCGCGGCCTTCCGGATCGCCGCGCGCCGCGATCTCGGCAGCGGCGTCTTCCCGGCCCGCCCCGGACCGGCGCGCGGCGGCGCGCTGCTGGGCTCGGTCGGCGCCCTGAGCGCGCGGATGAACCGGGCCAACCTGCTCGGCTGGGGGATCGGGCTGCTGTTCGGCGGCGCGGTCCTCGGCAGCATCACCGACAGCATCGGCGAGCTGCTCGGCAGCAGCGCGCGGGTGCAGCAGCTGTTCGAGCGGATGGGCGGCCAGAGCGGCATCCAGAACGCGTATCTCGCCGCCGCGATGAACATCCTCGGCCTCGTCGTGGCCTGCTACGCGATTCAGACCACTGCGCGGCTGCGCGTCGAGGAGACCGGCGGCCGCCTCGAGCCGCTCCTCGCCGCTTCGACCGGCCGGCTGCGCTGGGCCGCGAGCCACCTCGTTTACCCGCTGCTCGGGTCCGCGCTGCTGCTCGTCATCGCGGGAGCCGGGGCCGGATTCGCGCACGGCGGCCGCTCCGGCGACCTCGGCACCCAGCTCGCCCAGCTCGTCGGCGCCGGGCTCATCCAGGTCACGGCAGTCTGGGTGCTCGTCGGGCTCACCGTCCTGGCCTATGGATTCGCCCCGCGGGCCACCTCGTACGTCGGCTGGATCGCCGTCGGCGGCTGCATCCTGCTCCAGGAGCTCGGCCCGATCCTCAAACTCAGCCACTGGATCACGGACGTCTCGCCCTTCGCCCAGGTTCCGCGCGCGCCCGGCGTCGCCGTCTCCGCCGAGCCGCTGCTCGTCATGGCCGGGCTGGCCGCCGCGCTGCTCGCCGCAGGCCTCGCCGGATTCCGGCGCAGGGACATCGGATGAGCCGAACCGCGCAGCCGCCGCACCACGGAGCTAGAGCCAGTCGCGCCGCTTGAACTCGAAGTAGAGCAGCGCGCCGAGGCCCAGGATCAGCCCGGCCGAGGTCCACATCCCGGTCTCCGAGCCGAAGCCCGGATAGGGCACGTTCTGCCCGTACCATCCGGTGATCGCCGTCGGCACGGCCACGATCGCGGCCCAGCTGGTGACCTTCTTCATGATCAGGTTCATCCGGTTGCCCTGGATGGTCAGCTGCGTCTCGCGCACGGTCGCGAGCAGGTCGCGCAGGTTGTCCACCCAGTCGGCGGTGCGCAGCACGTGGTCGTAGACGTCCTGGTAATAGGGCGCCAGCTCGGCCGGCATGTGGTTCCAGCGCATTATCGCGTTGACGACTTCGCGCATCGGCGTGATCACGTGCCGCGCGGTGAGCAGGCCGCGGCGCAGCTCGAAGGTCTGCCGCAGCACGTCCGCCGACTCCGCGCCGCTCGCGGTCTCGAAGATCAGGTCGGTGAGGTTCTCGATCGTGTCGTCGAGTGCCTGCAGCGCGTCGAAGTAGCCGTCGACGATGTAGTCGAGCACGCCGTAGACCAGGAAGGGCAGCCCGTGCTTGAGCAGATCGGGGGACTCGTCCCAGCGGCGCTGGATCTCCGGGATCTGGAAGGTGTCCGGATCGTGCACGGTGATCACCGCGCGGTGCGTGATGAACGCCAGCATCATGGCCTTGTCCAGGTCGCCGTCCCCGGCAGGCCTGACCTGGTAGGCCGTGAGCACGAGGTGGTTCTCGTAGCGGTCGCACTTGGGCCGCTCGCTCAGGTGCGTCGCGTCCTCGATGGCCAGCGAGTGCAGGCCGAGCTCCTCGCGCAGCTCCTCGAGCTCCTCGGAGGTGGGGCTCTCGAGGTCGAACCAGACCGCCGCGTCCTCGTATTCGATCCAGTCGGAGACGTCCGCCAAGGGGAAGTTCTCCGCCACGAGCTTTCCGGACCGGTACGCGCGGCTGCGTCGGATGGGACTAGTTGTCTCCGCCATGGCGCCCGAGTCTAGCGATCACGGTTTCACGCGGTGACGACGCGTACCCCGGCGGCGGTGAACCGTTTGATCAATTCCGGGTCAGCGTGCTCGTCGGTGACCAGTACGTCCACGCGATCGATCGGCCGGATGCGGGCGAACGCGCGCTTGCCGAGCTTCGTCGAGTCCGCGACGATGATCACCTGCCGGGCGCGGTCCGCGAGCATCCGGTCGATCAGCGCCTCGCCCTCGTTGTGCGTCATCGCGCCCGCCTCCGGGTCGACGGCGTCCACGCCGAGCAGGGTCACGTCCAGATGCAGCTGGTCCAGCGCGTCGGCCGCGAGCGGGCCGGTGAGCTCGTAGGAGCTCGGCCGCGCGACGCCGCCGGTCACCACGATTTTGATATGAGAGCGGACGGTCAGCTCGTAGGCGATGTTCAGCGCGTTCGTCACCACGGTCAGGGCGACGCCGTCGGACTGGCTCGGCGTCAGATCCGGCCGGGCGCCGATCGCCCGCGCGGTCTCGGTGCTCGTGGTGCCGCCGTTCAGGCCGACGATCCCGCCGGCCGGGACCAGCGCGGCGGCCGCCTGCGCGATCCGCTGCTTCTCCTGGGCGTTCCGGCTGGACTTGAAGCGCAACGGCAGGTCGTACGACGTGCTGTTCGCCACCGCGCCGCCGTGCGTGCGGGTGAGCAACTGCTGCTCGGCGAGGTATTCGAGGTCGCGGCGGATCGTCGCCTCCGACACGCCGAGCCGGGGCGCGGCGGTGTCCACGTCCAGCTTCGAGTCCTCGGCCAGCAGTTCGAGGATCGCGTTCAGCCGCTCATACCGCTTCATGTGCCGGAATCCTAATCCGTTCGCAGCGCCGCGACCGGATCCAGCCTGCCCGCCCGCCGCGCCGGCATCACCCCGAAGACCACGCCCACGAACACCGACACGCCGAAGGCGAGCGCGGGCGACCACCAGGCGATATTCGTCGGCAGCGGACTGAACGCGCCGACGGCCGCCGACGTCCCGACCCCGAGCCCGATGCCGATCACCCCGCCCACGGCCGTCAGCGTGACCGCCTCGACGAGGAACTGCAGCACCACGTCCCGCTGCCGCGCGCCCAGCGCCTTGCGCAGGCCTATCTCCCGCGTCCGCTCGCGCACGCCGACGAGCATGATGTTCGAGACGCCGACGCCGCCGACCAGCAGCGAGATCCCGGCGATCGCGGCCAGCACGAGTGTGAGCAGCGAGAGGATCCTGCCGATCGTGCCGAGGATCTGAGACTGCGTCACCGCCGAGAACTGCACGCCGGTGTACTCGCTCTCCAGCGTCGAGACCAGGTTGTTCGACAGCGTGCCGATCTCGCCCGGGTTCTGCGCCTTGACCTCGATGCTCTGCACGGTGTTCACGCCGAACAGCAGCTGGGCCTCGGTGATCGGGATGTCCACGTTGCTGTCCTGGGTGACCCCGAACGCCGAGCCCTGGGCCTGCGCGACGCCGACCACGCGGAAGGACACGCCGTCGATCGCCGTCGTGCGCCCGACCGGATCCTCGTTCGGGAACAGCTGCGCCGCCACGTTCGCCCCGAGCACGACGACCCGCGCCGAGGTCGCCACGTCCGCCGAGGTCAGGTACGAGCCCTCGGCGAGCGGCCGGTTGAACACGACGTCGAAGTTCTGCGTCACGCCCTGCACGGTCGCGAAGAAGCTGCTCTGGCCCGCCGTCACGTTCTCGCCGGAGTCCACGACCGCGGTCACGTCCTGCGCGGAGCCGGCGATCCGGGCCGCGACCTGCACGTCGGACAGCCGCAGCGGCGAGAGCGAGGGCGTCGTGCCGAACTGGAACTTCCCCGGAACGATGAACACGATGTTCGAGCCCAGGCCCTCGACCTCGTTCTCGACCTCGGCCTTCGCGCCGCCGCCGATCGCGACCAGCACGACCACGGCCGCCACCCCGATGATCACGCCGACCATCGTCAGCAGGCTGCGCAGCCGGTTCGCCCGCAGCGCCTCCCAGGCCAGCCGCAGCGCCTCCCAGGGCTTCACCGCCTCACCGCGCCTGATCCTCGTCCGCCACCACGACCCCGTCCCTCATCCGGATCAGCCGGTTCGCCCGCGCCGCGACCTCGGCGTCGTGAGTGACCAGCACGACCGCGACCCCGCGCTCGCCGTTCAAGCGCTCCAGCACGTTCAGCACCTCGCGGCCGTTCGCCGAGTCCAGGTTCCCGGTCGGCTCGTCGGCCAGCACCAGGCGCGGCTCGCCGACCAGGGCGCGCGCGATGGCCACCCGCTGCTGCTCGCCGCCGGAGAGCTGCGTGGGCCGGTGCGTGAGCCGGTGCCCGAGCCCGACCGACTCCAGCGCGGCCACGGCCCGCCGCCGGCGCTCGGCCTTCCCGACGCCGCGATAGACCAGCGGCAGCGCGACGTTGTCCCGCGCGTTGGTCCGCGCCAGCAGTTGGAAGGCCTGGAAGACGAAGCCGATCTCGGTGCCGCGCACGCGCGCGAGCCCCGCGTCGTCGAGCTTCGTCGTGTCCTTCCCACCGATCAGCAGATGTCCGGAGCTGGGTCGATCGAGTGCGCCGAGCAGGTGCATCAGCGTCGACTTGCCCGAGCCGGAGGGCCCGGTCACGGCCACGTACTCGCCCTCCGCGATCCCCAGCGTGACCCCGCGCAGCGCCTCGACGGTCATGCCGTCCATCGCGTAGGAACGGCGCACGTCCACGGCCTCGATCGCGTACCGCGTGCTCACCCCACCTGCTCCCCGTCGCTCACCTTGTCCGCGCCGGAGACCACGATCTTCTGGCCCGCGCTGAGCCCGGAGAGCACCTGGACCTGCGTGTCGCCCTGCGCGCCCAGCGTGATCCGCTTGAGGTGCGCGGCGCCGTTCGTCAGGACCCAGACGCTCGTCGACTGGCCGTTGATGACCAGCGCCGAGGACGGGACGCTGAGGGCATGGTTCGCGGTGAGGACGTCGAGGTCCGCGATGGCGCTCATGCCGGGCAGCGGGGTCGGGGCGGCCGAGCCGTCCTGCATCCGGCCGGAGCCGAGACTGAGCCGCACGGTGTACGTCACGCTGCCCTGGCTCGACGTCGTCGAGGTCGGATCCACCGAGGTGACCGTGCCCTGATACGTTGCGCCGGGCACGGCGTTGAGCTGGATCGTCGCCGCCACGCCCGGGTGCACGTTCAGCACGTCGGTCTCCTCCACCTGCGCGGCGACCGAGAGCGTCGAGCCGTCCGTCACCGTGAACATCGTGCCGCCCGAATCCACGGGCATCCCGACGCTGATCATCGTCGCGTTCGTACTCGATCCTGATCCTGAGCCGAGCGAGCTCAGTGATCCGGAAGACGAGCCCGACAGCCCCGAGGAGGACCCGCTCTGGGCCGCGGCCAGGAGCTGGCTGATCTCGCTGCCGCTCACGCCGGAGCCGGAGGACTGGCCGTCGCCGAGCGAGACGGTCCCGGATATCGGCGCGGTGATCGTCAGGGCGTTGACCGTGGCCTGCGCCGCGTTGACGGCGGCCTGGTCCTGCGTGCGCGTGGTCTGCCCGAGGGCGTCGAGCACCTGCGAGGCCGACCCGAGGCCCTGCTGGAACGCGGACACCGCCGCGTTCACCGAGTCCATCGCCGAGGCGTACGCGCTCTTCGCCGCCTTGAGCTCGGACAGCAGCGCCGCGCGCAGCGAGGCGTCGGGGACCTTCGCGGCCGCCTGCTCGGCCTTGGCGAACGAGGCCTCGGCAGAGCTCTGATCCGACGCCGCGGCCTCGGTGAAGCCCGCGGTCGTGTCGGAGACCCCCGAATCCGCGGACGGCGCCTGCGCGAGCGCCTTCTTCGCCTCGGCGAGCTGCTGCTGCGCGGCGGGGGAGGAGATGACGCCGAGCACCTGTCCGGCCGTCACGTGCTGGCCGTCCTGCACGCTCAGCGTGGCCAGCGTGCCGCTGGACGTGGCCGTCTCGGCGACCTGCGCCTTCGGCAGGATGTTCGCCGAGGCCTGGACGACCTGCTTGACGGTCGCGTACCCGACCGCCGCGGTGGCGATTCCGGTGGATCCGCCCCCGCTGCACCCCGCGAGCCCGGCCGAGGTCAACGCCACGGCGAGAAGGCCGGTGAGCGCGGTCCCGGCGCGCCGGGACAGGCTTCGTATCCGCACGCGTTATATCGTAAGACAGGGCCCTCGGGCCAGGGTGCGCGGGGTCCTCCCGGCGCCGCGAGCCGACGAGCGAGGAGGTCGGGGCGTTGCCCGAGATGCGCACCTGGGAGGCCATGCGGAACCAGATCGCCGGCCAGCTCGAGGGGCAGACCGGCGAGGGCGTCGAGGCCTGGAACGGCCGGATCGGGGCGGCGGCCCCGGCCGACGAGCCCGCGCTGCGCGCCTGGCTCAAGGAGAACGGCGTGACCGGCTATCCGGCGATGCTGCTCGCCTGGGAGACCTTCGGCTACCCGGACTTCCTGACCGCGAGCGCCGACGAGCTCGTCGACGCCCAGTACGCCGACCGCCCGGACCTGCGTCCGGTCTTCGACGCCGTGATCGCCGCCGTCAGCTCCTTCGGCGCCCTCGAGATCCAGGCGCGCAAGACTTACGTCTCATTGGTCTCCCCGCGGCGCACCTTCGCGATCGTGCAGGCCGGCACCAAGAAGCGCGTGGACGTCGGCCTGCGCCTGGACGGCGTGGAGCCGCAGGGCCGGCTGGTCGTCGCGAAGAGCCTCGGCAGCGACCGCTTCACCCGCAAGGTGTCGCTGGAGTCCGTGGACGACCTCGACGACGAGGCGCTCGACTGGATCCGCCGCTCCTACGAGGCCAACTCGTGACAGAACATTGTTAGAGTGTCGCGCTGCGGAGATCGACGGAGCAGGGGCGGGCGGTGGGCGGCGCGATGTACGGGTTCGATCCTCTGGAGCCGGAGGACCCGCGTACGGTCGGCGGGTACCCGCTGCGGGCGCGGATCGGCGCGGGCGGGATGGGCCGGGTCTACCTGTCCTTCACCCCGGGCGGCCGGGCCGTGGCGGTCAAGATCATCCGCCGGGAGTTCGGCTCCGACCCCGAGTTCCGGGAGCGCTTCGCCCGTGAGGTCTCGATCGCCCAGCAGGTGAACGGGATCCACATCGCGCAACTGATCGACGCGGGCTCCGACAACGGGGTTCCGTGGCTGGCCGGCGCGTACGTCGCAGGACCCTCGCTCGCCCAGGCCGTCGCCGAGGCGGGGCCGCTGCCCGCGCACACCGTCCTCGCGCTCGCCGGGCGGATAGCCGAGTCGCTCGCCGCGATCCATGCGACCGGGATGGTGCACCGCGACCTCAAGCCCGGCAACATCCTGCTCGACGAGTCCGGCCCCAAGGTCATCGACTTCGGCATCGTGCGCGCGGCCACGCCGACCGCGACCGGCCGCTCCAGCCACCGCACCTTCATCGGCTCGCCGCCCTTCATGGCGCCGGAGCAGATCCGCGGCCAGAAGGTCACCCCGGCCACCGACGTCTTCGCGCTCGGCGCCACGCTCTACTACCTGTGCACCGGCGAGAGCGCCTTCGCGGCCGACTTCGCCGACGGCGTGCTCTACCGGGTGATCCACGACGAGCCGGACTACGAGGCGCTGCCCGAGCAGGTCAGGGAGCTGATCCGGGTCTGCCTGCGCAAGGAACCGGCCGAGCGACCGTCCACCCAACGCATCATCGAGGGCTGCCGCGCGGCCGGCGCCGGACCCGAGACCCCGCTGCCGGACGCCGTCCTCGCGATGATCCGCGAGCGCGCGCGGGCCCTCGGCGACCTGGCCGGCGCGAAGGACGCCGACCAGACCGTCGTCGACGACGAGACCGTCGGCGAGCCCATGGACGAGACCGCGGCCGAACGCACCCCGGAAATCCCCGACGTGCACGCGATGACGACGGTGACCCCGGAGGCCACGCCGCTCATCGAGCTCTCCGGCGAGCCGCCGGCCCCCGCGCGGCGCCCGCGCCGTGGCCGGACCGCGCTCGTGGCGGGCACGAGCTCGCTGGCCACGGCCGTCGCCGCGGTCGTCGTCGCGGCGCTGGTCTGGCCGCACTCGACCACGACGAACCCGAACAACCCCGTCCAGCCGACCGGCCACAGCGGCAGCGGCACGCAGGCGTCATCGAACCCTGCGACCTCCGCCCCGGCCACTCTCGCGGGCGGCGACGCAGTCCAGTGGCACGGCCAGGTCATGATCACCGTCAACCAGGTCGACCTCGACTCCGTTCCGGTCAACAACGGCGCGAGCTCCCAGGTCAGCCTGTACGACTCGACGATCTCGATCAGCGGGGACGGTCCGTATCAGCTCACGGCGCTGCCCGGCGGCGCCGCCACCCTGGCCACCTGGACCGGCACGGGCACCCCGAGCCGCGGCCAGTGCTACGACCAGGTCTCCAGCCAGGGCGTGGAGCAGGTGACGGTCTCCAACGGCACGATGGTCTGCGACATCACCGTGGGCAACCGCGTGGCGCTGCTGAAGGTGCTCGACGACACCGCGGACAACGGCAACGGCATCCTGACCGAGGTGACCGTGTGGTCCGGCCTCATCAGCACCGCCTCGGCCGGCGCGTCCTCGAACTGAGCCCTTCCGGTTTCCCGGCGGCGGTGGCAGGATCAAGTTACCCGCAAGTAACAGATCTGGAGGTGGAGAGCGTGGCAGCGCGCACCCACGCGGTCGTGAACCAGGTCCCGCCGCTCGTCGGCCACGACGTCGCCGAGGACCCGGTGCTGCTGGAGGGCCTGTCCCGCGAGGGCGCCGACTGGTACGCCGAGGACCTGCACCGGATCGGCCGGCTCGCCGGAAGCGAGCAGGCGCAGCGCTGGGCCGACGAGGCCAACCGGCACGAGCCCGAGCTGCGCACCCACGACCGCTACGGCAACCGGATCGACGAGGTCGCCTTCCATCCCTCGTACCACGCGCTGATGGACGTCGCCGTCCGCGAGGGCCTGGCCGGGGCGCCGTGGGCCCAGCACAAGCCGGGCACCCACGTGGCCCGCGCGGCCGGGTTCATGGTCTGGTCGAGCGTCGAGCAGGGGCACGGCTGCCCGATCTCCATGACATACGCGGTCGTCCCCGCGCTGCGCGCCGACGCTGAGCTCGCCGCCGTATACGAGCCCTTGCTCACCAGCCGCGTCTATGATCCCGGCCTGCGGGCGCCGCTCGGCAAGCGCGGGCTGCTCGCGGGCATGGGTATGACCGAGAAGCAGGGCGGCTCGGACGTGCGGGCGAACACGACCACGGCGACCCCGCACGCCGACGGCACCTGGCGGCTGCGCGGCCACAAGTGGTTCACCAGCGCGCCGATGAACGACGTCTTCCTCGTGCTCGCGCAGGCGCCCGGCGGCCTGTCCTGCTTCCTCGTGCCGCGCGTGCTGCCCGACGGCACCCGGAACACCTTCCTGATCCAGCGGCTCAAGGACAAGCTCGGCAACCGCAGCAACGCGAGCAGCGAGCCCGAGTTCGACGACACCGTCGCGTGGCTGGTCGGCGACGAGGGGCGCGGCGTGCGCACGATCATCGAGATGGTCACGATGACGCGCCTGGACTGCGTCCTCGGCGCCGCCTCCGGCACCCGCGCCGCGCTGAACCTGGCCGCGCACCACGTCGGGCACCGCGAGGCCTTCGGCTCCCGGCTGATCGACAAGGCCCTGATGCGCAACGTGATCGCCGACCTGTCGCTCGAGTCCGAGGCCGCCACGACGCTCGCGCTGCGGGTGGCCGGCGCCGCGGACCGGGCCGTGCTCGGGGACGAGGGCGAGCGCGCCTTCCTGCGGCTCGCCACGGCCGTCGCCAAGTACTGGGTGTGCAAGCGGCAGCCGACGGCCGTCGCGGAGGCCCTGGAGTGCCTCGGCGGCAACGGCTACGACGAGGCCTCGGGCATGCCGCGGCTGTACCGCGAGGCGCCGCTCAACGGGATCTGGGAGGGCTCGGGCAACGTCAGCGCGCTCGACGTGCTGCGGGCCCTGCGGCGCGAGCCCGAGGCGCTGACCGCCTTCCGCTCCGAGATCGCCGCGGCCGCGGGCGCGGAGCCCCGGCTGGACGCCGCGTGGCGCGACCTCGAGGCGGAGCTCGTGCTCACCGAGGACGCCGAACTGCGGGCCCGGCGCCTGGTCGAGCGGATGGCCCTGGTGCTGCAGGGCTCGCTCCTGGTGCGCCACGCGCCCGCCTCCGTCGCCGACGCCTTCTGCGCCTCCCGCCTCCACGGGGCGCACGGCACCGCTTTCGGCACGCTGTCCCCGGGCGTCGACTTCGACGGAGTGCTCGCGCGGGTCCCGGCACTCAACCGCTGATGACACGGGGCGCATGAATCCGGTCCCGTCGGGGTAGTCGGGTCCGCATGACCCGGTCCGGAGGGGCCTCGGAGCGGCTACGCTGTCCGCTGGCGCCGGACGACGCCCCTCGACCAGACACGACCCAACGAGCTGTCGGCTGATCTATGTCACAGAACGCGTTCCCCGAGCCCGCGACCGAACCGCTGTGCGTGCTGCGCTTCGCGGATCCGGACGACCTGCCGCGGCTGCGGCACGAGGTGGGCAAGGCGGCCGAGGCGGCCGGGCTCGACCCACGGCGGGTGCCCGACTTCGTCCTGTCCGCGCACGAGCTCGCGGCGAACAGCGTGATGCACACCGGCGGCGGCGGGGTGCTGCGGCTGTGGGCCGAGGGCGGGGCGCTGGTCTGCGAGGTCGCCGACCAGGGCGCGCTGCCCGACCCGACGGCCGGGGAGCGGCGGCCCGACCTCAGCGGTCAGGGCGGGGCGGGCCTGTGGATCGTGCGGCAGGCCTGCGACGCGGTGCGGATACGCAGCGTGCCGGGCGAGGGCACGGCCGTGCGCATGGAGATGACCCTCGCCGCCGGGGCCGAGCGCCGCTGAGCGGCGGCCCGGCTAGTCGGCGATCAGCGCCTCGTCCACCGTGGCGCACGTGGTGACCAGGTCGTCCGCGCCGGTCAGCTCCAGGGTGCGGCGCACCGCGCGGTGCGGGGCGACCAGCCGCAGCCGGGCGCCGAGCTCCTTGGCCCGGGCGTTGGCCAGCAGCAGCACGCGCAGGCCGCTGGAGTCGAGGAAGCTCAGTTCGGTTCCGTCGAGCACGACCATCCCGGCGGGTTCGATCAGCGGCTGGAGTTCCGCCCAGAACCCGTCGGCCGCGGCCAGGTCGAGCTCGCCCGCGAGCGTGACCACGAATCGGCCGGGGCCGTCCGGCGCCACGGCGACAGCGAGGCGGTCCATAGTGCTGAAACACGCTCCTTGGGCTCAGTTGGGGCGGGTCGGGCGTCGGGGTCGCTCGGCGCACAGTGTAGCCGCTCGCTCCCGGCGCCGTGCGGTCGGCCGGTCGAAGCGGGTCAGGATTCGTCGACGGGCGGCCGAGCGGCCGGTCAGGCGGGGGCGGGCAGCGGCGGGATGTCCGGGCCGGGTTCCGGGATCGGCGGCCAGGGCTGCGGCTCCGGCGGGGGAGCGGGCGGACCGTCCGGCCCCGGCGGCGTCGGCGCCGGGACGGGCCCGGGCGGCTCCGGCGGTTCGGGGAAGGGCTCGGGCGCGCCCGGCTCGGGCAGCGGAGGCGGCGCCGGACGCGGGTCGCGCTCCGGCTCCGGCAGCGGATTCCTGCTGATCGCGTCCATTGTCTCGGGCTACCCGGTCCCGCCCGCTTCATACCTGCCCGCCGCAAAGAGGTTTGACGGGCCGCTCATCGGTTACCTGCCAGAGGCGGAACGGAGGTGCGATGCGGTCCGAAGGGACGGACGAGACGAGTTCGAACCCTGTGACGCCGGACGCCGCGGATCGGCGGGCGGAGCAGCGTGCCGAGACGATGCGGGTGCTCGCCAGGATGGCCGAGCTGCCCGAGGACGATCCCGAGCGGGCCCGGCTGCGGGCCGAGGTGATCGAGGACCACATGCCCTACGCGCGGCACATCGCCCAGCGCTACGGCGGCCGCGGCGCGCACGGGGCCTCCGGCGGCAGCGGCGAGGACTTCGAGCAGGTCGCCTACCTCGGCCTGGTCAAGGCCGTGGACAACTTCGACCCGGAGTACGGCACCGGCTTCCTCGGCTACGCCACGCCGATGATCATCGGCGAGATCAAGCGCTACTTCAGGGACGCGACCTGGGGCGTGCACGTGCCGCGCCGGATGCAGGAGCTGTCCGGGGCGCTGCGCAAGACCACCGACGAGCTGGTGCACGAACTCGGCCGCGAGCCGACCATCGCAGAGCTCGCCGAGCGCCTGGACGCCGACCCCGAGGAGATCGTCGAGGCCATCGACGCGGCCGGCGCGTACACCACGGCGTCGCTCGACCACCCCGTGAACACGGACGAGCAGGGCGCGAGCCTGCTGGAGTTCATGGGCGAGCAGGACGAGCGCTTCGACGCCGTGATCGACCGTCAGGTGCTCACCGGACTGCTCGCGGACCTCGGCGAGCGGGACAAGCGGATCCTGCTGATGCGCTTCTTCCGCGGCATGACCCAGGCCGAGATCGGCACGGAGCTCGGCGTGTCGCAGATGCAGATCTCCCGGCTGCTGACCCGGATCCTGCGCGAGCTGCGGGCCGGATTCGAATGAGCGCGCGCCAGGGCGGTTTGCCCGCCGACCCTCCGGTTACCCGGGTTCGCATGGAGCGCTTCGAGGTGACCACCACGCTCTGCGCCGACCGGAGGCTCGCGATCCTGGCGATCGCCGGGGACCTGGACCTCGGCAGCGCCGAGCGCTTCTGGCCGAAACTGGAGCGCCTGCTCACCGCGCGCGCCGGGGAAGCGGTATACCTGGAAGATCCGCTCGACGCGGTGGTGCTGGACGCGACGTCGCTGGAGTTCCTCGACTCCAGCGGGTTGCGGGTACTGTTGCGCGGGGCCCGGCTCGCCGAGGCCGGAGGGACCGCCTTCCGGCTGGTGGCCTCGCACCCCGCGGTGCGGCGCGTGCTGGAGCTCGCCGGGGCGTTCCGTCCGCTGGATGTGCGCCCGAGCCTGCAGGAGGCCCTCGCGTGACCGGCCCGGCGAGAGGGTATGGGCCGCCTGGCGCCGCGCGGCGGCGGCCAGGGTGCGGAACTCGAGACGGGAGTGGGAGCCGAGCGATGCGGGACGAGACGACGGGCGACGAGGGCGCCGGATTCACAGGGCTGGGCGGCGCCGCCGGCGCGGAGCCGCTCGCGGACAAGCCCGTCGACCCCGAGACCGCCGAACTGCTGCCCGAGTCCGAGGTCTTCATAGAGATCCCGGCGGACCGCCTGTTCGTGGTGCTCGCCCGCTCGGCCGCCGTGCACCTCGGGGCGGTGCTGCACCTCGGGATCACCGACGTGACCGACCTGCGGCTGGCCGTGGACGAGGCCTGCGCGCTCTTCCTGCTGCACCCGGCGTTCCCGGACGGCGGCGCGATCGGCCTGGCCTGCCGGTTCGCGGCGTACCAGGACGAACTGCGGGTGACGGTGCGCGCCCCCGTCCCGCCGGGATTCGCCCCCGACACCGAGGGCATCGGCTGGATCATGCTCGGCGCGCTGGTGGACGACCTGGCCTGGACGCGGCAGGACGGGTACGGCACGGTCACCCTGACCAAGCGCTTCGACCAGCCGCGGGTGCCGTGACCCGGGCCGCCGGGGCGGCGTCCGCGGTGCCGCGGCAGGCCGCGGCCGCCGAGGACTCCGACCGGTGGAACGTGATCCGCCGCGTCGTCGACACCTCCTTCGAACCCTCCCTGCTGGTCCGCTTCGCGGCCGGGGACGAACTGGCCGTGGCCGCCGCCAACGTCGCGGCCGCCGACCTGCTCATCCCCGCCCCCGACGAGCGCCGCCTGCCCGGCAGGACGCTGGCCGAACTCATGCCCTGGGCCCGGGCCTCGGGCCTGCTGGACGCGCTGGCCGACGTCCTCGAGACCGGCATCCCGCTCCGCATACACGACCACGGATACGACGACGAGTCCGAGCCCGGCGGCCGCGTCCGCCCCCGCAGCGTCTCCGTGGGCGCCACGCTGCTCGAACCCGGTCTGCTGCTCGTCACCCTGCGCCCGAACCGGGGCACCGCCGGCACCGACCCGGCCTGGGAGGAGAAGCTGCACCGCCTGGCCGGCACCGGCCCGTGGGAATGGGACGTGCGGGCCGGCACCGTCTACTGGTACGCCCAGGCTCTGGCCGTGCTCGGCTCCGCGCTCGCCCCGGGCCCGCTCCCCGCCGAGCAGCCGCCCTACGCCGTCCACCAGGACGACGCCGCGGAGCACGAGACCTTCCTCAAGGCCCTGATCCGCGACGGCCGGCCGGGGCACGTCGAGGTCAGGGTCCTGCAGCCCTCCCGCACCGTGCGCCACATCAGGTTCGGCGGCGAGCCCGCGCTGGACGCCGAGGGCGAGGCCGTGCGCGTATACGGCTCGGTCCAGGACGTGACCGACCGCCGCAGGACCCAGACCGCCCTGGAGATCGCCCAGGTCCAGCTGGCCGCCAGGCGCAGCCGCGCCGACTCCGAGCGGCAGCTCGCGAGCCTGCTGCAGCAGGTCATCATCCCCACCGGCCAGGTCCCCGACGCCCTCCCCGGCATCGAGCTCGCCACCCGCTACCGCCCCGCCAGCGCCGCCGCGGGAGTGGGCGGCGACTGGTACGGCGTCTCGATGCTCCCCGACGACAGGCTCCTGCTCCACGTGGGCGACGTGGCGGGCCACGGCTTCCCGGCGGCCACCGCCATGGCCAGGCTCTACCACGCCCTGCACGGCCTCTCCGTGACCGGCGGCGGCAGCGCCAAGATGCTGCACTGGCTCAACAAGCTGACGTTCGACCTCCCCGAGTTCACCATCGCCAGCGCCTGCTGCGCCGTCTACGACCCCGTCCGGCGCAGACTCACCCTGGCCAGCGCAGGCCACCCCGACCCCGTCCTGGTCCGCGACGGCGAGGCCGTCCCGCTCGAGAAGCCGCAAGGCGGCATGCTCGGCGTGGACCCCGACGGCGCCTTCGAGGAGACCGAGCACCTCATCGAGCCCGGCGACGTCCTCCTGCTCTACACCGACGGCCTCATCGAACGCCGCCGCCGCGCCCCCGAGGAGAACATCGCCTCCCTGCTGGAGCACGCCGCCGACCCGCCCCAGGACCTCGAGGCCTACGCGGACCGGATCCTGCACAGGGTTCGGTCGGACACGGATGACGACGCGTGTCTGGTGGCGGTCCGGTTCAGCTGAGCTGAGGCGTGGTTGGCTGGCTGAGAGAGAATCGCCGCTTCGCGACTGTGATGATAAGGCGCGCCGGGAGTCCGCTCGGTTCGGGTTGCGTCGGCGGCGTGCGGGTTCGTGGTCGGCCCTACCTACGGCGCCGACACTCCGCTGCGCTCCGCGTCGGCGCCTACGTCCGGGCCGGATACACGAGCACGACACGGCCGCCGAACACCTCCGGCACCCGCGCCGCGCTGACCGGAACACCGCTTTCGTCCATCACGCCCCCACGCTAGCCGCCAGGTCGGACAGCGCCTCCGGCATCTACGCCGGCACCCTCTCGGTCGCCGCGTTCATCACCGGAAGCGAGGCCGAGAGGACCGCCGCTGCCGCCGACGAC
>DASTAE010000073.1:0-2587 GCA_035712985.1 Actinospica sp.
CTCGACCTGGACCGGGGCCGGCTCGCCGAGGCGCGCCGCCTCCTTGGCCGCGGCCTCGACCGTCGGCCCGGCCACCTGCATCGGCTCGGTGAACGGGGTGCCCACCTCGGCCAGCATGCGGGCGTAGACGTCGTCCGAGTCCAGCCGGCGCAGCTCCTCGGCGATCAGCTCGGCCGTCTCGCGGCGCTTGAGCGCCACCGGGCGGTCGGGCTGGCCGGGGATGGAGAGCGAGGCCAGCTCGCCGTCCGGCCGGTTGAGCCGGATCGGGCCGTCCGCGGTCATCAGCTCCACCGCGGTGATGCCGGGACCCTCGTCCGCCGTCCGGGTGACCGGCACGTTCAGCCGCTGCCGCAGCCACACGGCCAGCACCCGCACCGAGGGGTTGCCCTCCTCGCCGGAGACCGCGACCGCGGTGACCCTGCGCGGGAACTGGTCCAGCGCGGCGGCCAGCATCGAGCGCCACGGGGTCAGCCGGGTCCAGGCCAGGTCGGTGTCGCCCGGCTGGTAGCCGGCCGCTCGCGCCACGAGCTTGGTCATCGGCTTGTAGTACTCGGCGGCGTCGGTGATCCGGCGCTGCGCGAAGGCGCCCAGCGGGTCCTTCGACGGCACCTCGGGGCCCTCGTCCGGCCACCAGGTGACCACCGGCACGTCCGGCAGCAGCAGCGGCAGCACGACCGAGTCGGCGTGCGTGGCCAGCTCGCCGTACAGCCGCAGCACCACGACCTCGCCGGGGCCGTTCTCGTCGCCGGTGCGCACCTCGGCGTCCAGCCGGGTCCGCGTCGTGTCCGGGCGGCCGATCGCGATGATGATCCGCGCGGGGTGCTCCCGCGCGGCGCGGCTCGCGGCCTTCATCGCGTCGTAGTGGTGCCGCTCCTCGGTGGCGACCACCAGCGTCAGCACGGCGCCCGTCGTGGGGGTGCCGCTCTTGTGCCGGGCCGCCACCAGCGTCGAGGCGATCTTGCCCGACGTCGTGTCCGTAAGATCGATGATCACGCTTCGGCCCTGCCGTAGGTCGTGTCCGTAAGATCGATGACGCACCGATTCATGGCCTTCTCCAGGTGCGGTCGTCGCGCGCGAGCATCTCGTCGGCCTCGGCCGGTCCCCAGGTGCCCGCGGGGTACTGGGCCGGCTTCTCGTTCTCCGCCCAGTACTTCTCGATCGGGTCGAGGATCTCCCAGCCGAGCTCGACCTCCTCGGTGCGCGGGAACAGCGGCGCGTCGCCGAGCAGCACGTCCAGGATGAGCCGCTCGTAGGCCTCCGGGGAGGACTCGGTGAACGCCTCGCCGTACTGGAAGTCCATCGACACGTCGCGCACCTCCATCGAGGTGCCCGGCACCTTGGAGCCGAAGCGCACGGTGATGCCCTCGTCCGGCTGCACCCGGATGACCAGGGCGTTCTGCCCGAGCTCCTCGGTCATCGTGTCGGTGAACGGCAGGTGCGGGGCGCGCTGGAAGACCACCGCGATCTCCGTCACGCGCCGGCCGAGCCGCTTGCCGGTGCGCAGGTAGAACGGCACGCCGGCCCAGCGCCGGGTGTCGATCTCCAGCTTGATCGCCGCGTAGGTGTCGGTGATCGAGTCCGGCGCGATGCCGTCCTCCTCCAGGAAGCCGAGCACCTTCTCGCCGCCCTGCCACCCGCCGGTGTACTGGCCGCGCACGGTGTGCTTGCCGAGGTCCTCCGGCAGCTGCACCGCCGAGAGCACCTTGACCTTCTCGGCGAACACCGCGTCCGCCTCGAAGGAGCCCGGCTCCTCCATGGCGGTCAGCGCGAGCAGCTGCAGCAGGTGGTTCTGGATGACGTCGCGGGCCGCGCCGATCCCGTCGTAGTAGCCCGCGCGACCGCCGATGCCGATGTCCTCGGCCATGGTGATCTGCACGTGGTCCACGTAGTTGCGGTTCCAGATCGGCTCGAACATCGTGTTGGCGAAGCGCAGCGCCAGGATGTTCTGGACCGTCTCCTTGCCCAGGTAGTGGTCGATCCGGAAGACCGACTTGGCCGGGAAGACCTCGCCGACGACCCGGTTGAGCTCCTTGGCGGAGGCCAGGTCGTGGCCGAAGGGCTTCTCGATGATGACCCGGCGCCAGGAGTCCTCGCCGCCGTCCGACAGGCCCGACTCCTTGAGCTGCTTGACCACGTTCGGGAAGAACTTCGGCGGCACCGACAGGTAGAAGGCGTGGTTGCCGTTCGTGCCGCGCAGCCGGTCGAGCTCGTCGATCGTCTGCTTGAGCTCCTCGAAGGCCGTCGGGTCGCCGAACTCGCCGGGCACGAAGCGGAAGCCCTGGGCCAGCTGGTTCCAGACCTCCTCGCGGAACGGGGTCCGCGCGTGCTCCTTGACCGACTCGTAGACGACCTGGGAGAAGTCCTGGTCGGCCCAGTCCCGGCGGGCGAAGCCGACCAGGGCGAAGCCCGGGGGCAGCAGCCCCCGGTTCGCCAGGTCGTAGATCGCCGGCATCAGCTTCTTGCGCGCGAGATCGCCGGTGACACCGAAGATCACCACACAGCACGGGCCCGCGATGCGGGGCATGCGCTTGTCGCGCTTGTCCCGCAGCGGGTTCTGCCAAGCTTCGCTCATCGGTATGAGATCACT